>NZ_LXJP01000005.1:0-176941 GCF_001728855.1 Pseudomonas sp. AP19 | reverse complement strand
CCTTTTTTTTGTGCGGATTTTATAAAAAGGTAGCCCTGCGACTCATATTTAAATGAACACATATTAGAAATGTGTTTATATTATTGGAGGCGCAGTTATCCCTTAAATTGATCCGAATGCCCTGCGAGCGGGTCGTTCGGTCTGCTGGCTAATTACAACAAGGAGAACGCCATGCTGATTGATGTCCACGCCCACTTGCTGACTGAGGGCATGCTGAACCGCCACGAGTTCTGGGGGCCATTCATGAAAGTGCAGGGGCTGACCGTGGGGCATTTTTCCCTCGGCACCAAGCAACCGGCCAAAGCCGCGACGGATGCCGAAGCGCAGGCCAATATCCTCGCGCGTATGAGCCACGCCAGCCGTCGCAAGCTAATGGCCGAGCGGGGTGTCGACAAACTGGTGATGTCCACGCCGTCTCACTGTTTTATGTATTGGGCGGGTGATTTCGCCAATGAATACGCGCGCATTTGCAACGACGAGTTGTCGGCATTTTGCCGGGCTGATCCCGACCACTTCGATTTCTGGTGCCACGCCAACCTTGCGGACCCGCAAAACGCTGCGAAGGAAATTGAACGCGCGGTGACTCAGTTGGGCGCCAAGGGTGTGTGCGTCGGCGGGGCCAACTTCAATGGTCTGGAGGCTCACGACGAACGCCTGTTCCCCGTCTGGGAAAAACTCACCCAGCTGGATGTACCGATCATGGTGCATGGCTTCAACCAGTCGATTTACTGGGGCGAAAAACACACCGACGACAAGTTCGAAACCACCTCCATCGTCGGTGACTGCGTCGATGAAACGCTGTTCTTCTGGTACCTGATCTGCGGCGGCGCACTGGATGTTTTCCCGACGTTGAAAACCTACATCACCCACGCCGGTGGCATGGCGGTATTCCAGTTGGGACGCCTGAGCGAACTGAACCGGGCCATGGCACCGGACTCGCGCAACCAGCGACCGTTGATGGATTACCTGCAGAACTTTTACTTCGACCTTGACGTTCATGCGCCCGGCTTGCGCCGCGGTGTCGCCGAGGTGGTCGGCGCGGAGCGTCTGTTGTACGGCACCAACTTTGGTGGTGCGTATGACCATGGCGATCTGACCGAAGGCATCGGCTTGTCCGCTGAAGACCGCGAGCGGATTCGCAGCGGTAACGCGATCGAACTGCTCAAGCTGAAGGTGCCGGCCAACGCTGGTCGGGTGCTGACGCCGTGACGGCTAGCCCGCTGGGGCGGCCATACCCGCAGTGTAGCGGGCGCCTGCCTCGGCAACTGGGCGAGGTCAATGCGACGTGGCTCACGCAGTTATTACAGCCGCGCTACCCAGGCATCGAGGTCTTGGCGTTGACCGTGGTCGAGGTCCGTAACGGCCACACCACCAAACTCCGCGCCAGACTCGAGTTGAACGAGGTCGGCCAGCGTGCGGGCATTCCGCCGCATGTGTGCCTGAAGTCGAACTGATCCGAGGGTTTCGAGAGCGGCGATATCTGTGAGCTGGAAGCGCGCTTTTATGGCCCGACGCGGCGCTGCCAGCCCTCTATTTCACCGACTGGGACGCCAATGGCGGTGCTCGTGGTGTGGTGGTGATGGAAGACCTCGGCCTGGCCGTCGGGCATTTCGGTCACAGCACCGATCGCCTCGGTATGGACGGGGTCGCCCGGGGGCTGGAGTCACTTGTGACGCTGCACGCGGCAACCTGGAACAGTCGGCAATTGCAGAGGCAAAGCTGGCTGCCACAGTCGATGGACAACCCGGTGGACAGCGACGGCCTGCTGCGCATGTACAACTACATCAAGGTCAATCTGCGCAAACCGGAATACCAGCAACTGTTGCCGACATGGATGTACGAGAAACCGGAGTTGTTCAGCCATGCCTTTGACGAACTGGCTGCCTTCGAACTGGAGCAGACGTCACCCGGCTGTATGATCCATGGGACTCCCATCAGGGCAACAGCTTTTTACGCAGCGACGGCCAGTGGGTCTGGATGGATTGGCAACTCGCCCGATACGGCCGGCCATGGCGCGACGTTACGTACTTCATGCTGGGTGCGCTGACCGTGGCGGAGCGTCGCGCCGATGCATGGCGCCTGTTAGAGGTGTACCGGGATAAACTGACCAGCCTCGGTGCCGAAGGCGTGCTGGGCCAGGACGCCGCCTGGGAGCAGTTGCGGCGTTGGCCGGTCTGGGGCATGCAGACCTGGATGTCGAACATGGATGACTGGGGACAGACCGGGTTACCGATGGTGGAGCGGTTTTTTGCCGCCGCCAAAGATTTCGATACCGTGCGTTTGCTCACCCACGGGCGCAAGCAGCGCCGCACGTCGACCCTGGGGCAGGGCGCCCGGCCGTTGACGCCAGCCTATCAGCACCTGTTGGAGGATGAGCAAGGCCAGCGCGTGTCGCTCAGGTCGTGATCCGAGCCAGCACCCGCGCGGGTTTCCACTGTGCCAATCCAATCCCCAGCAAAATCAATCCGCCACCCACGGCGTGGTACAGGTGCAAGGTTTCCCCAAGCAGCACAATCGCCAATACCGCGGTAAACAACGGCACTAGGTTCATCAAAACCGCGGTTTTCTCTCCGCCAAGGGTCTGCAGGCCGCGCATCCACAAACCGGGGGCCAACGCCGAGGCGAACAGGCCGGCGAACAGCACCAGCGGAATGTTCCTGGCGGTCAGGGCAATCGACGGTGCCAGTAAAAAGGGCGGCACCAGCAGCAAGGTGCCGCAGGCTATCTGTACATAAAGGCTTTCCCAGGTCGGCAGGGGAATCTGCCAGCGCTTCACCAGCACGCAGTACAGCGCGTACGACAGCGACGCCAGCAACATCAGCAGTTCGCCTTGGCCAACGCCATGCTGCCACAGCGAAGACAAGTCGCCGGCGGTCAGCAACCAGATCAGTCCGGCAAATGAAATCAGCGCGCCGACCAGCAGTGTCGCGGTCGGTCGCGTATTGAGCACCGGAAAGGCCAGGAGCACGGTCAGCAGCGGCATGGTCGCCAGAATCAGGCCCATGGAGGTGGCACTGATCGTGTGCGCTGCGAAGTAGGCTAACGATTGGTACAGCGACATGCCGAGCAGCCCCAGCACCCCGAGCTTTGGCAGGTGCGGCCGAATCTGCCGACGCAAGCGCCAGACCCTGGGCAACAACACCGGCGATAACACCAGCAACGCGATCAGCCAGCGATAGAAGGAAATGGCTGCCGGGTCGATCACCCCGACCGACAGGCGATTGACCACCGTACTGGCAGCCCAGATCAGTGTGGCGAGGACAGGTATCAGCAGATTCATCGAGGACGCGCCAACGTTGAGGGCGCGCAGAGCGCACCAGGACTGCTGCCGCGTTCACGGCAGTCAGTGAATGCTCGCGTTATTCGCTGGCAGCGTTTCGTGCCGCGATGGCCACGGCGAAATCCCGCTTGAGGGTCGGGAAGTAAGCAATCTGGCCGCCCATACCGCCGGCAATGTCGATCGAGGCCGCGCTGATAAAACTGGCATATTCGCTGGCTAGGAAAAGTGCCATGCCCGCCACGTCTTCTGGCTTGCCGTAGCGCCCGAGCGGCACGACTTTCATCACCATGGCATCGAACTCCTCACGACTGACACCCGGCCCCATTTCCTTGTAGTGACGGTCCCATTGGCCGGTGTCGATCCAGCCCATGTTCAGGCTGTTGACCAGGATGTTGTCCTTGGGCAGCGACATGCCCAAAGAGCGGGAGAGGGCGATGCACGATGCGCGGTTGATCACCGAAGGAATGCCGTCGGGCGTAGGAATCGCGCCGGCGAGGGCATTGATTTCGATGATTCGCCCCCAGCGCTGTTCGCGCATGAACGGCACCACGGCCTGGACGAAACGGAAGTGGCCCATCTGCAGAATGTTGGCGTGTTCGAGGATGACCTCGGGTGTCAGGGTATCGAGATTGCCGCCACGACCTTGACCGGCGTTGTTCACCAGCACATCGACACCGCCCCAGGCGTGTGCAACTTCCGCCACGAAAGCTTTGACACCATTACTGTCGGTGACGTCGACCGCACGGGCTATGACCGCCTGGGCATGCTGCGAGAGCTCCTCTCCGGCTTCGCGGACGGCTGACTCGCTGCGGGCGCAAATCGCTACGCGCGCCCCTTCCGCCGCGAACGCCCGGGCGATGGCCAGGCCGATGCCCCGGGACGCGCCCGTAATGATTACGCGCTTGCCACTCAAATCAATGTTCATGCTGGCTCCTGTTGTTTTTTTTCTGCCGGTTCAACTGCCGTTTTTCATGCCGGACACGCCGAATTCAAGGGGTGTGTCGGAGCTATTGAAAGCCCAAAGGTGAAAAGCGTCAAAGATTATTTGAACGTTTATGTATTTTGTGTGCAGTATTTAGCCTGGCATCGCCCCTGGCCGAAACTTCCCTCCAGGGAAACGGGTTAGAAATTCTGTATATAGAATTGAAATCTTTATGTGGAATTGTTGGCTCTGATCCGTTACGGTGGCTTTCAGCTGAGGAGGAAAGTGGTCCTGGAGCGTGCCAGGCCTCTTGAGCGGACTGTCCAGGCGAGACTTGCAACGATCCTGTAGGGTTTGCAGATCGTTGCAATGACTGCTTGAACGCACATAACGACTGAACAATAAAAATAAAAGGTAGTGTGTATGAAACAGAAGACCAAGCAGGGTCGGCGGGTGCTGACTCAAGGTGCGCTGACACTGTTGATGGTTGGCAGTGCACAGGGTTTGATGGCGGCCTCGTTCGACATGTCGAACCCAGACTACCGCGTGCGTTGGGACAATACGGTCCGTTACAACCTGGGTATGCGGACCGACAGTCAAGACCACCGCATCATGAATACGCCGAACTACGACGAGTCGGACGGGAAGTTCGATAAAGGCGATATTGTTACAAATCGTCTCGATCTGTTCAGTGAATTCGACTTTTCCTACCTGAACGACTGGGGTGCACGACTCAGTGCTGCCGCCTGGTTTGACCAGGCGTACCACGACGATACGGTGAGCAGTAACATCCCGGGTTACGCCACCAGCTATCACAACAACAAGTACAGCAGTGAAGTCGATCGCTACATGAACGGGCCTTCGGGCGAGATTCTCGATGCGTTCGTCTGGCGCAACTTCAACATCGGCGACACGCCGGTCAACGTGAAAGTCGGTCGCCATACCAACTACTGGGGTGAAGGCCTGCTCTTTGGCGCGCACGCCGTGTCTTACTCTCAAGCTCCGAGCGATGGCGTTAAAGCCTCCACCAGCCCGGGTATCGAAACCAAGGAAGTGTTCCTGCCTGTCGGGCAAGTGTCGGCCAAGGCGCAAGTTACCGACCGACTCTCGGTAGCTGCTCAATACTTCTATGAGTGGGAGCCAACCCGTATCCCTTTTGGTGGCACCTATTTCGGCGGCGCCGACCCACTGTTCGAAGGTCCGGACCAGCTGCCGCTGGCCGCCAACGGCGCCACCCTGCAGCGTCAGGATTCGCGCTTCGGTCGTGACGGCAAGAACTGGGGTGTGATGGGCAAACTCAACGTCGAAGAAATCGAATCGACCTTCGGCGCCTACTACCGTCAGTTCGACGACTACCAGCCTTGGCTGGCTCCGCAGGTCAAAGCGGCATTGGGTTCCTATCGCGTGGTTTACCCACGTGGCGTGAAGCTCGCGGGCCTCAGCTTCGCCCGGGTCTTCAATACCGTGGCGGTGGGTTCCGAGCTGTCCTACCGCATGGGCGGCGCGTTGAACGCCACCGGTGTCAGCGCTCTGGATGATGAAGGTCCTCGCGGTGACACGATCCACTTTATTGCCAACGCCGTTTACGGCGTGCCACGTAACTTCATTTCGGATAACGCCACGCTGGTCGGTGAATTCGCCTACAGCCATTTGCAACGCGTGACGGAACATGAAGAACTGTACAAGGGCGTCGGTACGGCGGCCTGCACCAATGGCAGAACCCCGGGCATTCCAGATTCGGGCAGCGAGTCCGATGGCTGTTCGTCGAAGAACTACTACGCCGTTGCCGTGAACTACACGCCACAGTACATTTCGATCTTTCCGTCCTGGGACCTGGATGTTCCGTTGACCGTTAACTACGGTCTGCATGGCAACGCGCCCACGGCGGGTGGCGGGAACGAAGGCGCGCTGTCTTACTCGATCGGGCTGAAAGCTACCTACGCTCAACTCTATGAGTTCGGGCTGCGTTACGCCGACACCAAGGCACAACCCAAGAATCTGGCGAACGGCACCGTGGCCGGTAACGGCCCAGTGGGTGGTACCGACCGCGGGTGGCTGGCGTTTACCTTCAAGACCTCCTTCTGACAAATACAACAAGAATCGGAGAATGTGTTCATGAAACGACAACTTGCCCTATCCATTGCCCTGATGAGCATGGCCACCTACACCCTGGCAGCCGGTGACGCTTCGGAGCTGGGTAAAACGCTTACCCCGTTCGGGGCGATCAAGGCGGGGAACGCCGAGGGCACCATTCCGGCCTATGACGGCGGACTGACCAAGGCACCGGCCGGCTTCGTACCGGACAGCGGGTTCTGGGTCGACCCGTTCAAGGATGAAAAACCACTGTTTCGCATTGATGCGAAAAACGTCGACCAGTACGCGGACAAACTCAGTGAAGGGCAAAAGACCCTGATCAAGAAGTACCCGACCTATTACATCGACATTTACCCGAGCCACCGTACGACGGCCTATCCCCAGGCCGTACTCGATGCCACCGTGCGTAATGGCAGCAGCTGCCAGATCCAGAAAGACGGCCTGGCGGTCGATCCGTCCTGCCGTGGCGGCTTGCCGTTCCCGATCCCGAAGACCGGCAACGAAGTGATGTGGAACCAACAGGTGCGCTACAAGATAGGCACCGGCTACTCGACCACGTCTTCGTCCAATAGCTGGGTAGTCGACGCCAACGGCTCGATCACCAAGACCGCCGAACAGGCGACGTTCGAAGAAACTCCGTACTACCAGGTGACTCAAACGGATCGCGATCCGCTGATGTATGCACGGGTGTTCTCACGCAATGACTATCCGGCCCGGCGCTCCGGTGAAGTGGTGGTGCTCACTGACTTCCTCGATCCGTTGGCAAAGGCCCGTCGTTCGTTCAGTTATTCCCCAGGCCAGCGCCGGGTAAAACTGGCACCGGAATTTGCATTCGATACACCCGTGGCCAGCCAGGGCGGTGTGACGTTGTTCGACGAACTGCAAATGTTCTCCGGCAGCCAGGACCGCTTTGACTACAAGCTGGTTGGTCGCAAGGAAATGTACATCCCCTACAACGCTTACAAATTCTACTTTGGCGTCGGTAAGCAGGAAGATCAGTTCATGCCGCACCACGCCAACCCGGCGAACGAGCGTTGGGAGCTGCACCGGGTGTGGGTCGTGGAAGCGACGTTGAAGCCGGGCATGCGCCACGTCTACAGCAAACGCACTTACTACCTGGATGAAGATACTTTCGGCATCGGCCTGTATGACGCCTGGGACAAGAGCGGCGCGCTGTATCGCTCGATCTTCCTCAGCGGCGTCCAGCTCTACGACAAAAACATTCCCTACAACGTGAAAAACGTCGTGTATGACTTCAACAAAGGCATGTACGCGCTGCTCAACGATGGTTTGAAAGGCGGCTACAAGTTCATCGACAAACCACTCTCCGAGCGTGACATGAATCCTGAAGCCATTGTGGCTCGGGTCACCCAGCGCTGATGTGATTTCACCTGTCCTGCCTGCCGGTTTGCGCATCAAGCCGGGCAGGCAGAACAGGTGGGTTTGCCACGCGGGATGGTTAAGGAATAAAAATAATGACTAGCCCTTGCCCTGCTTCTTTTCTTCTTTCTACTTCGCGCCTGCTCCTGGCTGTCGCGTTGACGGTCGGCGCGAGCTCATTGCTGACGACGCCTGCCTACAGCGCCGTCGCGTTGTCGGCCGATTCGCTCGACGTGCCGGCGCAGCGGGTCGATGAACACCTGCCCGCACCTTTGCTGTCGGTCGCCACGGCAGGCAACACGATGATCGGCGTCGGCCTGCACGGGTTGATCCAGCGCTCCACCGATGAAGGCCGCACCTGGCAACAGGTCGCTAGCCCGGTGTCTAGCGATCTGGTGCAAGTACGGTTTCGCGGCGAGCGTGATGGCTGGATCGTCGGTCACGATGCGGTGGTCATGCACACCACCGATGGCGGTGACAGCTGGCAAGTGCAACTCGACGGGCGCCGCCTGTTGACCTTGCTTAACGCTTACTACGGCCCTCGCGCTGAACAAGGCGATGAAGTCGCCGCCCAGATGCTCAAGGAAGTAGCGATGGCCGCCAGTACCTCGGCGACGCCGGACGTATTGGCCGCACCCTTTCTCGATGTGATGTTCGATGAGCACGGCAACGGATTTGCAGTGGGTGCCTTCGGCATGTTGTTGCACAGCACGGATGACGGCCAGAACTGGCAGCCGTGGACCGAGCGCAGTGACAACGATCGGCGCATGCACCTGTATGGCCTGGCGGAACATGCGGGCATTTTTTACATCGGCGGTGAGCAGGGTCTGCTGCTGCGGCTGGATGGTCAGCAACAACGTTTCGTGAAAATCGATACGCCCTACACCGGCACTTACTTTGGCGTCCGCGCCTTCGACGGTCTGCTGCTGGCGTACGGACTGCGCGGCAACCTGTTTGCCAGCCGTGATGACGGCCAGCAATGGCAGCCTGTGGCAACCAATCTCAATAGCAGCCTGGTCAGCATTGTCGAGCAGGGTGATGCCTTGATCGTCGTGAGCCAGGGTGGGCAACTGGTCAGTGTTGACCGGCAGAGTTTGCAGGTCACCCCGCTGGCAGATGCGCGGGTAGGCGAGGTGTATGCAGCCAGTGCCACCAAACAGGCTGGGAGCCTGCTTGTCACGCGCTTCAGCGGCGCCAAGGTCATCGATATCGCCCAGGCCAACTAAAGCCCTCGGCACGATTCCCCTACGAGAAAGAAAAAATGGTCGAGCAAAAATTCAACAGCGGGATGCCAGTGATTGCCAACCTGGAGGACTTTGACAAAAACTCCGGTGGCTGGTTTGAACGGGTCATATTCCGTCATCGCATGGTGGTTGTCGTTGCCTGCTTGCTCGCCACCGTGGTGTTGGGCTTCTTTGCTACAAGGCTTCAGGTGAATGCCAGCTTCGAGAAAATGATTCCCAGCTCCAGCCCGTACATCAAGAATTACCTGGCCTATAAAAACCAGTTGCCAGGCCTGGGTAACAGCATTCGCGTCGTGGTGGAAAACAAATCCGGTGATATCTACGACGCCGACTATCTGCTGGCGCTGCAAAAGGTCAACGACACCCTGTACCTGATTCCGGGAATCGACCGTTCCTGGATGAAATCGCTGTGGATGCCCATCGTTCGCTGGAAAGAAGTGACGGAGGAGGGCATTGATGGCGGTGCGGTCATGCCATCGGATTACGACGGCAGCGACAAGTCGATCAAGGCCTTGCGCCGCAACATCATGCGCTCCGGGATCATTGGCAACCTGGTGGCTAACGACGGCCAGTCGAGCATGATCGTCGCGCCGCTGCTCGATACCAATCCGCAGACCGGACAACCCCTGGATTACGGTGATTTTTCCAAGCAACTGGAAGCGCAGATTCGCTCGCTGGAAAGTGACAAGGTTGGCATCCACATTGTCGGTTTCAGCAAGCTGGTGGGCGACCTGATCGACGGCCTGTATTCGGTCATGCTGTTCTTTGGCGCATCGGTGCTGATCGCCGGATTGTTCGTCTATTTCTATACCCGCTGCCTGCGCAGCACGTTGCTGCTGGTGAGCGTGGCGGTGGCGGGGGTGGTGTGGCTGCTGGGTTTGATGCAAATCCTCGGCTACGAGCTGGACCCTTACTCGATCCTGGTGCCGTTCCTGATTTTTGCCATCGGGATTTCCCATGGCACGCAAAAAATGAACGGCATTCTTCAGGACATTGGCCGTGGCACCCATAAATACATCGCTGCACGCTATACCTTCCGCCGTTTGTTTCTCACAGGCCTGACTGCGCTCCTGACCAATATCGTTGGTTTTGCCGTGCTGGTGATCATTGATATTCCGGTGATTCGCGACCTGGCCCTGACCACCAGCATCGGTGTCGCCGTGCTGATTTTCACCAAACTGCTGCTGATTCCGGTGGCGCTGTCGTACCTGGGCGTCAGTAAGAAAGCCGCGCGTATCGCCATCGCCAAAGATCAGGCCGGCGCAGAAAACCGGGGTTTTCTCGGGCGTCTGTGGAGCGGCCTGGATCGCTTCACGGAACGGCCGATGGCCACGGCGGTGATTGCCGTATCGCTGGTGGTGACGCTGATTGGCAGCGTGGTGATGATGCATCTCAAGGTGGGCGACCTCGATCCCGGTGCGCCGGAGTTGCGTGCGGATTCGCGCTATAACCGCGATAACGCCTACATCACTAGTCACTACGGACTTTCCAGTGACCAGTTCGTGGTCATCATGAAGACCAATGAAGACAGTTGCCGTCTATACCAGTCGTTGCAAAGCATGGACAAACTGGCCTGGCGGCTGCGCCAGACGCCCGGTGTACAGACGACCCAGTCGCTGGCCGAAACCGTGCGGATGATCAGCTCCGGCATGGCGGAAGGCAGCCCGAAATGGCTGAGCATAAGCCGTGACCAGGCGATCACCAACTCGGCGGTGGACGCGGCGATGATTTCTGCTCCGGGGATCACCAACCAGCAGTGCTCGGTCACTCCATTGATCGCCTATCTGGCCGATCACAAAGCCGACACCCTGAGCCGGGTATTGAAGGTCTCTGAAGAATTCGCCAAGGAAAACAACACGGTCGCTGGCGCTGAACAGCCTGTGGAGTTCCTCCTGGCTGCGGGTAACGCCGGGATCGAAGCTGCCACTAACATTGAGGTAGAGAAGGGCATCATCACCATGTACCTGGCCGTGTATGGCGCTACGGCCTTGCTCTGCCTGCTGACCTTCCGCAGTTGGCGCGCAACCCTGGTGGCGCTGATTCCTTTGCTGATGACCACGATCATCTGCAAGGCGCTGATGGTCTGGTTGGGGATCGGCCTGAAAGTAGCCACCTTGCCAGTGATCGCCGTGGGTGTCGGTGTCGGCGTGGACTACGCGCTGTATCTACTCAGTGTGCAACTGGCGGTGCAGGAACGTGGCGGTAGCCTGGCGGTTGCGTATCGCCGCTCGCTGGACTTCACCGGTCGTGTCGTTGCCCTCGTTGGCCTGACCATGGCCGCCGGGGTGATTACCTGGGCCTGGTCGCCGATCAAGTTCCAGGCGGACATGGGCATTCTGCTGACCTTCATGTTCCTGTGGAACATGCTCGGTGCGCTGGTGCTGATCCCGGCACTCTCGCATTACCTGCTCAACCCGAAAGGCAACTCCAAGGCCGGCGTGACCCTCGATCTGGAGGACGCGCGCGCGCAACAGGAACCGCGCAAACCCGCGGCCAGCGCACCTACACCCCTATTGACCGAGCTCGCCTTACCCCGGCGTGTCCGCTGACTAATAGCCGGGCACAGACCTGGCTGGCAACTGCAAGGAGAGAACAATGTTCGAGTTATTGATGAGTGCCGACATGATGGTTCCGGACCCGGACGGCATGACGGAAATGTTGGTCGACAAGCTCGGCATCTACAAACACGAACGCTGGCGCCAGGCGTTCGATAATCACCCGTACATTGCGCATTTCCTGCGGGTACACAAATCCCTCGCGGTGTCGCCTACGCGCATCGAACCGCAGTGGCACCTGGATCGGCCGAACCCCGGTGATCCGTTGTTCCATGACTTTCTGGAAAGCCTGAAAGATTTCCAGGGGCATCATCGGCCGATGATCACGCACTCCATCGTGCTGGCCCTGCACGGGGACAAGTTCGACGCGCTGGTAGACAAACTGATGCGTCGTCGCTTGCCGTTCCGCATGGCGCAGCGCACCCCGGAAATGCCGTTCGACCGTTTGTGGCTGGGTGCTACTCCCGAGCAACCGTATTACCAACCCACTGTGGATGGCGGTTTGTGCATTGAGATCATGCCCACCGAGCCTTTGCAGATGCCGCCGGAAACCTATCAGTTGCCACCGATGCAGCCGCGTGATCTCAAGCCCGGCGACATGGTCCGCGTCACCGCCCGTGGCTTCCTGGTACGCGACCTCGATGAAACCCTGCGTAAGGTCTCGACCAACCTCGACTGGGAACCGAGCGGGCCGGTCGAGAGCATCGGCAGCGAAGGTTACCGCCGTGCGCGTATGGGTTTCACCGTGCCGAACAGTGCCACCCTCGATGTGCTCGAGGCGACCTACTGGAACACCGACGCCGGCCACTACGTCAATAACTGGGGGCCGGGTCCGTACTACATCCGCATCGGTGTCAACGATCTGGCTGCCAAGGCCGAGGATCTGCGGTCACGCGGCACGCGGTTCCAGTGGATCGAATCCTCAGAGGCCGTCGGCGGCCGTGCGTTGATCAAGATCGACCCACAAGAACTCAATGGCCAGGTCTTCGAGTTCGAGGAGTGCCCTGTATGAGCACAGCGCAAAAACCGCAGTCTCCCGTGCTGATCAACGATGCGGTGCGCCTTGAGCGTGATGCCATGGTGGGTTGGGTGGTACTGACCCGGCCCCGGCAGATCAACGCCATCAACGACGATATTCGTCAGGGCGTGCCGCAAGCACTGGCGCTGTTGCAGCAAGACCCGGACATTCGCGTGATCGTGATTCGCGGGGAAGGTGAGCGAGGCTTTTGTGCGGGTGCTGATATCAAGGAGCGCCGTGGCCCGGAATCGAGCCTGCAAGTGCGGCAGCGCATGGAACAGGTGCGCTGGATCGAAGCGCTGGATGGCATCAGCAAACCGGTGATCGCTGCCATTCATGGTTATTGCATGGGCGGTGGGTTGGAACTGGTGCTGGCGTGTGACATCCGCTTCGCCGCGCCCGATGCCGTGTTCGCCCTGCCGGAAACCGGCCTGGGGCTGATTCCCGGCGGCGGTGGTACGCAACGGCTTTCCCGAGTGGTTGCACCGGGCCAGGCGTTGGACATGTTGCTCACTGGAGACCGGGTGGGCGCCGAACAAGCGCAGCGCATTGGCCTGGTCAGTCGCTTGGCCAGTGACAATGCCAGCCTGGTGGACGAAGTGCGAGCCTTTGCTCAGCGCATCGCCAGCAAACCACCCACCGCGTCGGCTTTTGTCAAACAAGCGGCTCGGGCGGCACTGGACATGGACCTCAAGCGTGGCCTGGATCTGGAGCTTGATCTGTTCGCCTTGCTGGCCCCGACCAAGGATGCCCGAGAGGCAGCCCAGGCGTTCAGCGAGCGGCGCGAACCGCGGTTTACCGGCGAGTAAAGCGCCACCCAAAACAATAAGGAATAGAACATGAGCACAGGAAAACTGGCAGGGCGAGTGGCCATTATTACCGGCTCCGGTGGCGGCCTGGGCGCTGAGTGCGCACGGGTGCTGGCGTCGCATGGTGCAAGTATTGCGGTGGTCGATATCAATTTCGAGGGGGCCACAGCCGTGGCCCAATCACTCCTCGCCGAGGGTCATCAAGCCTTGGCAATCGCCACTGACGTGTCCTCGGAAGACGCCGTGCGGGCGATGGTTGCTCAGGTTAAACAGCATTTTGGCCGTATCGACATTCTGCACAACAACGCGGCGATCCTGAACGCCGAGCAACGTCAGCTGGACCGCGATTTTGTCAACCTCGACATGCAGGCCTGGGACCGGGCCATCGCCGTCAACCTGCGCGGCGCAGTGCTGTGCACCAAACATGTGATTCCGGTCATGCTGGAGAGCGGCAAGGGCTCGATTATCTTCGCCACTTCGGGTCTGGGCATGCAGGGCGATATGTCCCTGACCGGCTACGCCACCTCCAAGGCGGGGCTGATGATGCTGCCGCGCATGGTCGCCTCGCAATACGGCAAACAAGGCATTCGCGGCAACGCCGTGCAGATCGGCCTGGCGCCTTCGGAACACGCCATGCCTGAACCCTTGCTCGACATCCTGCGCGACAACCACTGCACTGCCGAGCTGGGCACGCCTCGGCAGATTGCCGATGTGGTGGCGTTCCTGGCCAGTGACGAATCCTCCTTCGTCACCGGCACCACGCTGGTCGCCGACGGCGGTTTCAGCAGCCACACCCCCTCCCTGGTGGCGATGCGCGCGCTGTTTGCGCAGATGGGTCGCACCGGCATGTAACCCTTGCCCGGCGCACCCTGTGCGGTGCGCCGCGGTTGATCTTTGCCGCCATAGCCGCCGCGTGCCGCTGTGGTTGAACTTCGACTTGGAATTAATTGATGAACCAGAACCAAAATGCGAGCACTACGGATTTTGATGTGATCATCGTCGGCGGTGGCACCAATGGCCTTTCGGCTGGCTGCTACCTGGGCCTGGAAGGCAAGAAGGTGCTGGTTCTGGAGGCATTGGACAAGGTCGGCGGGATGGCCTCCTCGGGTTACCTGATACCCGAAGCGCCGCAGCATCTGGTTCATCCCTGTGCCCTGGACATGATGTCGATGCGCGTGCATTCCCATGTACCAGCGGAACTGGGACTTGATCGACACGGTTTCAAATCGATAGAGCTTGCGCCGGGGTATGTGTACTTGCACCCGGATGGGCAATCGCTGATCTTCTGGCGCGATCGCGAGAAAACCGCCGCCGAGATCCGCCGGTTCAGCAGCAAGGATGCCGAGGCGTTTCTGCAGTTCATGAAAGTCATCGACATGTTCCTCGATATCGCGCTGCCGATGATGCGTGTCGACCCGGCCAAAACGAACCTCGGCGTGAAGCTGAAAATGCTTGGCACCGCGATCAAACACAAAGCCTTGAAACCCGAATTGATGGCGCTGATGACGGGCTCTGCATTGCAGGCGGCGCGTGAGCGCTTCGAACACCCGCTGACCATTTCCGCAATGTGCGCACTCACTGGCCTGGCGGGGGACATCAGCGCCGATGGCGGTGGCATCTATTACGCCTTGCTTGGTTTCCTCCATCGTTTTGGCGTGGGCCGGGTATTGGGTGGCATGCAGCAGTTGAGCAATGCCATGCAGGCTCGACTGGAAGAGCTGGGCGGGCAAGTGCTGGTGTCGGCCAGCGTCAGTGAAATCGTTGCCAGGGACGGTCTGATCAAAGGCGTGAAACTGGCGGATGGTCGTCAGTTCACCGCACGGGCAGTCATTGCTGGCTGCCACCCCAAGCCGGCGCTGGATATGGTTACCCCCGGCGAGATTCCCAAACACCTGTTGACCCGCATCGCCATGGCGCCGGCCAACGGCAAAGGCTCGGGGCCACTAAAGATAGATGTTGCCTTGCGTGGGCAGATTTCTGTGCCACGTTTCGCTGCCATTCGCGGCGATGGCGTGGATTTGCGTAAAACCGTCATGCTGATCGGCACCGAAGAAGCCGTGCTGGAAAACTTCGCCGCCTGCGCCCGTGGCGAAGTACCGAAATTGCCCTATATCACCGTCGCCGCTCCGAGTTCGGCTGACCCTTCACAAGCGCCAGCCGGGCAGGATGTGTTGTACATCTATCCGCCGGTGATGCCGGTAAATCCCAATGAAGGTTGGGACGCGCTGCGTGAGCGGGTGGCTGATCAGGTACAGGAACAGCTGTATGACTACATCGATGGGATCGAGGGGCAGGTGATTGGCCGACACATCGAGGCGGCTCCGGATTTTACTGCGCGCTTGAACACGGTGAATGGCTGCGTGGTGCATATCGACACCACCTCGATGCGCTCGAGCACCATGCGCCCGGCGTACGGTTTGGGCGGCGATACCTTGCCTGTGGCGGGGTTGTATCTGGGCAGTGCCGGTATTCATCCGGGCGGCGGGGTCAATGGCATGGCCGGGCGCTTGGCGGCCAAGCGGGTGAGCAAGTATTTGCGTAAAAAGGCTGACTGAAGCGGGTCGCTGATTCCAAGCCCAACAGAGAACCCACTGTGGGAGCGAGCAGGCTCGCTCCCACAGGGAAAGCTTATTGGGCGAGAGTGTGTGAACGGTGCTTAAACGCCGTCGACGTTTTTTTCTGCCCCCAGCGAAATACTCGCCAGCACAAAATCCGCCGAGTACTGCCGCCACGTGGCCATGCCTTGCTCCGAGTCCGTATCCAGCCCGGCAAGCGCCGACATCGAATAGCGGTTGGTAAACCAGCCAGTAGTCACCAGCGAAGCGCTGGCCAACAACAGGCGCGGGTTGATGTCTGCGCGAAAATCACCACTGGCCGCCCCCCGCAACAGAATCGCATCGAGCTTGGCAATCAGCTTCGGTGCCATTTCCAGAAAGTGGTTACGCGGCGTTTCGTGGGTGTCATGGTAGCGAATGCCTTCCAGCGCCAGGCTGCCGAGGAAGGGGTCCAGACGGTACTGGTCGAAAAAATGGTTGAGCACGGCGCGCATCGCCACTGGCGGTGAAAGCTCTTCGACATTGAGATTGACCAGCTCGGACATGATGTTGTCCGAGGATTCATCCAGTACCGCTACAAACAGGCCTTCCTTGGAGTTGTAGTAGTGGTAGACCAGCTGCTTGGTGACGCCGGCTTCCCGGGCAATTTCTTCCACTCGCGCACCAGCCAGGCCTTTTCTGGCGAACTCCACGCGCGCTGCCGCGAGCAGGCGATTCATCGTATTGCGTTTGCCCTGTTCGCCACCTTCTCCTGCCTTTACCGCCACCTCGTCCTCCTCATGCCAGTTTTGGCCAGGTTATTCACACCTTGAAGCATTTCCCCGGGGGCCTTCGTTTGACCCCGAGTCAAACGAAGCGGACTACCGGGGCAGACACAACCACATACCATGGGTTGGCAGCCGGGTAATCTTGGTGTGCAAGAAGAATAAAAACAAGACAGGAGCTCCTGATGAGCAACGAAAGCGCAGCACTGGACCTGGCAACCGCATACTCCGCTGTGTCGGAAATGTATCGCGGCACCGACCTGGATATTCACGCGGTGTGCCGCGAGCAACGGTTGAAATCGCCCATCTATGAAGGCGACTTCATCACCCAGTTTGGCGTGCCGACCAATGCCGGCACCCAGCAGGGCACTCGCCCGACCTTCGCCTTGTTCAAATACCAGGATGTAATGACTGTTCTGCGCGACGGTGCGACCTATACCAGCGGTTTTATTGCCGAAGGTCTTGGAGCGTTTTTCGATGGTTTGATCATTCTTGCCATGGACGGTGACGAGCACCGCAAGGTGCGCGCCTTGCTGCAACCGGCCTTTATGCCGGAGACCGTGAACAAGTGGCGCCCCCAGATCGATCAAGTGATTCGCGAGGAGTACATCCAGCCGATGTTGCCGGCGAAGAAGGCCGACTTGATGAAGTTTGGCCTCGAGCTGCCGATTCGCGTCATGTACGCTTTGATGGGCTTCCCCTCGGATGAGCCCTCCAAGTACAAGCAATACGCTGCGTGGGCCTTGGCCATTGTCGGCGGCAACCAGATTGACCCGAGCAAAATGGTTGAAGCGCGACGTCAGGCCGGCATCGCCGTCAAAGGTCTGTACGACGCGCTTGCCGAGGTGGTGGTGCAACGTCGTGCAGAGGGCAGCCAAGGCGATGATGTAGTCGGGCGTTTGCTGCGCGCGGAGTACGAAGGGCGCACGCTGGATGACCACGAGGTGATCACCTTCACTCGCTCGCTGTTGCCAGCCGCGGGCGAAACCACCACGCGCATGTTCGGCTCGGTGATGACCTTGCTGCTCACCACGCCCGGGTTACTGGACCGAGTCAAGGCCGACCGCTCGCTGATCGGCAAGCTGATGGACGAAACCACGCGCTTTGAACCAGTGGCCACCTTCAAGGTGCGCGAAACCGCCAGGGAAGTGGAATTTCACGGCGTGAAAATCCCCAAGGGTTCGTTCGTCCAATGCATGGTGGTGTCCGCCAACCGCGACGAAGACTCCTTTGAAAACCCCGATGTATTCGACATTGATCGCAAGCCAAAACCCTCCTTTGGTTTCGGCTTCGGCCCGCACATGTGCATCGGTCAGTTCGTTGCCAAGGTGGAGATCAGCTGCGCGGTCAACGCGATCCTCGATCTGTTCCCAAACTTGCGCCTCGACCCGAGCGAGCCTGTGCCGCTGATAGGCGGTGCGCAACTGCGCGGCGTGTCCAAGCTCCCGGTGATCTGGGACTGAACCAGGCTGAAAATCCGTTTCCAGGCCTCAACAAAAACAACAGAGGGCATTATGAGAACGTTTAAAACCATTCCAGAACGCGGTGATTTCGGCTTCCAACAATTGGTTGGGCCGCACCAGGTCACAGGCGCGTCGATGTCATCGGAACGCGGCTTCTTCGGCCTGCACCTGAGCAAGAGTTCGCCGTTCGGATCTGTGCGCGATGAGCAAGGCAATATCTATTCCTTCGTCCGCTCGCTGATGGCGCCCAACGGCACACCGAACCCGACCAAGTTCTTTTACCTGAACAATCACGTCGATAACGTCAACCTGCGCATGGACCACGAAAAAATGGCCCGCCAGGCGCTGACACCGCTGCCGGTGCACAGCCTGGAAGGCGATGTCGCGCGCTGGGCCAGCCAACCGGGTGAAGCCGGCAACGGCTGGGAAATCACTGCTAGCAGCGAACGGCTGACCTGGAAAGAAGAAGGCCTGTTTCACCTCGAAGGGCGTCTGCTCGGTCCGGGACTGCAGTGGTATTTACCCGGCGTGGAATGGGGCACCTTCTACGTTTCGCAGTTGTGGGACATCGCCGGTGTCTGTGAGGGGCGTCCGGTCAAGGGCGCCATGGCACTGGACCAGTTCTACATGGCCGAAGGCGGCGCCATTCACTTCAAGAAAGACCTGGTGGTGAACAACAACAAGCATGTGATCTGGTGGTCCTTTGTCACCGTTTATAAAGACGGCACCTGGGATACCGGCTCTTTCATGGTCGGTCACGACCATTTGGGCTACGCCATTTTCAACAATGAGAAAGGCGAGGTTCGGGTCACCACCGATATCGAAGGACAAACCGAACACAAGGACGGCAGCTACTTCCTGAAGTCCGCGAAAATCGTGCTGGAAGGCAAGGAAGAGTGGGAGTTTTTGCCTGATGAGAAGGGCGAGATGATCGACTTCGTCGGCGGCTTCCCGATCACGGCGCAGCAGGAAGGGCGCTGGCGTCGGGTTGGCGATACCCGCGAGCCTTCGCACTGGCTGGGCTGGGGCGAATCGGACCGGCGTAACGGCTCGGCCCGCAACGTTCCAGGCAAGGACCTGTAATCAGCCGGGTGCGCCGGGTTGCGATCATTATCCGGCGCATACGCTGCATCAGTAGCCTCTCTAATAACAACAATGAGGAATCACGATGAAATTCCGTGACAAAGTCGTGCTGGTCACTGGTGCCGGCCGAGGCATGGGCCGCGCCATTGCCCTGGCCTATGCCCGAGAAGGCGCCAAGGTGGTGGTGTCGGCACGCACCGCTCGATACGGTGAAGAAACGATCGCACAGATCAAGGCCCTGGGTGCGCAAGCCTGCCTGGTCGGTGGCGACATCGCCGACCGCGAGGCGATCAAGTCAATGGTGCAAGGTGGTGTAGAGCACTTTGGTGGCCTGGACATCGTGGTGCATTGCGCCGCCGATACTAGTCACGGGCTGATCGCCGAAATGGCCGATGACACTTTTGATCACATCGTTCGCAGCAATATTCAATCGTTGTTCTGGTTGGCCAAGGACTGCGCACCTTATCTGTCGAAAGCCGCCGACAAAGGCCGGCTGATTTTCATCTCGTCCGGCGAAGCCAACCGCAAATACACCCCTCGACTGATTGCCTATGGTTCCAGCAAAGCCTTCATGAATGCCTTCGCCCGTGGCCTGGCGGTGGAATTCGGCGCCATGAATATTCTGGTCAACGTCGTCGAGCCCGGACTGATCGGCACTGACCACATGCTCGAAACCCTTGGCAATGAACTGCCGCATAAACTCGCTGCACATTTCCCGGTAGGGCGTCTGGGCGAGTCCGCCGACATTGCCAACGCCGTACTGTTTCTGACCTCCAACGAGGCTTCCTATATCACTGGCACCTCGTTGCTGGTGGATGGCGGCGCCACCATGATCGCGTTGCCCAAGGTCGAAGAAATCCTCAAGGGCCATTAATCAAGTCGCACGTCCGCGATGGGAGTCAGGTCATGACATCGGATACACGCAGTAGCAACACCACGGCCCACGCTGGCAATGATTTTACCGAGTTCAAGCGCGGCTGGCGCGTGGTTGTGTTAGGCCTGTTTGGCATCTGCACCAGCATTACCGCTGCGTTGCTGTACGCCTTCGGCACCCTGGTGATTCCGCTGGAACAGGCGTTCGGCTGGAGCCGGGGCGACTTGCAAGCCTCCATCACCTTTCTCTTCGCCGGGGTGGCGATTTCCACGCAACTGGTCGGCTGGCTGTACCGTCGCTTCGGCCTGCGCCGGGTGGCGATTGTTTCGATCGTGCTGCAGATCGTCGGTTACTTTGCGATCACGCGGATTCAGGGTTCGATCGGCTGGTTGTACCTGGCGTTTTTCAGCATGCCGATCATCTGTGCCGGCACCATTGCGATCACCTGGACGCAATTGGTCAACCTTTGGTTCGAGCGTAACCGTGGACTGGCGCTGGCCGTGATTTTGTGTGGCACCGGGCTGATGGCAATGATTCTGCCACCCCTGTTGTCGCGGCTGATTGCCGCCTACGGTTGGCAAGCCGGGTTTATTGCATTGGGCGCAATGCCTTTGCTGTTTACGCTGCCCTTGTCATTGATGTGGCTGCGCATGCCGGCGCTGCTCGCCAGTCCTGACGCGACAACGCAGAAGGAACTTCCGGAGCTGTCCGGCATGTCCTTCAAACAAGCATTGCGCTCAGGCATGTACTGGGGCTTTAACGTCGCGTTGATATTGTCGGTGTCGTTGACCGTCGGCATGGTCACCAACATGGTGCCGATGCTGCAAAGCAAGGGCCTGAGTGCGCAGCAAGCCAGCCAGATCTTCAGCACCTTTGGTATTTCCATCATCGGCGGGCGTTTGTTGGTGGGTTATCTGCTGGACCGCTATTCACCTTCGGTGGTGGCCGCCGTGAGCCTGGCGCTACCCGCATTGGGCTGCGCGATCTTTCTCTTTGGCGGGGCGCAGAACACACCGTTGCTGGTGCTGGCGACCCTGTGCATCGGCGCCAGTGCCGGAGCTGAGTTCGATCTGGCGGCATTCCTGATGGCGCGCTATTTCGGCTTGAAGGACTACGCGCGGATATTTGGTCTGCACCTGTGCCTGATCACCATTGTTTCCGGTCTGGTGCCCATGCTGTTCGGCCATCTTTATGACCTGTACGGCAGCTATTCCGCCGTGCTGGTGTGCTGTTTCTGCTGCGCCATTATCGGCCCGACCATTCTGCTGTGGTTGAGGATGGAGCTAAGTTTCCTCGCCCGTCAGCAAAACCTCCAGCTACGACCACATGCCTGAACCCACTTGAGGATGAACGTGAAATGAGCATGGACAAACACACCATCGAGCACTTTCTGCACGGGCAGATCGACTGCTGGAACCGAGGCGATAAAGAGGGCTTTTTCGCTCACTATCGCAGCGTCTCGCCCAACGGCTTGAGTATCGAATACGTCGGCAAGCCGCAGGCTGATGCATGGCAGGTGCTGGAAGGCATGTGGGCGCAGCAGCAAACCAGGGTTCGCGTCGAGGTGCGCCAGTGCATCGTCAATGGCAATGAAGCGGCGTGCCATCACCTGAACGCCTTTCGTGAGCAGGAAGGTGGCATCGAAACGATCGAGTTGTATCGGTTCGAAGATGGAAAGTTGTCCGTACGTTACTTCATCAACCAGTAATCGTTGCGCACAGCCTCGTCAGAAAGGCTGTGCGCGTCGGCGCCTAGACGCCATCGGTGGAATGGGACAACTGCTGCCATTGCTCGATTTCCGCGAGCATCCTGTTGAGCTTGTCGCTGACCTGCTGATAAGCGTCGGAGCCCGCCAGATAACGCAACGGTGGATGTTCGCTGTTGGCCAGGTGCACCAGCGCATCGCCCAGTTTCGCCGGGTTGCCGGTTTGCTGATGGTTGTAGGCGGCCGAAGCGCTTTTGACCTTGGCGGTGAATGCAGCGTAATCCTCCAGCCCGCGGGTACCGAAGACCGCGGAGCTGGGGTCGAGAAAGTCCGTACGGAAAACCCCGGGCTCCACCAGCGTGACCTTGATGCCGAACTGCGTCACTTCCTGGGCCAGGGATTCGGAAAAACCTTCCACGGCAAACTTGGATGCGCAGTACAACGCCGCACCGCCCATCCCGACCATGCCCCCCATTGAAGACACGTTGAACACCCGGCCGCTGCGTTGCTGACGCATGACAGGCAGCACGGCGCGGCAGACGTTGAACACACCAAACACATTGGTCGCGAATTGCTGGGCGGCGTCGCTGGCGAAATTGTCTTCAAACGGCGCCAGTTGGCCATAACCGGCGTTGTTGACCAGCACATCGATTCGTCCAAAACGCGCGACGGCAGTCTCTACGGCGGCAAGCGCCTGGGCTTCGTCGGTCACATCCAGGGCCACTGCCATAACGCGCTCACCGTACTCGGCGAAGACGTTTTCAAGCGGTTCGATACGCCGGCCGCTGACCACCACACGGTCACCGTCGGCCAACGCGGCTTTGGCGATCGCAGCACCCAAGCCTCGGGCCGCACCGGTAATAAACCAGACTTTGTTCATTGCATCGCTCCAGTCGTTGTGCAAAAAAAATGCCGCGTCAGCTTTGAGGCGGGCGCGGCAGCGGGCGTGAAAGATCAGTGCGACGCTCAGTCGCGGTTGGCCGCTTCCCAAGCTTTCAGATCGAACCCGTCAGTGGCGGCTTCGACTGCCGTCAGCTTGGGCGCGCGAGCGAGAATCTTGCGCGCCGCCATGTGATCGCCCATGCGATTACAGGACTCCACGGCCACCAGACGGTCATTGCGGAAGCACAGCACGGACGCTTGATGTTCTTCGACTGAACCGAGCACGACGGTACTGTCATAGCCATGGGAGAGTCCGGCGATCTGCAGTTTCAAGTTGCCTTGGTCGGTCCAGAACCAGGGGAGGGCGCTATAAGGCGCTGGTTTGCCCATCAAGCGTGCAGCCACTGCGCGGCCCTGGTCGATGGCGTTCTGCACCGACTCGAGGCGGGTGTGTAACTCATTGTTTTGCAGGCATGGGAAGCTGGCGACATCCCCCACTGCGGAAATTTGCGGGTCAGAGGTCAGCAGACTGGCGTCCACCTTGATGCCGTTCTCGATGTCCAGACCGGCTTCAGTCGCCAGTTGTGCATTGGGGATCACACCGATACCAAACACCACCAGGTCAGCTGGGAGCGCACGTCCATCACCGGTTTGCACCGCGCACACATTGCCGTTGTCGCCGTCGATGCGGCTCAAGCCTTGGCGAAAGTCAAAATGCACACCCCAGGCTTCATGTGCCTGGCCAAACAGCTCGGACATCTCCCGCGAAACGGCGCGGGCCATGGGACGCTCGCCCAGCTCCAGTACGTGCACGTTAGCCCCTAGGGCAGCGGCCACTGCCGCGAACTCGAGGCCGATAAACCCGGCACCAATCACCACCACGTTGCGCGCTTCTTTAGCCAGCGGCGCCAGCGAGTCGGCATCGGCTTTGGTTTTGATACCGAACACTTGCGGCAGCTCTGCGCCAGGAACCGGCAGGGGGCGGTTGTGCGCGCCGGTCGCCAGCACCAAATGGTCGTAACTGACGGCAGCACCCGAGGCCAATATCACGCGTCGGTTCAGGCGGTCGATCGCGGTTGCCTGGTCATGCAGCAGTTCAATGCGCTGGGTGGTGTAGAAATCCGCAGGACGAAACAGCAGATTGGTCGCCTGAATCTTGCCGAGCAGATAGGCCTTGGACAATGGCGGGCGCTGGTAGGGCAGGCCTGGCTCATCGCCGATCAGGGTGATGCGCCCGTCAAAGCCTTCCTGACGCAGGGAGGCAGCGACCTGAAATCCGGCCTGGCCAGCACCGACGATAACGACTGAGGCGAGGGTCATGGGAGCTCCTTCAAGCGCATTCAGAATTGCGACGACGGCAGGTGCAGAACCATGCCGTCCATGTCTTCGCTGATGATCATTTGACAGCTCAAGCGGCTGCTGTCACGGCGCTCGAAAGCGTACTCGAGCATGTCGTTCTCCATGCCTTCCGCCGCTTGCACTTTGCCCAGCCAGGCATCGTCAATGTAGGTGTGGCAGGTGGCACAACTGCATGCACCACCGCAGTCCGCAGAAATACCCGGCACCGAGGCGAAGGTCGCGGCTTGCATCACTGATTGGCCGATGTCGCCTTTGACCTGATGGGCGGTGCCGTTGTGTTCAATAAACGTCAATGTGGGCATGTTCTGCTCCGATCTTGTTGGGTGGGGCTCAGGATTGTCTGGGAATGGTTTGCGCATTGAAGCGCGGCACACGCCCCAGGGTCAGTAGCAACAGCGGACCGATCAGGCAGCAAGCGGCGCTGTACACCAGCATCGCGCTATACGAACCGGTGCGCGCCAGCATGTACGCGAAGAGCAGCGGGGCCAGCGCCGAGGCCACGGTATTCAGGCCCTGATGCACGCCGAACAGGCGGCCGTATTCGCGCAGGCCGAAGTAGCGGGCAATCAGGAATGCGGCAATATCGAACTCCGCCCCGGCGCCGAAACCAACCAGCACCGCCGCCAGCATGAGCGGGGCAAATTCGGTGGTTGGGCTCAGGTAGATGAAACAACCGACGGCGGGTAGCACCAGGCTTAGTGCAGACACGGCTGGCGGCCACAGGCGATCGAGCAAATAACCAATCAGCATTCGGCCGAAGATCAGCGAAATACCGAAACAGCTGAAGATGGTGGCCGCGTCCCCAGCGGACAGACCTCGGGATTGCAGCATGGGCACGGTGCTGGTGACCATGCCGACAATCGAAGAAATCACCAGGCTGAGCGCCAGGTTGCAGGTCCAGAATTTCAGCGAGCCCATACCTTCACGAAAAGACATGCCGGGCAATTGCTCCAGCACATGGCCGTCGTCACGGTGACCTGCAACAGTGGGTAGCTTGAACCACAGCAGAATCAGCGGCAGCAGAACCAAAAGGTTGAGCAGCGCGAGAATCACGAAGGCCGCACGCCAGTCCCATTGCTCTATGCCCCAAGCCATCAGGCGGGGGATGGTGGCGGCGGTGACGCCGGTCCCGGACAGACCAATGGCTAGCGCCAGGCCGCGATTGCTGTCGAACCAAAGGCTGATCAGTTGGGTCCAGGTCACCGCCAGCGCGCCCATGCCGACGATGGGCAGTAGCGCAAAGGCGATGTACATCGACCATATCGATTGGGTCAGTTGCGTGGTCGCCAGGTAGCCGAGTGATAACAGCAGCAGGGAAATAACCGTAACGCGCTTCATGCCGTAGCGCAGGTTGAACCAACCCACCAACTGCAATGACACCACCGCGCCGCCAAACAGAAAGGTGATGCAGGCTTGCAGTTCACTTTTGCTCCAGCCAAAGGCATCGCCGAGCGGCACGACCAGTGTGCCGAAGCCATAGAGCAGGGCGGCGTTGATGCTGATGGCCACTCCGGCGACCGACAAAATCAGGATTTTCCAGCTTTGGCGGAACTCGCGCAGATCGATTGCCGCTTCGTTTCTAGACGGGTGCATGAAGTTGGCTTCCTTATAGGTTTTGTTGAGCCAAGCACTGCTACAAGTGGTGATGTGGACCACCGCCAGCAGATTCTTTGAACAGAATCTGGTTTTTTAATCAGAATAAAATCAGAAATTCGGATTTGTCCAGCGCAGCTATCTGACTAACGGACAAACGAATTTCATGCGTTGCACCCACTGTTGAATCACTCTGAAGCCAGCCGTGTTCAACATCCTGCTGCGATTCACCCGTTTTGATGCCAAGGCAGTGATTAGCGACAGCGGATGAGTCTCAGCATATCCGCGTTAAAAATTAATTGCACATAAAATAAATAAGTGTTCATAATTTGCAGAGGCTGAACCTGATAAAGGAGAAAAAAATGAGTTCAGAAAAAGCGCAATTCAAAGCGGTGGCCGACCGAAGCCGCTGCTGTGGTTATGGTTTGTGTGCTGCGATTTGTCCCAGCCTGTACAAGCTTGATGCCGATGGCATGGTGTACCTCGACGATGCCCGTGTGCCGCCGGAGTTGGAGGAGGAGGCTCGTGAGGGTGCAGCCGCCTGCCCTGCGGAGGCCATCTGGCTTGAGCCCATCACCCCGGATGACGAAGCTGTTTGATGGCGTGAGCGTCAGCCGCAACGTGATAACCACTGAGGTGAGGATGTGCTTATGGGACGATTACCAAACAAGGTCGCGCTGATTACCGGTACTGGCGGCGGCCAGGGCAGGGCGGCGGCGCTGCGTTTTGCCCGCGAAGGGGCGATTGTGGTCGGTTGCGATTTCAATGCCGAAGGCCACGAGGAGACGGCAGCCTTGATGCGAGCCGAGGGGTTTACCCTGTATGGCTCGGCACCCGTGGACCTGGGCGATCACAAACAGGCCAAGGCCTGGATCGATGCCTCCGTGGCTGAACACGGGCGCATCGACATTCTCTACAACAACGCTTCCGCCGCACGATTCGGGCTGGTCAGCGAGCTGTCGATCGAAGATTGGCAGTACACCATGCGCAACGAAATCGACCTGCTGTTCTATACCACCAAATATGCCTGGCACCACTTGGCCGAACAGCGCGGAGTGATCATCAACGTATCGTCCACCGCCGCGTGGGGTGGCTCGAAAGTCGCCGGCATTTCCGCGCATTCCGCTGCCAAGGGCGCTGTGGTGTCCTTCACTCGCCAGTTGGCGGTAGAAGGCGCGCCGTTCGGTATCCGTGCGGTCAGTTTGAGCCCGGGATTTGTCGCGACGCCGGGCACCCGGCCGTTTCTGGAAGACCCAAAAATGCGCGCGATGCTGCTGGATGGGGTATTGATGGATCGCCCCGGCGAACCCGAGGAAGTGGTGGCGATGGCGGTCTTTGTCGCCTCGGATGAAGCTTCATTCATTACCGGTTCGGACTTCGTCATCGACGGCGGGTTACTCGCGATCTAGCACGCGCGGCGCCCTGGCAAGGGCTACCGGCACCCTTTCATCTCGAACAATAACAAGGTGAATAACGTGGACATCATCGGTATCGGTTACATGGGCTTTGAGTCCCCCAATCTCGACGCGTGGCGCGAGTACGGCCCGCAGGTGATGGGTTTTGGCATCGGCAAGAACCCCGAGAGTGACCCCGATTCGCTGTACTTCAAAATCGATGATCGCCGCCATCGCTTCGCTTTCCATCCAGGCAAGGTTGACCGAATTGTCTACATCGGTTGGGAAGCGGTGGGGCGCATGGCGTTCGAGGACGGTATCAAGAAGCTGGCGGCCGCCAATATCGACTTCACCCGCGGTGACGCTGAACTGTGCGAAAAGCGTGGCGTGCGTGAATTAGTGCGTTTTCGTGACCCGGTGGGGTATCAGCACGAATTGTTTTACGGGCAAAAATGGATGCCGCGCTCGTTCCAGCCGGGCCGTCCGCACAGTGGTTTCCTTGCCGACGAACGAGGTGCGGGTCATGTGGTGCTGATCACTCCGGACTACACGCCAGAACTGGAGGACTTCCTGCTTAACGTCATGGGTTTCAGTTGGTATGGCGCCGGTGCGGGCAAAGGACGAACCGGATTCTTCCGCTCCAAACTCAACCATCACACCAGTCATGACATCGCGTATGGCCACGGGCCGGGTCGCATGGGCGTGCAGCATGTCGGGTTGTTTGTACGCAACGTGCGTGATGTCGGTGAGACCTACGACATCGTGCGTCAGCGTGAACTGCCGATGATGATGACCCTCGGCCAACATGCTCAGGACCCCCATCTGTCGTTTTACCATTTCAATCCGTCCGGGTTTGCCTTCGAGACCATTGCTGAAATCGAGCCATGGCAAGGCGATCCCTACGAGCTGAATCCGGAAAAACTCAGCCTGTGGGGCCACGAAATGGTCGGGCCAATTCTCGGCGCCAGCGTCAAGACACCGGAAGAAGTGCTCGACGCCGAGTACCTGCCGACGTACCTGGCCAAGCGCTGACATGCGTCTGGCGCGGGTCGAAGTTGCAGGGCAATCGTTCTGGGCGTTGCTGGATGCGCAAACTGACCGCCTGCGGCGTATTGATGCGCCGTTCACCCACTGGGCCGGGCTAGGGGCGGATCTTGCGTCAGACGCCCTGGACCTGAGTGGCGATTGGTTGCCGTTGTCGGCTGCGCGCCTGCTTGCGCCGCTGGAACCGGGCAGTCGGGTGTTTGGTGTGGGTCTCAATTACCTCAGCCACCTCAAGCGCCTCGGCAGTGATGCGCCGGCACACCCTCTGGCCTACATGAAACCTGAGTCAGCGCTGGTCGGCGCCAATGACGAGATCGAATATTCGCCGCTGACAACCCAGCTTGACTATGAGGTCGAATTGGTCGCAGTGGTGGGCCGACCGTTGCTGGATGAACCCCATGCCAGCGACTGCCTGCTGGGGTACACGGTGGGCAATGACATCAGTGCTCGAGATGCCGGTAAACAGATCGGCCGCCTGGACTTGTTGACCCAGAAAGCCATGGACCGCACTACTCCGGTAGGTCCCTGGATTGTGACGGCAGACGAATTGGGCGTAATGGGGCAACCGGCGCTGGATATACGCCTCAGCGTCAACTACGAACTGCGCCAGCAGGACAATACGCGGCAGATGATTTTTCCTCTGGATGAGTTGCTCAATTATCTGGATGCACGCATCAGTCTGCGTCCTGGCGACCTGGTGTTTACCGGTTCTACCCACGGTGTGGGCCTGGAAAGCGGGCGCTTTTTGCGGCCGGGTGATCGGGTCGAGGCTGAAATCCAAGGCGTCGGCCGACTGCGCAATACCGTCGCTCTGCCACGCCAGCTCTGCCCCGCACGTGCGGCTGGGCGACTGGGTCAGCCGCTGGGTAACTAACCCGCTGATTTTGACAGGAATAGACGCTGAGGAGTGATGATGAGCGAGGGTTCGGCGTGGGCGCCGTTTCGCAACAAAGCGTTCCGCGGCTTATGGCTGGCAGCCGCAGTGGTCAACATGGCTATCTGGATGCAGACGGTCGCCGCGGCGTGGATCATGACCACATTGACGACGTCGGCAGCCATGGTCTCTCTGGTGCAAACCGCCGTGACCCTGCCGGTATTCCTGTTTGCCTTTCCCGGTGGGGTGATTGCCGATCGGGTGGACCGTCGCAGTTGGCTGATCATTACCCAGTGCATGATGCTGTTCGCCGCACTGGTGTTGTGTGTGCTGGCGTACAGCGCGCACCTGGAAACCTGGGGCTTGTTGGCGTTTACCTTTGTGCTCGGTACTGGCAGTGCGCTGGGCATGTCGGCGTGGATGGTGACCATGGTAGGTGTACTGCCCCGCGACCAGGTGCCGGCCGCAGTGTCCTTGAACGGAATTTCCATCAACGCCACCCGCGCTTTGGGCCCCGCGTTGGCGGGTGCACTGATTGCATACTGGAACACGACCTCGGTATTTCTGGTGATCGCGCTGTGTATGTTCGCGGTGCTGCTATTCCTCTTTCGTATCGCTCCCAACCCGCCTGCCGTGGGCTTGCCACCGGAAACCCTGACCGGTGGCATGCGCAGTGGCCTGCGCTATATCCGGCATTCAGCGGTCCTGTTCAGCGCCATGAAGCAGGTTCTGGTGTTCACCACGAGTGCCAGCGCTTTGTGGGCCTTGATGCCGCTGGTGGCCAAGCAGGAATTGGGTATGGACGCCGGTGGTTATGGCTTGCTCATGGCGTTTCTTGGCGCCGGTGCAGTGTTGGCTGCGCTCAGCTTGCCGCGGCTGTATCGCGTATTGGGCATGCGTCATCTGCTGGTTTGCGGCGCCATCTCCTTTGCCCTCGCCACCCTCACTGCCGCGCTATCCAACAACCGCTATGCGGTCTGCGCGATGATGCTGCTGGCGGGGTTCGGCTGGATGGCGGTCAACGCGACCATTTCCACGGTGGTGCAAACCTATGCCGCCAATTGGGTGCGCGCACGGGTCGCATCGGTCTATGTGTTGATCCTGATGGGCGCGATGGCGGCCGGCGGTGCGATATGGGGGGCATTGGCCGAGTATCTGGGGTTGAGCCAGAGCTTGTTGCTCTCGACACTGTTGTTGCTGGTCGGCATCGCGCTGACCCGAAATGGCCATGTGGAACTGGGCCAGGAAGCAGACTTTGCCGAGGTGCAGTTGACCGACACACTCCAGCTGGCCAGTCCGGTGTCCCATTCCGATGGACCGGTATCGGTGGAGATTTTGTACCGGGTGGCTGCGCCGGACCGCGATGACTTTCTGGCCGCTGTGTACACGGTAGGCAAGGCGCGACGGCGCAACGGCGCGCAAAACTGGCGTTTGTACCGCGACATGGCGGACCCGCAACTCTACAGCGAGCGCTTTATTGTCGAGTCCTGGCTGGAATACTTGCGCCAACAGGTTCGGGTGACCCAGGCCGACCATGCCCAAGAGCGTCTCATCGAGCGTTTTCGTCGCGAAGATCTGCAAACCCGTCGTTTGATCTATCAGCCGCCAGTGAAACTAACCGATTGAAGTGATCGAATAATTCCCAGATAAAACTTTTACAACGCCAATCATTCTCAGGTTAGAATGGCGCCACTCTAAAGTTACTGGATCGGGCATGGAACTCACTGACGTCAACGACAGCAGCAAATCGGCCGGCGCAACCCTCGTCAAACCCGTTTCCAACGCCATACGCATCTTGCGTTACCTCAGTCAGGTGGGTACGCCGGAACGTTCAGTGGACATCGCCCGGCAACTGAAAATCAATCCAAGCACCTGCTTCAACATCCTGCGTACCCTGGTGCAAGAGGAGGTGGTCGATTTCAGTGCTCTTTCCAAGCGTTACACCGTGGGCCTGGGCCTGGCGCGTCTGGTCGAACAATTGGTTACCCAGGGTCATCGCGTTCAGATGGCCAAACCGCTGTTGCAGAACCTGGCTGCACGCCAGCGGGTGACCATCACCCTGTGGCGAAAAATGAGCCCTGACCGCATCGTCATTGTCAGTTCCGCTGCAAGCCCGACCGATGTGCGTATCGACATGGCCGAAGGTCAGCGTCTGCCGATTCTGATGGGCGCCAGCGGCCGGTTGTTCGCTACGCAGATCGACCTCGACGATCCGGAAGTACAGAGCAGTTTCGAGACGATTCGTTGGGCTCAACCTCTTTCGCTGGAGGTTTACCGTGAGGAAGTGAGACAGGCTGCCGAGCGTGGTTGGGCAATGGACGACGGGCATTTCTCGGGGGGGATTCTTGCGATTGCGGCGCCGGTCTTTTCACCGACCAACAGCATCGATTTCACCGTGTCAGCAGTGATGTTCCGTGGCCAACGGGACGAAGAGGGCCTTGCCGAACTGGGCAAGGCGTTGATCGAGTTCTGTAGCGAAGTGGCCGGCGTACTCTACTGAGGCGCGCCGTTACTCGCGAACCAGTAGCAGGCTGCCCCCCAGCGGGCCGCCTCCGGCTGCCACCGTACTGACGCGGTGTTCGCGGGTTTGCCGGCCTTCGGCACGGCCCCACAGTTGCAGGCAGGCTTCATGCACGTAACCCAGGCCGTGGGTGCGTCCGCCAGACAGCTGCCCGCCATTGGTATTGATGGGCAAGCTGCCCTCCAGTGCGATGCGCGTGCCACCCTCGACGAACGCACCACTTTCCCCGGTGGGGCACAGGCCCAGGGCTTCAAGCCAGATCAGGGTCAAGATCGAAAATCCGTCATACAACTGCGCAGATTCAACATCCTGCGGGGTGTAGTCGGTGCGTGCCCACATCATCTCTCCGACATCGAAGGCGGCCATTTTGGTCAGGGAGATCTGATCCCACGACCATGGCTGGTTCAACGCTGCGCCCATGGCCTCGATGCGGATCGGTTTGTTCGGCTGGTCCTGGGCGATATCGCGACGGGACAGGATGATGGCGGTGGACGCATCGCAATGCACGTCGCAGTCGAACATGCGCAGAGGCGTTGAAATCATCCGCGATGCCATGTAGTCGTCCATGCTCATCGGCGTGCGATACAGCGCCTTAGGGTTGCGCATGGCGTTCTGGCGACACGTCAGGGCTATCTGCGCCAGCTGCTCCGGTCGGGTGCCGTATTCATGGAAGTGACGCTGGGCATACAACGCCATCAGGTTGATGCCCGATTGCACATTGAACGGGGTAAACCACTGCCAGGCGTAGCTGCTGTCGCGACCCTGGGTTTTATTGGTCAGTGCGCCGGCCTGTTTGTTGACCATGCGCGCCGACGCTTCGGTGATGGTGCGAAACACCAGTACGTGCTTGCACAGGCCCGCCGCAATCGCCATGGCGCCGTTGATCACCCCGGTGAGCGGGCCGGGCCCTTCATAACCGCCACCGAACCAGTTGACGTTGAGCCCGAGGGCACTCTTCAGCGCACTGGGACCGACCGGTGAAAACGGGTCGCCATTGTTGTTGTCGCCCGGCCAGCAGGCCACGCCGTCGATGTCGCTGCGTTGCAGGCCGGCGTCCGCAATGGCTTCCAGGCAGGCATCCAGGGTCAGGCGCATCGCTGACTTGCTCGACGGTCGCCCGATCTCTGATTGACCGATACCGGTAATGGCTACGTCTTTTTCATAACGATGATCGAACATCACTGATCCTTCTCGAACAGAGGTAACCATACATCCTCGACATTGAGGAAGCTGACCCGTACCGGCATGTCGATCTGCACATCCGTGACCGGCATGCCCACCACGTTGCTCACGAACTGCAAGCCGGGTTGCTCAACCAACTCGATGATCGCCACCACATAGGGCACCTCCAGGTCGGGGGTCCAGGGCTGATAGTTGATGGTGAAGCTGAGCACTTTGCCCTTGCCGGACACCGCTTGCGGCGCCACGTCAAAGCTTGCGCAATGCGGGCAGAGCGGGGCGGGCGGGTGGAAATACCGGCTACAGGCCGCGCAGCGATGAACGAGCAGTTCGCCCTGTTGACCGCCTTGCCAGAAGGCGCGGTTGTCGGCGTTGAGTGCAGGCAGTTTTCTAGGCATCAGCGGTCCGCAGGTGAGTGTTTGACTTGAAGTCATACAGTATCATTTGTACATATTTTCTAAAAGTGTCATATATTTATCTGGACAAAGGCGCGAATCGACCGTTCGCGCCGTAAAACAACAACAAGAGGATTTCGCGATGTTCCAATCATTATTGGACAAGAGGGTAGTCGTCACCGGCGGGTTTGGTGCCCTCGGCAGCGCACTTGGCACATTTCTGCTGGCGCGAGGCGCGCGGGTTGCGTTGCTGGATCGCAACGAGGCCCCAGCTGCCTTGCTGGATACGGAAAACCTGCTGTGCCTGGGCGGTGTCGACCTGACCTCGAGCGAGTCGGCCAGCGCTGCGTTCGAGCAGGTCGCGGCGCATTTGGGTGGCATCGACGGTTTGGTCAATGTCGCGGGCGGTTTTGCCTGGGAGACCGTCGAAGGCGGCAGCCTGCTGACCTGGGATCGGCTTTACCAGATGAACGTGCGTACCGCCGTGGTCAGTTCCCAGTCTGCGTTGGCGCACCTGCTGGATTCCAAGGCCGGGCGCATCGTCAACATTGGCGCGCTGGCCTCGGTCAAAGCCGCAACCGGTATGGGGGCTTATGCCGCCTCCAAGGCCGGTGTAGCCCGGTTGACCGAGGCGTTGGCCGAGGAGCTGAAGGATCGTGGTGTAACGGTCAACGCTGTGCTGCCGAGCATCATTGACACCCCCGCCAACCGCGCCGACATGCCTGATGCCGACAGCGGCCGCTGGGTCACTCCGCAGGCGTTGGCGGCGGTAGTGGCGTTTCTGTTATCCGACGAAGCCGCAGCGGTAACCGGTGCACTGCTGCCTGTGAGTGGCCGCGTATGAGGCTGGTGACGTATACCGATGCCGAAGGTTTTGATCGCGCGGGGGCATTGCTCAATCGGGACCAGCAGGTGCTCGATCTGCAAAATGCTTACCGCCTGCGAGAAGGTCGTGACAGTGTGGCATTGAGCAGCATTCTGGCCTTGGTGGAGGCCGGTGAGCCGGCGTTGAACCTGGCCCGTGCGCTGGTCACCAAGGCACCCTCGGCGGCGGTGCTGGAGCGTGCCAGCGTGAAGCTGCGCGCACCGATCCAGCCACCTCCACAAATGCGCGACTGTTCCTGCTTCGAATTGCATCTGCGCCAGAGCTTCGCGGCGGCCCGTCGCGCGCGTGCGCTACGTACCGAAGACCCGGAAGCCACGCTGAAAGCGATGAACACTCGTGCTGACGATCGGGTCATCGAGACTTTCAACAAGCAGCCCATCTACTACAAGGGCAACCGTTTCGCGGTGATTGGCATCGACGATGAATTTCAATGGCCGAGCTACAGCCGGGCGATGGATTTCGAACTCGAGTTCGGTTGCTACATCGGTAAGCGCGGCAAGGACATCAGCCGTGAGGCCGCCCGGGCGCATATCGTCGGCTACACCATCTTCAACGACATGAGTGCCCGCGACGCCCAGGCCCTGGAAATGCCCGGCATGCTCGGCCCGGCCAAGAGCAAGGATTTTGATACGGCCAACATTATGGGGCCCTGCCTGGTGACAGCCGATGAACTGGGTGATCCCTATGACCTGAATATGGTTGCCCGGGTCAATGGCGAGGAGTGGGGGCGCGGTAATACCCGTGATATGCGCTGGAGTTTCGAAGACGTGATTGCCCACGTGTCCCGCTCGGAAACCCTGTACCCCGGTGAGTTTCTGGGCTCCGGCACGGTCGGCAACGGCTGCGGCCTGGAGCAATTACGTTATTTGAAGCCTGGCGATGTGGTTGAACTGGAGATCGACGGCATTGGTGTGCTGCGTACTCAAGCGGGCAAGCCATCGAGCAAGGATTGACGCATACGTGAATGACGGAAGAATTCACTTACAAGTAGAAAGTGAATTCTATGTACATAAATAGAGAAAGTGTCTTATATTTCGTTGCGACCACTGTCGTGACGCTCTGATCAGGAGGCAATCATGCTAACAAAAACAAGCCCCGTATTGTCTGATGGAACCAAGGTCTCGGACCTTATCTATCCATCCAGCCGTGAAGTACAAATGCGCGTGTTGTCTGACCGCGAAATCTACGAGCTGGAGATGGAAAAAATCTTCGGCAAGATCTGGGTACTCCTGGGTCACGAGTCGGAGATCCCCAATTCCGGGGACTTCATGGTCCGCGACCTGGGCTCCGACTCGGTCATTGTTGCCCGTGGCAAAGAGGGCGAGGTGTTTGTAAACCTCAATGTGTGCCCGCACCGCGGCATGCGCATCAGTACCGCTGATTGCGGCAATACACAAATTCATAAATGCATCTACCACGGCTGGGCCTTCCGCCCGAATGGCGACTTTGTCGGCTCACCCGTCGAGCGTGAATGCATGCACGGCAAAATGCTGCCCAAAGAAGAACTGGGCCTGAAAAAGGCTCGGGTCACGCTGTATGGCGGTCTGGTCTTTGCGACCTGGAATATCGATGGACCATCGTTCGACGAATTCCTGGGCGATGCCAAGTGGTATTACGACATGCTCTTCTGCCGCTCCGACAAAGGCATGGAAGTACTCGGTCCACCGCAGCGCTTTATCGTTAACGCCAACTGGAAGACGGCTGGCGAGCAATCGGCGGCCGACGGTTTCCACACACTGACCTTGCACCGCTGGTTAGGCGAAGTGGGTAACTACGCCAAGAAAGGCGAGGGCGAAACAGCCGACCTCAGCCCGGAAATGATCGGCGTCGAAATCAGCTCGCCGCACGGCCATGCGCTGCGTTGCATCGACCTGGCGCGCAAGATCAAGCGCCTCACCGGACTCGATCCGGCAGAGTTGAGTGTGCAGCAAAAGCTCGAAGCATTGCCGCCTGCCGGCATGACCGCCGACATGGTCGAACAGCTGGCACGCAACTTGACCGAAGATCAGTTGAAAGTGCTCACCAGCATGCCGCCGCAAGTCGGTGGGATGTTCCCGAATATTCTTTTCGGTTTTGTCTACATTCCGCAGCCGGATGGCACTGTCGTCGGCTCGATGACCCTGCACGCCTACGTGCCGCAAGGTCCGGACAAGCTCGAGTTCGTCAACTGGGTGTTTGCCGAGAAAGACGCTTCCCCGGAACTGCGCGACAAGATGCTCAAGCAAACCATCCAGCTGTTCGGCACGTCCGGCATGGTCGAGCAGGATGACTCCGATACCTGGCCGCACATGACGCTGGCTGCCAAGGGGGCGATGGGCCGCAAGAGCACGATGAAATACCAGGCAGTCTTTGAAACCGGAGCACCGGAAGGGTGGCCTGGCCCCGGCATCGTCAACGAAGGTTTCACCAAGGACGATACCCAGTGGCACTGGTGGTTGTACTGGCATGAGCTGATGACCGCATCGGACGAGAAATAAGCGTTCGCCAGTCCTGGTTCGACAGCGGTCCTAGCGGGCCGCAGTCGCCGGTAACAGCATTCACGAGTACAAGAATAAAAGTTAAGGAGTTACTCATGGCTCAGGTTCAACAACGCGGTGTGGAGGATATCCAGCCGGGTTCCCCAGTCGGTACCAAGCGAGTACCGGTGGGTTCGCCGATTTACAACGATGTGGTGACCTTTCTCTACGAGGAAGCCACGCTGCTCGACCAGATTCGCCTGCAGGAGTGGGCCGAACGCCTGGACACCGACCTGGTGTACACCGTGCCGCTGCGCCAGACGCGCTTGGCCGCCGAGTTGAAAACCACCATCGTGCGCAGCGTTCAGCATTACCACGATGACTACCGCTCGATCATGGGCCGAATCCTGCGCCTGTCCGGCAAAAGTGCCTGGGCGGAAGATCCTCCTTCGCGTACCCGACGTCTGGTGACTAACGTGTTTGTCGAAGAAACCGACAAGAGCGATGAGTTTGTGGTGACCAGTTACCTGCTGCTGACCCGTAGCCGTTTCAAAGATCACCATGTCGACATCATCAGTGGCGAACGGCGTGATGTGCTGCGTCTGAGTGAGGCGGGATTCAAGCTGGCGCGGCGCGAAGTCATCATCGACCAAGCGGTGCTTGGAACGCCAAATCTGGCCGTCTTCCTCTAGGCATTATCGGCGGTCTGGTTCGAATCCGGATCGCCGGGCCTTGCGGATGATGGTCGCGCGGCTTTTGATATGGGAGCCGTGTGACTATTGGTGCTGCCTAAGCCACTCCTGGTCCTGGGCGCACAATTTGAACTGTTCATTGCTGAAGTCCAGCGTCGAACCCTTCATGCGCAGTGCCTGTTCCGCGCGTTCGGGTTGTTGGCTGTAGCAGCGGCCGGTGTTCAGGGCATGAATCTGCTCGTCGAGGTTGTACGCGCGCCCCATCGAAATCAGGGTGCAGCGGCGAAGTAAAAGAGCCGCTTCGGCGGCTTCTTCATTGAGGGCATTCAGTGCCCAGCGTGCCATGCCTTCGCGAAGATTGATGCCGCAATAGGGTGAGGGTCCTTCGATCATGGTGCCGTCTACTTCCCAGGTCAGGTCTTCATTGCCATCGCGTACCAACGTAGAGCGGGTGCGGTTGTCGATGCGCTGGCCCACGCTAATGTCATAGCGGCGCTGGCGGGAGCCACGTGCGGCAGCAGCAATGGCGAGCCCCGCGAGATCGAGCAAGTGGGTGCATTGATGACTGGCGTCGGTCTGCCGGGTGACTGAATGGGCTATCCGGTCCAGCTTCATCCCCCGCAATTGCTGTAATTGATTGCAAGCCTGCGGGCACAGGGAATAGGGATAGCGCAGCGCTTCACCGCCAATGGCGATGACTTCACCTGCGCGGTAGCTGACCCACACCCGGAAGTGGTGGAAGTCGTCTTCCAGAGCGGCGCGAACTTCGCCCGTGCCATTGGCATGCTGAGCAATGATGTCTACGCGGCGACGAAATGCAGTCATCCTCAATATCCTTGTTTCAATGCTGTTCAGGCTGACGAAATAAGCTATATTTGAACACTATAACCAAAAATGTTCACTAAAAAACAAGAAGTGGAGTGACTATGGCACTGCTAAATGAACAGGTTGCGCTGATTACTGGCGCAGGTGGCGGAATCGGCCGCGGCATTGCGCTGAACTTTGCCAAAGAGGGCGCTGCCGTGGTGGTCGCCGAGCTGGATGTCACCAGTGGCGAGGCCGTAGTCGCCGAACTCAAAGCGCTGGGTGCCCAAGCGGTGTTCATCAAGACTGACGTGTGCAGCAAGGCCGATATCGAAGCCGCCGTGCAATTAGCCGTTGATCAATTTGGTGGCCTGGACATCCTGGTTAACAATGCCTTTGCACCCACCCCTAATGTCCTTCTGGAAGAAAAAACCGACGCGATGCTGGAGCAAACCCTCGGCTCTACAGTGTGGGCGGCCTGGTGGGCGATGAAAGCCGCACTGCCGCATATGAAAGCGCGGGGCGGTGGCAAGATCATCAACTTCTATTCAATCGATATCGAGATCGGCGCCTGGCTGCACGGCGATTACAACACGGCCAAGGCAGCGATCGTCGGGCTGACTCGCAGCGCCGCCTCTGAATGGGGGCGGTTCAACATTCGAACCAATGCCATCGCACCTACCGCGATGGGCGCCACCTTCCACAAACTTGCCGCAGAAAACCCGGGCTTTGCCGAAATGTCCGCTTCAATGCGTCCGCTGGGCCGCTGTGGCGAGCCTGAAGCCGACATTGGCCCGGTGGTGGTATTCCTCGCGTCGGAGATGTCGCGCTTTATCACCGGCGAGACCATTCACGTCGACGGTGGCCTGCACCTACCCGGTTACAACTCCCGCCCCAAAGGCATTCCCGTGCGCGAGTATTGATTTCACACGATTAATGCAGGAGCGAGCTTGCTCGCGATGGACGTTAACGATAACGCGCACGTTCTTGTAAAACGCGTTGTCCTTGAGTTCATCGCAAGCAAGCTCACTCATACAAAGGCGACACCAGGCCCAAGAGAAGCGAAAGCTCGCTTCAAAGCGGGCTTTCGGCGTTGGATGGCCGACACATGCCAGGTAGTACTGTTACTTTTTGGACACCACGATCGATGTGGTTTCCAGATCCCAGGTGGCGTCGGTTTTACCTTCATCGCGCAGCAGATACTTCAACACCCGGCCCTGCGGGTTTTTCGGCAAGCTGCTGCGAAACTCGATGTAGCGCGGCAAGGCATAGTAGGGCACCGAGTCGGTGGCCCAATGGAACAGTTGCTCCGGCTCAAGCGTCACGCCTTCATGCAGCACGGCAGTCACCTTCACATCATCCTCGCCTTTATCTGAAGGCACGGCATGCACCGCCACTTCGGCCAGTGCCGGGTGAGAAGCAAAGGCTGCTTCCATTTCAAAGCTGGAAATGTTCTCCCCCCTGCGACGCATGTAGTCCTTCTTGCGGTCGACAAAGTAGAAGAAGCCAACATCATCGAATTTGCCAACGTCGCCGGTGTGGAACCACATATTGCGCATCAGCTTCTGGGTATCCTCCGGACGACGCCAGTAGCCCTGGAACATGATGTCGGGACGGAGCGGGCGCACCACGATTTCGCCAGGGGAGTTGGGCGGCACTTCCTGATCGAGGTCGTCGACGATCCTTACGTCAAAATCTGCAATACGTTTACCCGACGAGCCGGGCGCGGCGTATTCCCCGGCAGCCAACGAAGTGATAACGCAGGCTTCGGTCAGGCCATAGCCGTTGCCGCCTACCAGCTTGGTGCCGAAGCGCTCGCGCCAGATCTTTTTGGTTTCTTCGGTATAAGGGTTGCCACGGGCGGTATGGATCTGCCCGACGCAGCGCAGCATCGCTTCGTTGTCTGGCGCCTGGGCGAGGAGGCCGCCCATGCCACCCAGGATCGAGGCAATGGTCGCGCCCGAGCGCTCCACTTCCGGCCAGAAATTCGAGACCGAGAATCGCGCAAGAATGGCGGCGCGCGCGCCCACCAGAATGCTGGCAATGATCGATACACACAGCGCATTCATGTGAAACAGCGGCAGCGGCGTGATGGTGACGTCGTCGGCACTGGCCGGACCGGCACGTAGTTGCAGGCGCGCCAGATTGCACATGAAGTTGTAGCTGATCATGCAGCCCTTGGAAGGGCCCGTGGTGCCCGAGGTGTAAATCAGGCAGGCAAGGTCTGAAGGTCGCGGTTTATTGGCGAGTGGGGTGGCGTCATGGCCACGCCATTCATCCAGTGGCGCAATACGAATCGGGCAATCAGGAACTGCCTCGAGGGTGCCACGGTGAAGAATGTGGTGTACGTCCTGCAGTTGTTCGGCGAGTGGTGTGATGCGCAGCAGGTAGGCCGCTTCGCAGATCACCACCGAGGTGCCGGTATCGGCGATCTGATGGCGGAGGAACTCGCCCTTGAGCGCGGTGTTGATCGGCACACTCACGGCGCAGAGCTTGTTGATGGCCAGCCAGGTGGTTACGGCATCGATGTTGTTATCCAGCATCGTCAGCACGGTTTCACCGGCCTTGACGCCCAGGGTGGCAAGTGCGTTGGCCATCTTGGTGGAAAGTGAGTCAACCTGAGCATATGTGTATAACTCACCGCTGAAATCCAGCAATATTTTGTCTGGATGCCTTGCTACCGCACGATCTAACGCATCAATGACAGTGTCTCGTTCTCCCACTGTCCAGGTGTCTGGATTTCCACTGCTACCCATCAGTTTTCTCCTTTTAGGCACCCATAACCGGTCGGGCTGCCTGATTTTATTTTGAAGAGAGAATCCAATTCTAAATACAAACTCATCAAATGTCTTTAGCAATAAGTTGAACATATAGTGTTATTTATGCACAGATCCTGTGGTAACGTTGCACAATCTTTACTCTTCATGAGCCCGTCACGCCATGCCAAAAGTCGCATCCAAGAAAGCAGAGGCGCCTGCGCCGGCTCCCAAATCCAAAAAAAATGCGCCATCTGAAGCAGGGGCAAGCCCGGCTAAACCCGTAGAGCGACGTGCTGCTGCCAACTCAGTGGCAGGCACCAAGGTCAAGCCGAATCGCCGTTCGGAAGAAACCATTGCCAACATCCTTAAAGCCACTGAAGAAGTCGTGCTGATGTCTGGCGCGGATCGTATTTCGATTCTGGATGTGTGCCAGGTAGCGGGCGTTTCCCGTGGCACCTTTTATCGCTATTTCGCCTCGCAGGAGGACTTGTTGGACACCTTTTCGCGCCACAAGCGCGAAAGCTTTCACAGCTTGCTGTCCCAGGAACTCGGTCACATCAGTGATCCGGAAGCGCGCTTGAATGCGCTATTTGCCTATCTTGATAACTATCTAGAGCAAAGTCGGGCTCGTCGTCTTCTTGTGGTTGCGCCCGACTACGCGCTGGGCTTCTTCCGACGGATTTTCCACGATTCGATCGTGCGCTTTCAGGATGGCCTGGGCATCGTTTTCGACGACTGGGACGAACGCCTCGGGGTGCGTCTTGACCGTGAGCTGATCTGCGAAATGATCATTCGTTACGTGTTGAGCGAAATCCTCGTGCCAGAAGCCGCAGGGCGTCGATTGTTCCCGGTCCGGGTGAAAAAACTCCTGGGCGCGCTGATCATGGGTTCTACCTCGCGCACCCGCCGCTGACCTTAAAGAACTACCCATCGCGCTAACCAAAGCCCCCGTTTATCGGGGGCTTTGCGTTTTCGTACGCGAATTTTCTGCCACCTGCATTCCATTCTTTTTCAAGGCTGACTCGTAGTTTTTAACCTCGCAAAGCATTTTTCGACTCGGGTCGAGGGCTCTGGGTCAGGCCTCTCCGCGCGCCAATAAAATAAATTGAACAGTATTTTGATTTATGATCAATTTAATCTTAAGCTCTGGTCTTAGCAGTGAGCCGTCGGCTTCCCCTTTTCGCGGCAATTTGATCCAGGCCGCGTGAAGGCACCGCGCAAATAACCAACAAAAAGTGCCAACTTCGAGGTACCTAAACATGCTTATCGATCTTCACGCCCACGCACCGCACCCTGGCTATTACAACCAGCACCCTCACTGGGGGCCGTTCTTCGAGCAGCACGCCGATGGCGATATCAAGCTGCGTGTAGGTGACTGGATTCTCGGTCTTGGGTCGCCAGAGCGTAAGGCTGCCGTGCGCTCCGGCAAGGGTCCCAAGCTTGAAGAGTATTTTGCGCGCTGGGCTGATCCGAAAGTACGCTTGGCTGGCATGGACGCAGCGGGACAGAATTTGCAGGTCGTTTCCGTCCCATCCCACTGCTACATGTACTGGACCGAAGCCGAATTCGCCGTACCTTTCGCCCGCACCGTCAACGAGACACTCGCGGAATACTGCTCCGCGGCCCCTGATCGCTTGATGTTCTGGGCTCACGTGCCTTTGAATGCGCCAGAAGCGGCGGCGGCTGAATTGCGTTACGCCTGCACCGTACTGGGCGCTAAAGGTCTGGTTGCTGGCGGCGCCAACTTCGGCGGCCTGGAGTTCGATTCGCCGGAACTCGACGTGGTGTGGAAAACCCTCTGTGACCTGGATCTGCCGATGTTTATTCACGGCTACAACCAGTCGGTCACCTGGGGCAAGAACGCCAACGACGACCGCTACGAAACTACCGCGATCGTGGGTATGCAGTACGACGAAAGCCGTTGTTTCTGGAACCTGATTTGCGGCGGCGTGCTGGATCGCTTCCCCGACCTTAAGGTGTACATCACCCATGGCGGCGGCTATGTCCCGTACCAACTCGGTCGTCTGGCCAAGACCAACGAGAACCTCGACGTCAAATACAACAAAAAGCCGCTGCTCGAGTACATGAAAAACTTCTACTTCGACGTTGAGCTGCATGAAGTACCGATGCGCCAAGCCTTGGTCGATATCATCGGTGCAGACCATGTGCTGTACGGCAGCAACTTCGGCGGTAGCGATGCCGTGCGTCACGACCTGACCCATGGCCTGAAGTTGTCCGACGCCGACTTGCGCAAGATTCGCTATGAAAACGCATGCCGCTTGCTGCACATCGATCCTGCCAAGTTGGGCAAGGTAGGTGCCTGATGAAACTGGCGCGATGTGAGTATTTTGAAACGGGCGTTTTTTGGGCGGTGGTCGATGTCGCCCAAGATCAGGTGACACCGATTTCCGGCAATTTCAAGGATTGGGCGCCCGGCGTGGCTGCCGGACGCGGCATCAGTTCGTTGCGTTTCGCCGGGCCTGCGCTGCCACTCTCCAAAGTGCGCCTGCTGCCACCGATAGAACCCGTCAACCGGGTGGTCGTGGCAGGCGCCAATTACGCCAAGCATTTGGTGGAGTTTGGATTGAGTGCGCCGTCCCAGCCAGTCGCCTTTCTCAAGGCTTATGGCGCGCTGATTGGCGCCAATGACCCGATCCGCTTTCCACCGTTGACTGAGGAGCTCGATCACGAAGTTGAATTGGTGGCGGTCATCGGTACTGACGAGATTGACCTGGAAAACCCGCTCGCTTGCGTGCTCGGTTACACCGTTGGCAATGACGTCAGCGCGCGAGACCTGCAGCGTAGCGGGCCGGCGGGTATTGGCATGGATCTGTTCGCGGCCAAAAGCCAGGATCAGACCACCGGGCTGGGTCCCTGGATCGTCACGAAGGATGAATTTCCGCAAGGGTCACCAACGCTGCGCCTGACCTTGAAAGTAAATGGTGAAACGCGCCAGGACGGCTCCACCGGCGAAATGACCTGGGGTGTTGATCATCTGATCCGCTTTGTCCAGCAGCGCTCGAGTTTTGCCTGTGGCGATGTGTTGTTCACGGGTTCGCCGGCGGGAGTGGGGATGGGCACCGGTCTGTTCCTCAAGGAAGGCGATGTGGTCGAAGCCAGCGTCGAAGGCATTGGCACGTTGCGCAATGTGGTCAGTAAAAAGAACCGCGCCTAATCGAGAGCCAAACATGAACGCCAATAAAGAAAAAGTAGTCGTCGTCGGTGCGGGTCTGATGGGCACCGGTATTGCGCATGCGTTCGCCAGCTCTGGTTTCAGTACGCTGTTGGTCGATACCAATGCCACCTCCCTGACAAACGCCAGGACGAGCATCGAAAAAATCCTTGCCGATGGCGTGCGCCTGGGCAAAGTCAGCGAAGAAAAAGCCCAGCAATCGTTGGCCAATCTACTGACCTGCAGCGACTTGACTGAAGCAGCGAGTGGCGCCAATTGGCTGGTTGAGACGGTCTCCGAGCAGTTGGCAGTGAAGAAAGCGGTGCTCACGCAAGCGGCGCCACTGCTGGCACCGGACGCGATTATCGCGACCAATACGTCGGCCCTCAGCGTGACCGAAATTGCGGCGTCAGTGGAGTGTGCAGATCGCGTGATCGGCATGCACTTCTTCAACCCTGTGCACAAAATGAAACTGGTGGAGCTCGTGCGGGGGTTGGCTACCAGTGATGAAGTGGTGAATCGCACTCGCAACCTGTGCGATCAGATCGGCAAAACCTCCATCATCGTCAATGAATCGCCCGGACTGACCACCAGCCGCATGTCCGCACTATTGGGCAACGAGGCGATGTGGATGCTGCAGGAAGGCACCGCGACCGCCGAAGACATCGACACGGCACTACGTCTGGGTTTCAACCATCCGATGGGCCCGTTGGAACTGGGTGACCTGACCGGTTGGGATACGCGGCTGTCTGTTCTGCGTTATCTGCACCAGACCTTGGGCGAAAAATTTCGGCCCTGCCCACTGATCATCAAAATGGTCGCTGCCGGACGATTTGGGCGCAAGTCGGGGCAGGGGGTTTACCGCTACGAAGACGGTAAACAAGTACCGGGTTCAGGGCTCAAGGCGAGTGCGTTATGAAAGACATCGTCATAGTTGATGCGGTACGCACGCCAATCGGCAAGTTCCGTGGCAGCCTGGCCGGCGTGCGCGCCGATCACCTCGGGTCGCTGGTGCTCAGTCACTTGCTGGAACGGGTCGATGTGTCGCCGACGTTGGTCGACGATGTGATATTTGGCAATGTCACGCAAATTGGCGAACAGTCCGCCAACATTGCCCGCACGGCCTTGCTCGGCGCCGGTTGGCCGGTCAGCGTGCCGGGGCTGACCATCGACCGTAAATGTGGTTCGGGCGAAGTGGCCGTGCATTTGGCCGTTGGTGCTATCGCGGCGGGTTCCGCTGATATCGTGGTGGCGGGTGGCGCGGAAAACATGAGCCGCGTGCCCATGGGCAGTAACCGTGAAATCCACGGCGAGGCGTTTGGCTGGATGGCAGCGCAACGCTATGAACTGACCAGTCAGGGCGAGGCTGCTGAGCGTATCGCCGACAAGTGGGCGCTCAGTCGCGATGCGCTAGATGATTTCGCTTTTGCCAGCCATCAGCGCGCTGCCGCGGCGTCCGATGCCGGTTATTTCGATAATGAAATAGTGCCGGTTGCGGTCGAGGAGCTACGTGAGCAGGTGCTGACGGAGCCAGCTGTTGTGTTGCGCCACGATGAAACCATTCGTCGTGATACTTCGCGGGAAAAGCTGTCGACGCTTAAAACCAGTTTTCGTCCGGATACCGGCCGCATCACTGCTGGTAACTCGTCACAGATCTCCGACGGAGCAGCGGCATTGCTGTTGATGAGTGCCGAAACCGCGAAAAAACTCGGGCTCAGGGCTCGAGCGCGGATTGTGGCGTTCACAACCGTCGGTTCCGATCCGACATTAATGCTCACCGGCCCGATTGCTGCCACTCAAAAGGTGTTGAGCCAGGCTGGGCTGAACATCAACGACATCGACTTGTTCGAGGTCAATGAAGCGTTTGCCTCGGTGCCGCTAGCCTGGATGCAGGAGACAGGTGTGCCGCACGACAAGTTGAACGTCAATGGTGGCGCCATTGCCCTCGGTCATCCATTGGGCGCCAGTGGTGCACGATTGATGACCACGTTGTTGAACGAGCTTGAACGCCGAGGCGGGCGTTTTGGCTTGCAAGCCATTTGCTGCGCCGGCGGTATGGGCACGGCGACCATCATCGAACGGCTCGATTGAGATGGCACGCCTACCGCTGATCCCGCTGGATGCCATGCCGTCTGCGTTGCAAGACGCGGTAGAGCGGGGCCAGCGCAGTCGCATGCTCAGTTCAACGACGCCGGTGCAGGTCTGGGCTCACCGACCCAAGGTAGCCCTGGCCTGGCTGGGTTTGATGGAGAGCCTGCACAGCGACAGCCTGCTTGATGAGCGTTTGCGCGAGTTGGTGCGGCTGAAAATCGCCAGCATCACCACTTGCCAGGCCTGCCAACTGGCGCGCAAGTCCGACGCAGTGACGGAAGAGGATATTGCGTGCATGGCCACAGACAGTGAGTCCTTCACGCCAGTCGAACGTGCCGCGTTGCGTTATGCCGAATTGTTTGCCAGCGATTACCTGGAGATCGACGACACGCATTTCTTGCGACTCGGGGAGTTTTTCTCTGACGCCCAGGTGGCAGAGCTGGGGCTGTACTGCGCCCTGATGTTGGCGGGTGGCCGCATGACACTGGTGCAGCAGGCCTACTGACACGTCTCGCAGCACAAATAGTTGATCGAAATATTAATAAGTGTCCAATACATATCTAGTCAGGCCTATTATCAGTCGGAAGGTATGGCCTTCAGCAGCTGCCTGACAAAAAATAATGACAAAAATAGCGGAGACGATCATGTCCACACCGGCACAGAACGACCTGACGAAGGCTTTCACCGATGTAGCCAGTAATTATCGCGGTACCAGCGATATCGACCTGCACGCGACCTACCGCGATATGCGCGCCAATTCGCCTGTGCTGCAAGGCAACTTCATGGCGAGTCTGGGCGTGCCGTCGATTGCCGGCCTGGATGCCAGCCGGCCGACCTTCACACTGTTCAAATACGACGATGTCATGGCGGTCATGCGTGACGCCGGCACCTTTACCAGCGGTTTTATCGCCGAGGGGCTGGGGGCGTTTTTCGATGGTTTGATCCTTACCGCAATGGACGGGGATGCTCACAAGAACATCCGTAACCTGCTGCAACCGGTATTCATGCCCGAGACGGTGAATCGCTGGAAGGAAACCAAGATCGATCGGGTGATTCGCGAGGAGTATCTCAAGCCGATGGTGCCGGCCAAGGGCGCCGACCTGATGGACTTTGCCCTGTATTTTCCGATCCGGGTGATTTACTCGTTGATCGGCTTTCCCGAGGATCGTCCCGAGCAGATCGAGCAGTACGCGGCCTGGGCGCTGGCCATCCTGGCGGGCCCGCAAGTCGATCCGGAAAAAGCCGCCGCGGCCCGCGGCGCCGCCATGCAGGCCGCTCAGGCTCTATACGATGTGGTGAAAGTGGTGGTGTCCGAGCGTCGCGCTGAGGGCGCATCGGGCGATGACCTGATCAGCCGGCTGATCAACGCGGAGTATCAAGGACGGTCGCTGGACGATCATGAAATCGCCACTTTTGTACGCTCACTGCTCCCGGCTGCCAGCGAAACCACGACTCGCACCTTCGGTACCTTGATGTCGTTGCTGCTGCAAAATCCGGATGTGCTGGAGCGGGTGCGTAATGACCGAAGCCTTGTAAACAAGGCCATCGACGAAGCGGTGCGCTTCGAGCCTGTGGCCACTTTCAAGGTGCGTCAGGCCGCCAAGGACCTGGAGATTCGCGGTGTAGCCATCCCCAAAGGGGCAATGGTGCAATGCATCGTGACCTCAGCCAATCGCGACGAAGATGCATTCGAAAACGCCGATAAATTCGACATCGACCGCAAGCCCAAACCTTCGTTTGGTTTTGGCTTTGGCCCACACATGTGTATCGGTCAATTCGTGGCCAAAACCGAGATCAACTGCGCACTGAATGCGATCCTCGATCTGATGCCCAACATCCGTCTCGACCCTGACAAACCCGGGCCGCAGATCGTCGGCGCACAGCTGCGCGGTCCGCACTATCTGCACGTGCTGTGGGAGTGATGGGGGGATGCATTTGATTTGATATGAACACATTCAAAAAATGTGTTTAATTAAGTCGAGATGTGCACTATGATTCAGGCACAACAACAAGCCCGAATGCGAAGGGGAAAACAATGAAAGTTGAAGATCTGATTCTTGTCAGTGTCGATGACCACGCGATCGAGCCGCCGAATGCTTTTGCTCGCCACATGCCTGCCCGCTTCAAGGGTCGTGAGCCGCATGTGGTCAAAAAGGGTGATCGTGATGTGTGGGTCTTCGAGGAACAGGCCACTGGCTACATGGGCCTCAATTCCGTGGTCGGTCGACCAAAAGAGGAATACGGCATGGAGCCGCTGGGCTACGAGCAAATGCGCCGTGGCACCTGGAACATCAAGGACCGCGTCGACGACATGAACGCCAACGGCGTGCTCGGTTCATTGTGCTTCCCCACCTTCCCGGGCTTTGCCGGGCAACGTTTCCAGGTACACGCTGATCGCGACGTGTCGATGGCGGCCATCCAGGCCTACAACGACTGGCATTTGCACGACTGGTGCAACGCTGCGCCAGGCCGCTTCATTCCGCTGATGATCGTGCCGTGGTGGGACATGAAAGCCGCTGCTGCCGAAGTCGAGCGTCTGGCCAAACAGGGCGTGCACGCGCTTTCGCTGTCGGACAACCCGGCCATTCATGGCTACCCGTCGATCCACAGTGATTACTGGGACCCGCTGTGGAAAGCCTGCAGCGATAACAAGGTGGTGATCTGCTGTCATATCGGTACCGGCGTGAAAGCTCAACACGCTTCGGATTTGTCGCCTATCGACGCCTGGATCACCTCCATGCCGATTTCCATCGCCAACTCCGCCGCTGACTGGATCTGGGCGCCGATGTGGAAGAAATTCCCGGATCTGCGCATGGCGCTTTCCGAAGGCGGCATCGGCTGGATTCCTTATTTGCTGGAGCGTGCTGACTTCACCCACCGTCACCATAACGCGTGGACCAATTCCAACTTCGACGGGAAGATGCCTAGCGACATCTTCAACAAGCACTTCATCACCTGCTTCATCGAAGATAATTTTGGCCTGAAGAACCTCGATTACTTGAACGCCGAGATGGTCACGTGGGAAAGCGATTACCCGCACTCCGACTGCACCTGGCCGAACTCGCCGGAGACCGCTTGGGAAGGGTTGCAGCACCTGCCCAAGGAGATGATCGACAAGGTCACTCACCTGAACGCCATGCGTGAGTTTTCCTTTGATCCGTTCTCCATCCATGGTCGGGAAAACTGCACGGTCGGCGCGCTACGGGCTCAGGCCACGCACGTCAGCATCGAGCCAGCCCTGGGCTTGGGTGGTGCCGATCACGGTCGCCACGACAACAAGCCGGTGACCTCCGGCGACATCAATGCGATGTTCGCCGAGGCTGACGCGCAAACCGCGTTGTAAGTTGCCGCTGTTCCTACAGTCGCCGGCCAACGGCGACTGTGGAGCGGTTGCCGTTCTGTGGTCGCTTCGTTCGAAGCGATTGCGCCTGTGTTCAGCGTTAGAGAGCGCATATGGCCATCAGTCAATTTTCCTACAGCAATATTCCTCCCGAGGCGGAAGCGCTTCGCACCGAAGTGCGGGCGTTCATTCTCGACACACTGGCCGATTACCCACCTACCTTGAGTGCGCAGTCCTGGATGGGCTTCGACGCGGAATTCAGCAAGAAACTCGGCGCGCGAGGCTGGGTCGGCATGGCCTTGCCCACAGCCTACGGCGGTGGCGAGGCGGGTCCTTTTGCACGCTACGTGATCATTGAAGAATTGCTGGCCTCCGGTGCGCCGGTATCGGCCCACTGGATCGCCGACCGGCAAAGCGGGCCGCTGATCAATCGCTTCGGTACCGAGCAACAAAAACAGCACTACCTGCCAGCCATTTGCCGGGGTGAAAGTTACTTCTGCATCGGCATGAGCGAGCCCAATTCCGGCTCGGACCTGGCTTCGATCAAAAGCACTGCTGTGCGTGATGGCGATAGCTGGCTAGTCAATGGCCAGAAGGTCTGGACCACCAACGCGCACCATTCGCAGTACATGATTGCCCTGGTGCGTACCAGTGAGAAACAAGCGGCCCGGCATGAGGGCATGTCGCAATTCATCGTCGACCTTAGCCTGCCCGGCATCACCATCCGCCCGATTCGCGACCTGGCCGGTGGCGAGCACTTCAACGAAGTGTTTTTCGACAATGTGCGGCTGCCCGCCGATGCCTTGATTGGCACTGAGGGCAAGGGTTGGGATCAGGTGACCGCTGAACTGGCCTTCGAACGCAGCGGCCCTGAACGTTTCCTCAGTTGCATGGCGTTGTTGAAAACACTGATCGACGCAGTGGGCAAGACCCCTGACGCACTACAAGCGCGGGAGATCGGACGGCTGTCGGCCAAGCTGCTGACGCTGCGCAATATGTCGTTGTCGGTCACGGCACAGTTGGCGGCGGGTGAACATCCAGCCTGGGCGGCCTCCTGTGTGAAAGACCTTGGCAATGCTTTTGAGCAGGAAATCCCCGAGGTAGCCCAGCTGTTGCTGGAAACCGAGCCACGGCAGGACGGCGGCAGCGAGCATGCACGCGTGCTGGCCTACCTGACACAGATGGCGCCCTCATTCTCACTGCGCGGGGGCACTCGCGAAATTCTGCGCGGCATCATTGCCCGCGGCCTGGGGTTGCGATAATGCGCGAGATATTCGAAGCGACGATTGAACGCCTGTTTGCCGATCTGGCGACGCCGGCTTACGTGATGGGCTGTGAAGGCGGCGAATGGCCGGCCGAGTTGTGGGCCGCGCTGGACGAGTCGGGCTTCACCCTGGCGGGTGTATCCGAAGCGCTGGGCGGCGCTGAAGCCAGTTGGGCCGATATGTATGTGTTGGTCCGTGCCGCCGGGCGCTTTTCAGTGCCCGCGCCACTGGGTGAGGCCTTGCTCGGCAACTGGCTGCTGAGCAAGGCCGGCCTGGAGGGAAGGGCGGGTGCAATCAGCGTGGCCGCCAATTCCGATCTGGTGCTTGATGGCGAGCGCGTTTATGGCACCGCCTGCTCGGTCCCTTGGGGGCGCAACGTTGAAGCGGTCGTCGCCATCGCCAATAGCCCAGCCGGTGTTGCGCATGTGGTGCTGCTGCCGCGTAGCGCTGCAAGCGAACTGACGTTGAGTCTGAATGTGGCGGGCGAACCGCGCGATGATTTGGGTTTCACTAGTGCCAAGGTATTGGCGCAAGCACCGTTGCCCAGCGGGCTCGACGCCAATGTCCTGGAATTGGGCGGCGCGATGCTGCGCGCGGCGCAGTCCGCCGGGGCGTTGCACGCGCTACTGGACATGACCGCCAACTATGCCAGTGAACGCAAGCAGTTCGGCAAGGCAATCGGTTCTTTTCAAGCCATTCAACAACAGCTCGCAGTATTCGCTGAGCAGGCTGCCGCCGCCGGCATCGCGGCCGAGGCGGCCTTCACGGAATCCAGTGCGGGGCTCGCCGCGCTGACCATTGCCGCGGCAAAAATCAGCACCGCAGAAGCCGCAAGCGTCGGCGCCAGCATCGCCCATTCAGTGCATGGTGCCATTGGCTTTACCGAGGAATATCCGCTGCATCTGCTCACCCGTCGGTTGTGGGCGTGGCGCAGTGAATTCGGCTCGGCCTCCCTTTGGAGTCAGCGTCTAGGCACTCAGATATGCCTGGGCGGCAGTGATGGATACTGGCCGTTGCTCACCAGCCATGGCCAACAACCCTTAACCCGTCTCGCGAGTAATCCGGTATGAGCCCGTTTCTTCAGATTGAGCGTGAGGGCGGCATCGTCACCGTGCGCATGAACCATCCCGATACCCGCAATGCCCTGACGACGCGTGAGCAGATTCAGGAGTTTGTCGATCTCTGCGCCGAGCTGCGCCGTGATATGTCGGTGCGGGTCATGGTGCTCACTGGCAATGGCAGCGCTTTTTGTGCCGGTGGCAACGTCAAGGACATGCACGAGCGCGGCGGCATTTTCGCCGGCTCGCCGTATGAACTGCGCAATACCTACCGTGATGGTATTCAGCGTATTCCCCTGGCGATTTATGAGCTTGATATCCCAGTGATCGCCGCAGTTAACGGCCCGGCAATGGGTGCCGGCCTCGATCTTGCCTGTATGTGCGATATCCGGCTGGCGGCGCCCAAGGCGATCTTCGCCGAGAGTTTCGTGCGCCTGGGCATTGTTCCTGGTGACGGCGGCGCCTGGCTGTTGCCGCGCATCATTGGTATCCCGAAAGCCAGTTTGATGGCGTTTACCGGTGACGCTATCGATGCAGCCAAGGCGCTGGAATGGGGCCTGGTCGAGCAAGTCTGCACCCACGAAACGCTGCAATCGGAAGCGCAGGCGCTCGCGCGGCGAATCGCCAGTAATCCCGGTCATGCGTTGCGCCTGTGCAAGCGTCTGCTGCGCGAAGGCCAACATATGCGCCTCGATTCGCTGCTGGAATTGTCGGCGGCGTATCAGGCGCTGGCACATCACACCGAAGACCATCAGGAAGCGGTAGCGGCTTTTGTCGACAAGCGTGATCCCAATTACCAGGACCGCTGATTACCCATCGCCCAATACAAGAATCGATCTGGAGTAAGCAAAATGCGTGGCGTATTTCGAGAAGACCACAACATGTTCCGTGATCAGGCCCGCCGTTTCGTCGACCGCGAAATTGTGCCCTACCTGCATGAGTGGGAAAAGAACGGCATCGTTCCCAAGGAAGTCTGGCTCAAGGCCGGTGAGAACGGCTTGTTATGCTCCACGGTGCCCGAAGAATACGGTGGCCCCGGAGGCGACTTCGGTCACTCGGCGGTGATGATCGAAGAGCTGGCGCGAGCCAACGCCACCGCCGTAGGTTTCACCACTCACTCGGAAATCGTCACCCCTTACATCGTTGCCTATGGCAGCGAAGAGCAAAAGCAGCAATGGCTGCCGCGCATGGTCAGCGGTGAATTGATTGGCGTGATTGCCATGAGCGAACCAGGCATTGGTAGCGACCTGCGAGCCATGCGTACTTCGGCGCGGCGTGATGGTGACGACTACATCGTCAACGGTCAGAAGACTTTCATCACTAACGGCGGTAATGCTGGCCTTGTGGTCACTGCCACCAAGATTGACCCTTCGGCCAAAGAACTGACCCTGATCTGCGTTGAGGAAGACCGAGCCGGCTTCGCCAAGGGGCGTCTGCTGGAAAAGATTGGCCTGAAAGGGCAAGACACCGCCGAATTGTTTTTTGATGAAGTCCGGGTGCCCGTCGGCAATCGATTGGGTGAGGAGGGCATGGGATTCAAATACCTGACTCATCAATTGGCTTGGGAACGCCTGATCATCGCGATTCGTGCCGCGCAATCCATCGACACGCTGCTGGAAGAAACCATCGGCTACACCCGGGAGCGCAAGGTCTTCGGAAAACCGGTACTCGACTTCCAGAACACCCGCTTCAAACTCGCTGAAGCCAAGGCCCAGGCCACCATGTTGCGGGTGTTCGTCGACGACTGCCTGGCCAAAGTGATGCGCGGTGAACTGACGCCGGAAATCGCGGCAATGGCCAAACTGCTGGGATCGGAAATGCAGGGCAAGCTGCTTGACGAATTCCTGCAATTACATGGCGGCTACGGCTTCATGAGTGAATACAAGATCAGCCGCGCCTGGGTCGACGCCCGGGTCGCGCGCATCTATGGCGGCACCTCGGAAATCATGAAAGAAATCATCGGCCGTACTCTTTGAAGCACACCTGCATGAGGCAAACTGATGAGTAACTCCCTTTACGACATTTCGCTGAAGCAGATCGATGGAAGCGTCCGCACCCTTGGCGACTATCGGGGCAAAGTTCTGCTGGTGGTCAACGTCGCTTCAAAATGCGGGCTTACCCCGCAATACGAGGGTTTGGAAAAACTGTACCAAGACAAAAAATCCCAAGGCCTGGAAATACTGGGTTTCCCCGCCAACAACTTCAAGGAACAAGAACCGGGTAGCGATGTGGAAATCGTTGAGTTCTGTTCAGTGAACTATGACATTCACTTTCCGTTGTTCTCGAAAATATCGGTTGTCGGCGCGGACCAGCATCCTCTCTACGCCGAGCTGACTGCCGCACAACTCGAAACGACGGGTGAGGGCCCTTTTCGGGAGCGTCTGCAGGGTTATGGAATCGAGTCAGACAACACAACGGACGTACTCTGGAACTTCGAAAAGTTTCTGATTGATCGGCAGGGCACGGTCGTTGCTCGTTTTGCTCCGGACATTGCGGCTGATGATCCTCGTTTGCTTGAAGCAATCGAAGCTCAATTAGTCCAAGAGGCGTGAAGTGGTGCTGACAGTCGATACGGTTAGCGCGCTTCGTGCGCTCGTGGCGCGTGCACGAGGTGAAAACAAGAAAGTCGCGCTGGTGCCGACAATGGGCAACTTGCATGACGGTCATATCGCCCTGATTCATTGCGCAAAGCAGCGAGCCGACTTTGTGGTCGCCAGCATCTTCGTCAATCCACTCCAGTTCGGGGCGAATGAGGATCTCGCCAACTATCCTCGGACCCCCGACGCCGATCGCGAAAGACTGGTCAACGCCGGGTGTGATGCGCTGTTTGCCCCTGCTGTCGAACAGATCTATCCAGATGGAATGCTCAATCAGGCCATCGTCAGTGTGCCGAACGTGTCTGATGGTCTTTGCGGTGCAGCACGCCCTGGTCACTTTGACGGGATGGCCACTGTCGTTGCCAAGTTGCTGAACATCGTTCAGCCAGACGTGGCGGTTTTCGGGGAAAAGGACTATCAGCAGCTGGCAGTCATCCGCTCGATGGTCAGGGATCTCAATATGGTGACTGACGTTGTCGGTGCACCGACGATCCGGGCCGCGGACGGCTTGGCATTATCGTCGCGCAACGGCTATCTGAGTGACCATGAGCGTTCGGTAGCCCCCGTCCTTTACGCTTGTTTGAAGCAAATGGCGGCGAGTATCCAGATTGAGAGGCGGGTGGATGAGCGCCAGTTGATTGAATGTCATCAACGTATAAGCGACGCCGGTTTTCAGCTGGAATACTTTGAAGTCAGGAATGCCCAGGATTTAAAACCTCTGACAAGCACCGATACTCACTTTGTGATTCTGGTGGCGGCGCGCATCGGCAAAACGCGGCTCATTGACAATCTGACAGTGGAATTTCGGACATCAAAAAGATCACCAGAGGAACAACACCAATGAGCCTTTATCGAGCGTTCACTGTTCTTGGCCTGTGCCTTGTCTCTCTTGTCGGCATGGCTCAACAAGCGCCAGTGGATGCCTATGGTGCCGACACCCAGCGTGCCAACGCCTTGCTGGTAAAAGCTGTCGCCGAATACAAAGCCAAGGGCGACACCGCTATGGCCGAGTTCAGCCGGCAGGGAGCCTATGTCGATGGTGAGCTGTACATCTACGTGGTCGATACCTCCGGTGTGATGCTTGCCAGCGGTGGGCCTTCGGTTTCACTGGTCGGAAAACCGGTGGTCAGTGTGCTGGACGACGACCTCAAGGCTGCATTACAACAAGCCATTTCGCAGCCAGAAGACGGCATCGTGCGTAGCGCCGAATACCGCTGGTGGAACTGGCAACACGGCAAGGTCGAGCGTAAGCGCGTGTTCTATCAACGAGTGAAAGATCGGGTGATCTCCGTGGGTTACTACATGCCACGGTCCAGCCCCGAGCAGGCACAACAGCTGCTGCGCCAGATTTCCGAGCAAGTTGCCAGCAACGCGAAAACCACCGTCGAGCTCATTAATCAGCACGATAAGCAGCTTACCCAGGATGATCTTTACGCCTTTGTGGTGGACCTGAAAACCAAGCGGTTCGTCGCTCACGGCTTTTCGCCCCGGCTGATCGGCACCGACTTCAAGTCATTGCGCTCAACCGACGGCAAGCCGATTGGCGAGGACATACTCAAGCAGATGAACGCGCATGAAGCAGGCGAGATCACCTATCAATGGCGCAACCCTATGACCGGGCAGAACGAATACAAGAGGACTTTTCTGCAGCGGGTTAATGGATACGTCGTGGCCGTGGGCTGCTATGCAATCAAATGATCAAGGCAGGAACAACAGGAACCCACTGTCAGGAGCGTACGCATGACTGATTTGGTATTGCTGCATGGCGGAAACCATGGGTCCTGGTGTTGGGAACACTTTGTGGAAGCGTTAAACCAGCAACCCGGATGCTTCGACCGCGTGATCACTCTGGATATGCCAGGGTGCGGCAAGAAGCGCGGTCGGGATGTTGCGTCCCTGCGGCTAGACGACGTGGTCAACGAACTTAATGAAGACCTGCATGCACTCGGCGTGAACCAGGCCGTGTTGCTTGGGCATTCCATCGCGGGGGGCGTGCTGCCAATGATGGTGGTGGCCGCTCCGCAACTATATTCGCAGCTGGTTTACCTGGCCTGCGCATTGCCCAGTGAAGGCCAGTCGATTCTGGAGTTGCTTGGCACTACGCTGCATGGCGAAAGCCCGGAACATGTCGGTTGGCCGCTGGACCCAGTGCAAACAACTCCTCAAGCGCTGGCCGTGGCCATGTTCGGTCAGGACTTGAGTGAGCAAACCCTGAGTTGGTTGTTAAGCGAAGTGAGTCAGGACACGACGCCACTCTGTGTGGCGACAGACTCCATCAGTCGTGAGGGGTATCAAGGATCGATCCCGGCGACTTACATCATCACCCTGCGCGACAACATTTTGCCCATCGACTGGCAGCGCCGTTTTGCGCAACGTGCCGGTGCTGGCGTGGTGATCGAAATCGATACGGCGCACGAGCCGTTCGTATCACACCCCCAGCTGCTGGCGGATGTCGTACGGGGTATAGAGCGGCATGAGTGATGGGCAATATCGGTGTTTTAAGCCGGAGCGACGGCACGGCAAATCAACGCAACGGGTTGATCCTGTCCATCATCGTATTCAACTTTGTCTCGTACGTGTGCAGTGGCTTGCCGCTCGCGGTGTTGCCGGGCTACGTCCTCAATGACCTGGGCCTGACCTCGGTTTTCGCGGGTGTGGTGATCAGCTCGCAGTACCTGGCGACGCTCCTGGCCCGCCCCTTGGCCGGTGGCGTGGCTGATCGCCTGGGTGCCAAATACGCGGTTGTGTGCGGGTTCAGTGGCTTGATGTTGAGCGGCGCCCTGACGGCGCTCGCCATTATCCTGCCCACCCAACCCTGGTTGACCCTGACGCTATTACTGCTGGGGAGGCTGGTGTTGGGGGCGTCCACGGCCATGATCTCCACGCCCTGCTGCACCTGGGCCATCGGGTTATGTGGTGCCCCTCGGGCGGCACAGGTCATGTCGTGGAACGGAATAGCGGCTTACGGCGGCACGGCTGTTGGCGCGCCACTGGGTGTGCTGCTGCGCAATTCGATGGGTATCGCCAGTGTGGGACTGTGCACCGTGTTGCTTGGCTTGGCGTTCCTGCTTTTGGCTCTGGGCAAGCGCCCAGCGCCATTGGTTGCAGGCGCCCGGCTGGCTTTTTATCGAGTCCTGTTCGCGGTCATGCCCAACGGCCTGGTCCTGGTTTGCAGCTCGGTAGGATTTGGCGGGCTTACGGCCTTCGTCGCACTGTATTTCGATAGTCTCGGCTGGGACCACGCCGCTTATTGCTTAAGTGGTTTCGGCGCAGGCTTCATCGTTGCCCGATTGTCGTCGCCGGGAATACTGCAGCGATTCAGAGGGTACAAAGTGGTGGGCGGCTGCCTGCTTGTGCAGACGTTGGGCATGCTGCTGATATGGCTCGCGCCTTCGCCTGCGCTGGCAATTGCCGGCGGCGCGCTGACCGGCATAGGGGTGTCATGGGTCTACCCGGGGCTTGGGGTGGAGACATTGGCCAGCACTCCGGCCGTGAACCGTAACTCGGCGCTCAGTGCCCTTTCATTATTCTTCGATATTGCAGTGGGGATGGCCGGTCCGGTGATGGGCCTGGTTGCGTCAGGTTTTGGTTTTGCTGCGATATTTCTCTGTGCAGCACTGATGTCGATGGGCGGGTTTCTGGTAGTGCTCTGCCTATGGCGGAAGGGCCGTATACGCGATTAGTGTTAGTTGTTTAATAGCATACCTCTGTTTCACATAACTGACGTGCAAGTAAGCTCTCCGACGATCTGTCAGCGGGAAAATAACAGAACCAGCTATACCGCTATTGGCCGATTGCTGCGTGTCATGTCGGGTCGGAATCGACCCGAACCGAGCTCTCAGCGATATATACATAACTACAAGGAGTTCAGCGTTATAAGAATTCGACTTATGAGGACGGCAGAGTCTCTGCGGCTGCGTAGTCTGGAAAGGACATCATCGACTCGATCGCTGGGTGCTCGTAGGTTGAGGACAATACGGCGCTGAGTCGATCGCCCAACAGATTCCAGGCGCGTTTCTTCTCTTCGGCATAGTCGTGATGCAGGTAGTGGCGTCTCACCCGAGAGCCGGCCAGCACATGGTTTTGACAGCGATCGATGACGTCCAGGCTGACACTCAAGGCCTGCATCATGGTCGCTCCCGTTCGGCGCAGGTCATGCGGTGTCCAGTCACCGTTCTGGCCGTTGGCAAGGACCAGCGTATCGTCATGACGCCGCCTGGAGAGGGCCTTGCGGTTTTTGAACCGCGCCTGGCGATCGCCGACCTGTTTACTCACCACTTTTACGTCCACATGCCCATCATCCAGCTTGTTCGGGAAGCACCATTGGGAATGTCCCGTTAGGGTCTTCAGTTCCTGAAAGAAATGCAGGGCGAAGGGGGAGAGGAATACATGGTGGTCCTGTTTCTTGCCGCGAGTGCCTTTGACGTTTTCACTGGGGAGGAACCACGTCTGCTGGTCCAGATCGACATTTTTCCATTCGGCCTGGAGCAACTCGCCAATCCGGCACAGGGTGCCCAGGCTGATCCAAAGCGCGAGTTGGGTTTCCTTCTTCAGTGGTCGAATGCCTTCATATTTTTGCCCGGCGGGGAGGCCGTTGTAATCGGTGGTCATTTGCTGGAAGCGGTTGTGCAGTTCCAACAGCTCAGCCGGCGAAAGGATCCGGCTTCGTTCGGCCTCGTAATCGGCAGGGATCAGGGGGGTGATGTCGACCAGCTCCGTTGGATCGCCCTCGACCAGCAACGCCCGCCAAGGTTGGCGCTTTCTGGCCCAGCTGAACATCTGGCTGAGGTCGGCGAAGAAGCTGATCGCTTGCCGGTGAGCGCCGCGGTTGACCACGGTGCGGATCAGCGCCCGAATATCGTGTTCGGAAACATTGTTCACCGCGGTCTTGCCGAGTGCCGGGAATAGGTCCTTGTTAAAGCGCCGTTGCAACTCGGCATTGCCGTCTTTACGCGCGACGCCATCCAACAGCCAGGCCTTGGCCAGATCCTGGACGGTCAGTGTCTGCACCTTCGTCGACTTTTCTTGTGCGGCTTTTGCGTTCGTCGCGGCATGAGCCTGTGCCTTGGCGGTTTTCTTTTGCTCGTTGGGATTGATCTGCTCATCGATGAGCGCTCGGGCCTGGTTGCGGGCCTTGCGGATGTCCGTCAGGGATTTGCGCGGCCAGGACCCGCAGGAGTACTCTTTGTTCTGGTCGCCCCAGCGATAACGATAGAAAAAGCTGACTGACACACCGTCTTTACGGACTGAGATTCGACCGGCGAGATTGCCATCCTCCCGGAGGATGCGGCCGGCATCATCGGCGGTCAGCGACTCGAGTTCTTTGATGGTGATTTTGGCCATAAAATGAGTTCCCCCTACTTTTCCCCCCACAAAAACGTCGGCTCTTGATGGACGTTACTGGACTCTCGTAGAGCAGAACACCGCTGGAGCTCAAGTAAATACTAGATTAGAAAAATCCAGAGTAAAATTTTGGAAGCTTTCAAGAAGTATGAAAAAGGAGATGGGGTGCTAGGGGTCGAGTGTTCGAATCACTCCGTCCCGACCATATAAATCAAAGGGTTGCGAGATTTTATTTCGCGACCCTTTTTATTTGTGAACGATTTTACCCCCACAAAATCGCTGGCTCTGGGTGGAATTCTCACGGCTTTCACGTGGGTAGACGCAGGCGTTAGCGCTCACGCGTGGTCTCTTTATTGAATCGGCTGAAATCTTGTTCTCGACGATTAGGAAAAAGTCGTGGCCGCGTCCGATAAGTTCTGTATGTGTGAGCTAAATCCATAAATGGACATGTCAAATCTATACAAATCAGTAGCTTATTTTTTTGTCCATTGTCAATTTTTCTAAAATTGATGAACATGTCGGCTACATCCACCCCTCACACAAAGCCCGCAATTCCATAACCCTCAGTCCCCAAGCGCCCCGCACGACTCCTCCAGTTAGCCCTCCAGGCACCCCGTCGGGTTCCCCAGCACGGCGTATTAAAGATAGTATTGTGCCATTACCTATGGATACTTAGATGCCAGCCACCCCCGCCTAAGGGGAGAGTAGGGCGGTAGGAATTCGGCATGGATCAGCTACGCCACAGAAACGCAGACAGACGACCATCATATCCCGAGGCGGCTACTTGGGAGTCTTAGTCGCGCATGCGATTAGAAGAGCACCCGCTTGAAAGCCTGAAAGCCCAATAACTCAAGAACCCAGACGAATCCCCCAGACGAACAATATGCCGACAACTAAGGAACTCATGCATGAGTGAGCAGGAGCAGGAAAAGGGCCAGGAACAGAAGCAGGAATATGCTTTTCATCCTGCCGATCTAGTCGAATACGCGATGGACAAACCCATCGGCGCAGCCCGCGCGGCGCTGGCAATTGGACTGGAAGAAGCTGACGTTGACCCTGAAATTATTATTGCCGAACTGATGGGGAATATGGAGTTGAATCAGCGTTTCCTGAAGAAGCTCACGGGCGCCTTGCGGAAGAATCCAAATAAAATCCTTGGTGAGATGCCAGATCGTATCCAGACTCTACAGGTGGAGCGCGACCTCGGATTATGATATGGGCTAATTACAACTCAGCAAGCAAAGCAACTTGTCGCAGAGGAGTAGCTAATGTCTTTTGGTGAAAATGCCATTAAGCTCCCTCCACCCCCGGAATTCGAGCTCACAGCACTTGATGTAGAAAAAGGTGAAACAGTTCATCCCCTGGATCGCCTGCAGATCATGTCTCCGGATACTTGGGAAATCTTTACGCTGGAGTTCGTCTCTTACTTAGGTAAAGACTACGAATCGGTCACTCGCTGTGCTGGTGCGGGAGACAAGGGGCGCGATGTCATCGCGCGGCATGCGACGGGGTGGGACAATTACCAATGCAAGCACTACAAAGATAAACTGAGCGTAGCAAACGTAGTTGGGGAGCTGGGTAAGCTGGTTTACTACACGTGGAGGGAGGATTACACCCTGCCGCGTGAGTACCGCTTTGTTTCCCCGAAAGGCTGCAGCTCTGATTGCATCGATATGCTGTCCAAGAAGTCTCGCATCAAGGCTGAGATCATTAAGCGTTGGGATAAGGTATGTAAGGATAAGATTACGAAGACGGAGTCCATTCCTCTTGAGGGTGGTCTGTTGGATTATATAAATACCCTTGATTTTTCATTTGTTGATGAAATGTCTTCACAGGAGTTAATTGATAGGCACGCCCTGACGCCATATCACACGACGCGGTTTGGAAGCTATCACCTTAATCGACCGCAGGTTCGGAAGCCTGAGCCCAGCGCTGTTGGTGATAATGAGAAAATTTATATTGATGCGCTTTTAGATGCGTTCTCTGATGCCGATGGTGCAGAGTATTCATTCAGTAACGTCATGGACTCTGAGTATAAGGAAGATCTTGAGCGAGCGCGGATTAACTTTTTCAGCGCTGAGTCACTGGAGATATTTTCGCGCGATGCTTTTCCTACAGGATGCTATGAAAGCCTCAAAGGTGAGTGCCACGAAGGCTTGCACAGCGTGGTGCGTAAGAAATTCGATGATGGGTATCAACGTTTTCTCGAAGTAAGCACGCAGTCCGTTAATATTCCATATGACTCTCATCCACTTCGGCATTTCTTGCAGACCTCCGATCGAAAGGGGCTATGTCATCAACTGGTGAATGACCTAAAGTTTAAATGGATTAAGAAATAGATGACGAGCTCAAAGGATTTGTACAACAGCCCTGTGGAAGTTGGTGCGCGCATTGTTCTGTTGCTTGCAGGCTTAGCCCGGCAGCTTGATCTCGACGAACTTATCTTTTTTGACTATGCCTCTATTTATAGTGGTGACTTTCAAGGGTATGCAAGCCTGCATCCAGTCCTTTTGAATCGACTTGCCGAACTTGTGCGTAGGCGAGAAATTTTCCCAGGCGCCATAAAACTATTTACCGCTAAAGGTTTGATTACTTCCCAAGTTGATGAGAAAGGTGTTCGATACTCTATCACTAGTGCGGGTAGTGTGTTTGCCGCCAAGTTGAGTACTGAATACCATGTGGATTTCAGAAGACGTGTTTCTTGGGTCGAGGCTAATGTTGATTTTCTCGCCGCTCAACGCCGCACTATTTATAAAATTGACAGGGTGGTCTGATGTATATTGAAAGCGTTGTCGTGAGTGGCCCTGACCGTGCAGACGCCGCTGTTTATTTTGAGAAGGGTGCGAACGTTGTTCAAGGCGGCTCCAACACTGGTAAGTCCTACATTGTTCAGTGCCTGAAGTTTGCCCTTGGTGCAAATACGCCTCCAAAGCCTATCAACGAGTCGCAGGGCTACACCACTCTCAAGGTTAAGTTTGTGCATGATGATGGGCGTTCCTTCACCATTGAGAGGCACCTGTCAGAAAGCTCTAAGCCTACCCTTTACGATGAAGAGGGGAAGGTTCAAACCCTGGGGGTGAAACATAACCCTACAAAGATGAATTCGATCTCCAATCAATTTCTGGATAGGTTGGGGTTGAATGGAAAGCTGTTGTTGAAAGGTACAGCCTCTCTCAATAACGCTTCGTTCTCTCTTCGTGATTTCGAAAAAGTATTTTTGATGGATGAAACGCGAATCGTGGCTGAGTACTCTCCACTGGGTACGGGTCAGAAAGATGAGCGCACTATGGAGACATCCATTCTGAAGCTGTTGCTGACGGGGAAAGACGACACCGGGGTTAAACAGGCTAAAAAGGAGTTGGCGTCAAAAGGGGCATTGAGGCACAGGGCAGCTGCTGTCGAAGACATTATCAAGCAATTCTATCCAGGTGACGACGCGGCTGAGGCGCTTGAACTCCAGAAGCTAAGTTCTTTTACGACCCAAGTTAAGCTTCGGCTGAAGGTGGCAGAAACTGAGCTGGAAGGCGCTTTTCATTCGAGTGAAGGGCTATTCACCCAAAAGGCCAGCCATATCTCCGAACTGGAAGTGGTCGAAGGAAAAATTGCTGAAGATAGGGCCCTACTGGGGCGGTTTGGCATGCTTGGCCAGAAATATGAATCAGACCGCCAGCGTCTACAGGGAATTGAGCAAGCGGCAGTCTTACTCGACGAGTCAGACGCGGTGCTTTGTCCAACCTGTGGCAATCATTTCGACTCCGAATCATGCACAACCGATGTCGATGACATCAAGAAGGGGGTTTCCTTCGAGCTGGAGCGAATTTCGAAAAACCTCCATGAGCTTGGGGAGGCACAGGGATCCCTGGCGGCAGCGATTGAACGGAATACTTCCACCGCTGAGACTACCAAAACGTCCATCGCAGCACTGGAGAAGTTGATCTCCACAGAGATTCAGAGCTCAGTGCAGCTGGTGAGCGATCTGAAGGAGCTAGCCTCATGCCTCAACCAGGATCACTCGGCGCTGGATAAGTACGTTACGAATAAGGCCAAGCTAAGAGGGGAGCTGAAAAAGCTGGGTGTATTGCTGCTTGAGGAGCAAAACAAATACACCCCTGAAAGCTTTGAGGAGTCTGCCAAGCCTTTGGTTAAAGAGATTCAGGATATCTTGCAGCGCTGGAGTTTCCCGAATCACGCCCCGGTGGAATTCAACTTCAAAGCACGGGACATCTCCATTGGTGGGAGTGCGAGAGGCAATTTTGGCAAGGGGTATCGAGCCATCGCGTCTTCTGCATTTGCTCTAGGGCTGATGAATCTACTAAAACTCTCTGGGCGCCACCCTGGCTTTGTGGTGCTTGATTCGCCACTGACGACATACAAAGAAGGGGATCCGGAGCCTGAGGAAGATGATGAGGAAGTGGCAGCGGACGTGATTTATGCGTTCTATCAGGATATTGCCGACAACTTCAAAGATTCTCAAGTGATTGTATTTGAGAACAAGGAGCCTGATATGGCGCTCATCCCTCATTTGAATTATCAGCACTTCACGAAAAGCAGAAAGAGTGGGAGATACGGCTTCTTCCCACTACGAGGCTGATCCGACTGTATAGTTTGTCGGTCACCCTTACATGGCGCGGTGATCGACTTACTAGCTTTCGGCTCTCTGTAAACACGAATGATTGGTTTGGGTGAAGGTACAGGCCAAAGCTTAAACCTTCCCGATCAGCGTCATGGGAGCCCTGAGTCTTGAGTCCCGAGTCATGGAGTCGTGGAGAGCTAATAACGCCCAAATATTAACTCGTGGGCTTGGCTTGGGCTATCCCCGTGCAGGTCAGCTAAAAAGTCAGTTTGCATGGCGGGCTGTTGAGGTCTTCTCCACAGCCCTGAGCGCATGAAATGATCAGTCGAGAAATTCTACGGTTGCATGCACGAATTGCTGGCCGTCCTCATTCCTCCAGAAGGTATGACTGCATTGCTTACACTGATGCTGAGTCATCGGTGGGTCAATTCTTTGCTGCTTGGTTTCGAGGTCATGACCATGGCATATGCTACAGAACAATTCCCAATCTAACCTGGCTGTTGCCCACTGAGATAAATTGATTTTGACGAGAGGGAGGGAGGCCTCGATGAGTGAGGCAAAGACCTGCGCCCATGCCTCGAACCGCGCCTGTTGGAATGTATGACCTTCCCACTCGCCTCGATCCAGGCCGGTGTTGTTCAGTTTCTCTTCGCTACCATGGATATACCCATTGAGCAGGTTGTAGGCATCGGAGATGGTAGTTTCCAGCTCTGTCGAAATGATCCCATCTTTTTTCAGGCGCGATAAAACTCCGTCCTTGCCACGTATCGAAGGCGCTTGGTACTCGTTAGATTTCCATTTCTTGAACAGCTCGGGCCGTCTGCAAAAATGGATTGGTAAAATGACGCTTTCGATGAATCCGCGCAGCACTTGCATGGACTGACGGTAGTACAGCGCGCCCGCCAGCTGTACAGAGCACATCAGATCAGACCGGGTTTCAAGCATGTGTGAAAGAGAAAAATATCCTGCTTCGGACAAGACGTTTCCGATGGTCTCTTGCCAAGCTATCAATGTCTTGGCTAACCGTCCGAACACAGGGTCATGCTCAAAGTCGACCATCACGGGTGCTTGGGTTCGTGCACCAGGCGCCGGCATTGAATGACTTGCGATCTCTGCAAAGTGGTCTGCCAAAGCCAGAGCTTGGTTGATCGCTCCCTCCAGCCTTTCATCTGCCTGATCTTCATAACCCGTACCTTCAAGTAGTTTGTGAATGAAGGTATGCAGGTCGTTTCCTGACGCCCAGGCTGATATGGCCTCCGGAACGAATGGCAATATTGAGAGCGCGTTTTGCGGGAAGATTTCCTCTGGGCTCGCGTCAGTAGGGAAGGTACCTTCAAAAACACTGTCCATGAATTTCGATTTCCTTGGTAGATTTTGAAAATGTGAGCCTTCGGGGGGCGAGGGTGAGCATCCCAGCGTCTCGCTGAAATTCTATCGTGATGATCAGGTCTTCCACATGGTGCCATCTGTGGATTTGGAGGAGCAATATGAATCCAGGAATAGGCCGCGAGCATCGGCGTTGATCAATTACTTCGCGGAAAGTTTTTCAGCGCTCAGGCTAAGCGATCTTCGGCTTATGGGATCAGTGAGTCACGGTGCCGGCAGCAATGAGTAACGTTCAAACAGCGAGCGATAGAATATTATCAGCACCTCCTCGGCATTAGGCTGCTGAAGCTCGTGAACACCGAAGCGATAGACCTCATACCCCACCAGCCTTAGAGCCCTGTCAGCTGCCATCATCTCGGCGTAGAGGCGGGGACTTGAGCGTCCGGTTGCATCGCAATAGTGGTGTTTGCCATCAATCTCGATTACAACCCGCACCCGGCCGGGCAATAGTAGAAGGAAGTCCATGCGCGACCTGAGCAATGCCTCCTTGCCGCGCCGTGAGACCGTCAGGGGATCCCAGTGAAACCAGACCTCGGGCAGTAAGACTGGAAGTTCAGGAATGTGTGTCGTGAAGGCCTTGAAAAAGCTGCTGAAGGCTAGCGCTTGAGGGGGCGATGATTTAGGCAAGCAGGCCTCCAGGCGCCGATATAGGCGATTTTTGGCCTGGCCTTCCTCGATGTCATAGGTTTGGGCATACCAAGCCTGTAGGTCACGCCACAAGAGGCCGGTGCTTCCGATAGGTCGGTCATAGATCAGGATATCCGTTGGGTCGGACATCACCTCTATATCGTTGTCCAAGGCGTTGCCGAGTCGCAGATCTGGCTTCGTGGTGGAGGCGAAGATCAGGTTCTTGGGGGCGGACTGCTTGGCTGATCCTACGTAAGCCAAGGAGGCCGTCAGGAAGGCATCGTCCCCCACCCCGACGACAATGTGGACTCCACACGTTTTGAGGGTATCGTTGACGATCTCAATGAATTTTCGCTGAGCGGGTTCGCTGGGCAATACCTGGGAGGAAGCCAAGGCTTCGACGAATCGGCCAAATCGGGCATGCGAGGACTGAAACGCTCCGAGATTGTCGAAGATCGTCACCGCATCCCAATCGGGATTTTCGATGTAGTGGCGGACAATTTCTTGGCGAAGTGTCGGGGTCGGTCGCAGCAAATTCACAAACGACATCGTGTCGATTTGCCAGAACTCACCGAGCACGTGTTCAAAAGCAGCCCTGTCTATGAAAAGCTCGATGGGGTTGAGCATTTCTGCCAGCTCTCTTCGGTAACGACCGGGGATGACAGGCGCTGTTCCATCGTCCCACACCAGCTCTTGAAGCTGGTCTCGCTCATGAGCCGCAAAGCCGATCAGTTCCAAGGCTGTCTGAGCGGCAGCCAACATTTGAGCATCACTCGAAGCTTCTACTGCTTTCTCAAGGTGTTGCCTTTTGGAGCTGTACTCAGTGCAATCATCCAGCCCTAGCCTGAAAAGCAATTCAGGGATCCGTGTATCCGTGTAGTGGTCTTTCTGGTTGCCCAAGATCTGACTGAAGGTATCTCGCAGGCGGGTGAGGTTTTGCTGGGTTCGAGGCATGCGCAGGGGGGGCTCCGATGTCGTTGAACGGATCGTGGTCACCCTAGTTCGATATTCGGCCCGTAGGTCAGAATATCTACCAGGCGCAGCGCTTTTCGAGCATCCGTCTTTAGGTTGGCGAATTCAGGGGCTCGCAGGGCAGTGATGAGCATTGAGCGGTCGCTGGCATCGGTCGCTGCTATGAGCAACTGGCGAGTCCAGTATTTCTTAGAGTCTGGATTCTCGGACGCATACACCGCAGGAAAAGCCTGGCCGGCAGTGAATTCGCCGGCATATAACGCGGCTAGTGGCGGCATTGCTTTCAAAGAGGCTTCACGAACAGTGCCTTCGTTGCGCTCCATCGAGTCGGGGATGCTTTCTCGTGCGGTTTCAGCCGCAGCAGATTGTGTGACGGTAAAGGTCGCAATTTCAGTAGCTGGCGGAAGTGTGCGCTCCTGTCTTTTGGCCTCAAGGGCTCTGATGGCTGCGGTACAGCGTTCTTTGAACTGTCCCTGAGCCGATACCGCCGAAGCCCTGCGAAGCTGGCCGATTAGCTGACCGATGTCGTCGACCATCGATACCAAGAACCAGTATGGGCGCTCTGTTCCTTGCTGGCTCAATGCAGTAGCCACGAAAGGCCACACCTCTTGACCGGTGAGCGTTTGCCGATCCAGAGTCTCGCGTAGCTGCTCAGGGCCTTGGAGGCACAAATCGAGCAAGAAGGACTCTGGGGGCAGATCCAGAATACCTTGATCGAGCCGTCCATTTGCATTTCCCACGTCTGCGCCAAACTGCTCACGCGCGTGGCCAAAGGCTTGGCGCATGTCCTGCAAGGCGATAGGTAACGCATTTGGGTCGTTTGGCCGGACAACTACTGGTAGTGCTTGGCCCCCTGCATTCATGCGACGGAACCTCATTGGTGCCGCGCGTTCAAGTGTTTCCAAAAGCAAAGTGATGTCAGCAGGGCGTGGCGAGACTACGGAGCGGTCAAACGCTTCAAGCCACTCCGGTGCTTCTGGGGGGACTTCGGGGAGGATCAGGAACAAAGATCGTAAGGCGTTGACCCGCTCGGTAATTGCATCGGTGCTTTGGAATTTTTGAATGAGGTCATCAATCAATACAGTCTGGTCGATGACTTCATCTGGTGGTATCGGCAACCGATCCATATAGGCGCGGATACGAGTTGACCTGGCTAGGAGCTCAAGGAAACTGTGAACCTTCACGGCTTGTTTCAGTGTCACTGTGCGAGACAAACCAAGGCCAGCATGGAGCCCGGTCGCCCGGTAGGTGAAAAGCACAGAAAATCCTTCTGACGCCTGCAGGATCGACTCGCGTTGTTGAGCGGGGTCGGCTACGCCTGCGGTCAGGAAAGAGCTGGCAGGAATGGGCGCGCGGAGTAAATCCCTCATGTCCGACAAAATCTGTCGCGCGCTTTTGTACTGGGTGGAGGACGCAGCCAGAGCCTCATCGCCCCGAACCTGAACGATAATTGCAGCCAAAGCCTGCTCAGCGGCGGCTCCGATCAATCCAATCGCGGGGGAGTATCGAGCTACCTCAACTCTCAGGCTTCCCCGATTTGGAGTGCCCAGGCAATGCAGCGCCAAGGCCAAAGATTCTTGGCTCGCTTCCAAAAGACGTATTGCGCTGTTACTGAGGTATCTGGGCATCGCGAATCCTTGCACTGCTCAATTGGTGGCTCAGCGGAGGATGGCCTGGAGAGGTCACCGTCTCTGGCTAGATCAACGCGATCGTCACTGCTTACGACGAATCAGCTCCGATGGCATGCATGACGTCCACTGTGCAGTGGACGCCATCGCTCAGACCGAAAAATTGCCGTGGTGCACTGTCGAATCGAGGTTGCCGGGGAACTATCAGGCAAACCCCCACACGGGTGAATTTATAGAGACCAAAGGGGGAAATCACAAAGGTCTGAAGGCCTGGAAAGTACAGTATGGTGCGGAAACTGTTGAGTCGTGGCTCAATTGATCCATCAGCCGCGCTAGGAGTTTTCAGCCTAACGAGACCAGGCAGCTCATGCTGCCTGTCCCAACGGACGCCACCGTCTGGCTCGCAGATCCGTAGCCCAGCAAGATTAGTGAACCGTTGATTGGGCCCATCGAATTTGCCACTTCATTGCCTGAACTACTGCTTGGTCTCTCTGTATTCGACATGCCATGGCCGGCAAGCCGACTTTCAGCGGGTCATTCTAGTGATTAGCTTGCTTGGCCAGCACAAGCATCCCGAGCAATTCGGACGTATTGCCAGCGTGCTGCTTCAGCGCATCGTCCAGCAGAGTCTCCATATCCGTTTTCGCCAGCCGAAGCGAGCCTACGGCGATGGCAGCAGCGAACTCAAGGGCTGCGTCGCCGAAGTCCTTGTCCGAACGTGCAAACACCTTCACTAACAGCTCTTTCATCACCTTGCTGAGCTCAGGGCTGAATGAGTAGTCCAACTCCGCTGGGTGGCATGCCCTCAGCATGCACGCTTGCAGGATGGCCTCGTTGAATCTGAGGAAGCACTCTGGGGCCAATACGACCGACTCGTAGCCGTTGGGGCAGAGACGCCTTTCGTGATCTTTGTGTTCCCGGGCGTTTTGGAGCACGGCTGCCATGGTGAGGTGCACCATGCTGGGCTCAACGTCAGCGTAGCGCCTGGCAATCTCGGTTTTGTTTCCGAAAAAGAGAAAACCTTCTGAGAGCCGCAGCGGGTTGCCTCGTGGCGAAAGCAAAAATCCTCGAAACGCACTTAAGGCTGCCTTTCCAGCTAGATCGAGGGACGGCAGGATGTTGGAGGTGTTGGGCAGGTGCTCAAGGCCTAGGTCATGGATGTTTTGTTCCGAATGAGCCTTGTGAGTTTCGATCAAGCGATGCCAAGAGTTGTCATTGGAGTCTTCACCAAGTGGGAGCTGTATCCAGTTGGAAAAGCCGTACTCCCTGGTCGTGGGGTTGCGAACCAAGAACATACGCAATTGGTTCCATGACGCGTTCGTCTGGGGGATACCGATCGGGGAAAGAAAATGCCTCGGAATGTACGCTTTGATGTACGAACGCAGATCGCGACTGATTTCGCGAAGCACGCCGCCATCTCGGGCGACGGTGGAAACGATCACTACGCCGGTGGCGTCTTTGCAGTTGTCCTTCTCCAGTTCGTGGTATGGAAGCACCGTAATCGACGAACCAGCAGCCAAGCGAGTGCGCAGGCGAGCCACGACGATCACTGCGAGAGCTTTGGAAGCCTCGTCATCGGCGTGGATAACGTGACTTACGGTCAGGGGGAATGACCAGTCAATTTCTGCGTCGAGCCATTTCTTAAACTCTGCGTGTTCCAGCAACTCGATGACATCAAGCTGCAGCAGCTTGCTCTTCGTTCCAACTCGGGTATTGAAAGGATGTATCGAAAAGCCAAAAAACTGATGGAAATCGGCCAAGGCTTTCGGAGTATGTGGCTGTCCGAGAACGACTGGTCGAGGAGGCTTGGCTTTTGACGAGAAATTTTCGCCGATGATCTCGATCAGGGTGCCGTCGCTGACTTTCAAGTCAGGGAATGCGACCCCCATATTATCAAGCGCGACCATTACGTCGCCGGCTCGTCCCTGGGACGTCACATCGACGATGGTGGCGATTCGCTGAGGATCCCAAACGCTGCTTGCCATCTTCTTTGCCATGCTTCCGGACGTCGAGGCGGAAACAATGCAGAAATAGGGATCTGATGGAGGATTGATCTTCTCCAACTCATCATAGGAGTGGAAGCTGACTATCTCTGCCTCGGAGCGGCACAGGGCCAGAGCGCATTTGACGTAAGCATAGATACCCATGGTATCGATGAAAACCTTGGTGCTCCCTTGCAGGGCCTGCCCGTGGCATAGCGTGATCAAGTATGCGACGACGTACAACTCTGCCTCACCTGAGGCGATTTCCCTTGCTTGGATGAAGACCTTGTTCCGGCGTTGGGAAGGGTGCTTGAACACATGGCCAGAGGGGGCCTGGTGAATGGCACTGTTCTTCTCGATAAGGCTGTTTACGCCACGGGTTATGAGAAGCTTCAGATCCACGTTGTAAGGGCCCGTATGCGCTCCAAGTGCGTGTTGATTGAAGTTTGTGCCATCCCACTCAACGAAGGTGTATTGCTTCACGAAGTCAAAGCCAGCCTTCATGCCGCGCTTGATCATGGTTTGCAGGTGCAGATTGGCCGGATCCCAGGCTGCCTTGAACGTGTTGCATTGCTCGGTAGAGCCCACGATGTACACGCAATCGGGAAGATTGGCATCACTCTTGAGGGCGGTCTCTACATCGGTATACACATTGCCTTCGGTCAGCTGGCAGCGTTTATAGCAGAGCACTAGGGCTTCAATGCTGCCGTGCGTGGGGCAGTGTTTCAGGTGCCGCCAGGAATAAAAGCGTTCCATCACTGAGCCCTCAGCGGTACGAGAATAGAAATGACCGCACCTTGAACGGGCGAAAGGTTGGTTTCAGTCCAGTCATTGAAAGCAAAGAGGTCACGGTTATCGCCAGGCGTGAAGGCGTTGAACATCGACAGCCTTCCCGTGCGGATCCTCATCAGCCCACCGATCTGCCTCAACTCTTGCAAGACCGAGGGCAAGCCTTCACCTGCTGCTGTCTGGGATTTCGACGTTGATTTGTGCTGCAGGCAACGGAGAAGCGCTCGTCGTTCATCTTCGAGTGACATCTCTTGCACGCGCTTGCCAGTGAAGCGGCTGACTAACCCTGGCCCTGAGTCAAAATAGCTGATCTCGAATGCCCGGAGGCTCTTGGCTCCGGTTTCGGTTCTAGCAGCTTCATCATTCCAGTATTTGTTCAGATCGGGGTGGCCAGAGAAATCGTCTTTGAAGGTCGACTCGTAAAACCGTGTCCAGCCCATCAGCACCCCCTCGACATGCGAGAGATACGGCCTGCCAGTATGGTCTGTGATCGCGTGCTCTTGGGTGTTTTGAATAAGCTCAGCAGAGAACAAAGCGAGCGCATCGACCAAGGACTCAGGTACTTTGGCCCTGCTTTGCTGCGTTGTACGATCCACTAGCGTGCGCATCACTGGGGCCATGCCGTCTTTCTCTTTAGCCTTGCCTCGCGAAGAAAACAGCGGCTTCAGATACTGGATTTTGGAACCTCCGACGCACAGGAGGTCTATACAGCGCCCCTTGACAAGGTCGTCAAACTCTTGAGCATCCATCGCTTGCATTCTTTTGGTCGCGAAGGTCAGAACGTCTCGGCGATCAATTTCCTTGCTACCAATCCGTATTCCCTTGGACAGCCGAACCCCTGCAATCCCGGGTGAGTAATCACAAACAGCCTGCTGAGCATCAAGTTCTTGAGCGTTTGGATGAATGTCCAGATAGTCATCTTCGAGTTTTTGGCGAGCGAGCGTAACGACCATCTGCAGTCGCGATGCGTCATGCATCGGGCTATGTCGAGCGCCGAGGGTGTCTATAGGGAAGCGAAACACGGTATCGCTGTCGGAGTACTCGATCTGGGAGATGATTTCCTCAATCTCAACCAGGCTCCGGCACTTCCCCACGTGGTTAATTGCCAAGCTATCACCTCTGAAACGTAGGGTTACTTTTGGGCCGGGAGGCTTGCCAGGAGCTGCTTGATTTGGGGCTCGGGTTTCCAGTAATTGGGGCCCTTGAGGAATTTCCCATTCTCATCGTAGATAGGCTTGCCATCGGCACCTAGCTTGCTCTCGTTGCTGTCCATGATCAGCTCCAGTACGGCTTCAAGAGGGATGCCGTACTTCATTGCCTCGGAGCGGCAATACACGATGACGTCGCCGAGAAGGTCTGCAATGGCGACCTGAACATCGATGGCATCGTCTCCTCGACGAATCTGCTCAGTAATGTCATCGATCTCGGCGACTTCGTCGAGCAGCGTCCGCTTGAATTTCAGGAGGCGATCTTCTGCATCCGGGAAGAGGTGTGGAGCCTCATGGATGGGCAGCTTGTACATCGCATTCATTGTCTGGATGCGGTCACGAAAACTTTTGCTCATTGATCCATCTCCGTTGGTGAGGCGTTAGCAGCAGACACTACGCTTCTTTTTCAGGGCAAAGCAATCCAAAACACCCTGGCCCGCCCTAGCTTCGCAGACGCTCTCATGGCGCCTCTGCCTCGTAGTTTGCATTTCATCCGGCAGAGCAAACCCAGGCGTTAGAAGCTTGGCGTTACAATTATGGTGTTAACCTCTGACCTTTCTTCACAAAGGCGTGCCACGTCTGTCAGGCACGCTCTAGGACAGCAGGGAGCCTTCAGCTAGTGGATTCACCAACGACAGACCCTAATTCCCCATCACCTCTGGCCCAGGCCGAGGCAGAAGGAAAATCGCCCGTCCCTGACAGAAGCGTGATGCCGGTAGCCTCGACAATCTTTAATTGAATGTCATGGGAGTAGCCCACCGGCTGACCGGATCTGTTGGCGATATAAGAGAAAGGAATGGACGAGTCTCGGTGACCCAGGGTAATGGTCCCCGAGGTCTTGATTTTCTTAAGCGTGCCGGTGGGTTCGACAGCCATGAGGGCAGTACTACTTAAGGCCGCAGTCAGGGTAACGCCCAGGATTGCAGGGAAGGCACGCATTGAAAGCTCCTCATGAGGGTGAGGCGAGTCTTTTTCGGACTCGCTCATCTTGGCTCGGCGAGAGGTCTCGCGGGGCCTGGCGACTTGCTTGTTGTTAGTGACGGGCCAGTCAGACGGTCTGTGCATTACAGAATTCGCGCACACCGAAATGCGACAGCTAACGGCCAAAACCGCTTTTCTTTACGCCGCCGAAAGTGACGCGTGGATCGGTTGCGCAATAGCCATGGATGAACACGCCTCCGGTTTCCAGTTCGCCGGCCAGCTTATGGGCCAGTTCGACATTGCGTGTGTAGATGGTCGAGGCGAGCCCGAATTCACTGTCATTGGCCAGTTCCAGAGCATGTGCGGCGTCCCGCGCAGTGATGATCGATGCCACGGGTCCAAACAATTTTTGTTTGAATGAGGTCATCTGGTCGGTGACATCACCGAACAGCGTAGGCTCGTAGACGTATCCTGGCCCTTCAGCCTTGGCATTGCGAGGTGATCTATCGATGCGTAATGCTACTGACAGGTTTTATAAAGCGTTTATGACTCGCTGGTTACTGGAGCGCGACTCGACGTCGGACCAACCGGTGAACGCACCTAGTTTGAGGGCCTATCATCGGCACTCTATGCATAAAAATACTGGAGCAAGAAGCGTATGGATTGGGGAAGCGCTGATACTTACGTCAGCCTGGTCTCGGGCCTTGTAGGGGCCGCTATTGGAGGGTTCTTTACGCTGAAGGGAGCAACCAATGCTCATGAGTTGGCGTTGAGAAAAGAGGCGGCGGCGGACAAGGAGAGAATGATTACGACGTTAATGCTCCTTCGCATCGAGATTTCCACTGCATGGGAGGCTTTCAATGAAGAGTGCGGCAACGAGCTGTCGGAGCAGGATGATGGCGTACCTTTTTTGAATATACTGCCGATTGGGAAAAATCCATTCCCTATTTACGATTCCGGGCCGCCAGCACTAAACCTTCTCCCGCGAGAGCTGGCAAAGGACGTTGTTCGCTTCTACATGGGCGCAAAAGGTTTGATCGCCTCGATCGAAATGAACAACCGCGATTATGAGCAGGCCCTCCAACATGCTCGGGTACATTTGCTGAGCCATTCAGAGCGTGCCCACAAGGATGGCGAAGCTTTCACTGATGAGCGACATGATCAGCTGTTTGAAGAAGGCGTAGAGTTTATGGCCGGCCAGTTAGGCATGGGCGATACCGCTGACGCGATTAGATCGCTCAGGCAAGATCTGGCACCCATTGTTGGGCGCATCACCACAAAAGTAGATGAGCTATTTTTCCCACTTTCCGACGGCCAGGAACGGACGAACTGATGGCAATACCTTCTTTTGATACGGGTCGGCGACAACAACAAAGCATCAACCCTCGCATTTTAGTGCTTGAAATCAGAGACAGAGCGTGCGTTGAAGATCCGCCGATTGGCTGGGTCATCGTCGAGCGAGAGGAAGTGTACAAACGAGACCCAAGCGGAAAAATTTGCGAGGCATCCATTCGACTGTCTTACCAAAGAATTACCACCAGAGCCTCGTCTTTTGAAAATGGCCACGGTGAATTCAATGGTAGCTATTCAAGCCATTTCAATGCGGTCTCCCTCACCTCGTCCTCAATGTCCAACGGCTCGGTGTACCTCAGTTTGCCGGAGTTAAATGGGCAACGGATCGGTACCTACTTAATGAATGTGATCGTTGAGTGGGTTCAGCAATGGCCTGACGCATCGGTTAACTCCATCCAGCTGTTGAGTGGTCAGGCACGAGGTGATAACAAAGCGCGGCGCAACAGGTTCTATGAACAATTCGGTTTGATTTTTGATTACCACGATTCGGCGCAACGTGAGGGATCATCACGTCCGATGCTGGTACAAGGTTTGTCTGTCGTCGAGACATGGCAAGAAAATATTTTCGAACACAGGATGTTTGGTTATTTAGCGGAGCAGTTGAGCGAAGCGGAATCAGCGCAATTGAAGTTGGGTACGCTTAATCACGCTTTCGCCGATTTATTGGCAGAGCAGAAAAAAGCGGAGGCCCGGCCGTTACGCTGGGCTGTTCGAAGGCTGTATGGACAGCACTCCGGGGCCGTCATCGCCGGGGGGGCGTTAGCCATTTTCGCTAGCTTGTTATGGTTCAAGATGGGGTGATGCGAGGAGCCTTTGGAGAATGCGCTCATAGGCTTCTAAAGGGATGGCCGTGCTGGGTTCGGCACCGCAAAGCGCAGTCATTTCCATGATGCATGTTCCTATCCTGCTTGTAGCACGAACTCGAATCCATTACCCATTCCCTTGAGCGTTTCGCCAACGCGACCGAAAAATATCTCGGCGTGCTCTGGTAATTAAAACCAAGAGCACGTTCAATACGGCCAGCACACTCCGTCCCGCAAGCACACCGCCAGCGCCCCAGGTCTGCGACAGGTAACCGCCTGCAAGGGGGGGGCAAGGCTTGTTCTATGAGCGAAGGCCGAGCCAGCAAAACATATTGGGTGGGCGACATGAGGGCCAATGGCGGCAGTCCTCGAACGATAGCCCGTAAACCATTACCCGCGCCATAGATCACCAGCCCCAGCGCAGTCATTTCCGGTGCGATGGTCACAAACAGCAGACCAATTGCTACGAATATCACGGAGATCAAGGTCGTCCAGATCGGGTGTCGCTTACTCGAAAACACCTGTAGAACACGTGATCCTGCCTGGCTCGGCCCCAGCAATGCGCTCAGTCCGATGGCGGCTGCAAGCGAGTAACCACGCATGCAACCGACAGTTCGGCCATGGTTGGCAGCGACAAACCGTATGCGGCGATGATGCAATTCGGTGGGGGGGCGGACTTTCCGCATCTATGGGGTGATATTCCAGCCCGACCGTTTTTACCTATGGATGCCAAAGGCAATCTGCAGTCAAAAAAAGCGGAATGCGCCATTCTAAATTTGGCATTAATCCATCTAGACTTCGCTACCGTTTTATAGCCAGACGCCTTAAGAAGATTCCCCAAATCTCCGGCGTAGGGTAGTCTATGGCCACTTGCCATGTCACGGATGAAGGAGTTCAAATGGCTCATTTTTCTTATGCTGGAAACGCAACGGCTAACAAGGCGTTGAACCAAACCATAAAGATTCTAAAAACTATTACCTGCCAAACGAATAAAACAATAAAATAGGCTGCGCTCTTCTATATGTCGCGGGACTTTCCCTTTGCCTCCCTTATGAATTTAAAATAAAACGATACTAATGGCTTCCAAGATGAAAAAAAGCTTTATTAATGAGTATGAAGCGGCTTTGAAGTTTGACCTTTCGCCGAGTCTTTTACGATGGCTCACTTCAAATGCAATTCTTGACAAAACTAAAATAAGCTACCAGGAGCGCGACGAGGTCTATTACTACGACCAAGACGAACTCGCAAGCCTAAATAAGAAAATGGAAGGAAAGTGGCCAAAAACTGCCAAGGGACAAAGGCCCAATATTCCAGAGGGAATAAAGCGTGAAATCAGGAGCGAAGCAAGAAGCTCTTGCCCGGTGTGTAACAAGAGTCACGGCGAAATAGCGCATATCGATTGCGTCTCTGCCACCCACTGCAATCATCCTAAAAATCTGATATTCCTATGCCCTGATCATCATACGGAATATGACAACGCTCGAATTCCCGCAAACATCGACAAAGAAGAAGTCCTGATTCTTAAGAAAGGTCTAAGGATATTTCAGCGGCAATTGTGGAAGGTTAAAGGTAATCTGATAGAGTCATATTTGGCAGGACTTAACGCTGCCAAATCTCTTTTGGGGATTCATAATGTCGTCCGTAAGATAATACCGGACGATGAATTCCAAAGTACCTTGGAGAGAATCGCCAGCTCCACAGAATCGTATTCCGATACCGAAATCGATCATGCTAATTTTAACAGTTCTGAATTCCTGAACTCAGAAATCGATTCATACATAGAACAAAACCAAGAGCACATATGCCCTCTCTGTGAAGGTCATGGTGCAACCCATTTTTTTGATACATGCCCCGTGTGTTTAGGCGCCGGAGATATAGATCCAGAAATTAAGGATCATATTGATCTATCTGCCTATAAGCTTATCAATTGCCATTTATGTAGTGGCTCCAGCATGCACAATGGCGCGGATTGTCCTGCATGTGGAGGTGAGGGACAGGTTTCTCAGGGTTATTACGACAACCATGATTGGTCAATGTACGATTTGGTTACGTGTAAGCTTTGCGAAGGTAGCGGTCAGCACGACGGCCATGATTGTCCACCTTGTGGTGGTGAGGGCCAAGTCTCTCAGAGTTTTTATGATTACCATGATTGGTCAGGATACGATTTAGTCGCATGCAGCCTCTGTGATGGTAGCGGCTTACATGACGGCAATAATTGCCCTCCGTGCGATGGCCAAGGCGAAGTCACTCAGGGTTTTAACGAGTATCACGATTGGTCCATGTATGATTTAGTCACATGCAGTCTCTGTGATGGTAACGGCCTACATGACGGCAATGATTGTCCTCCGTGTGACGGTAGAGGCGAAGTCACTAAGGGCTTTCACGATTATCACGATTGGTCCATGTATGATTTAGTGGCGTGTAAACTCTGTGGTGGAACCGGCTTGTATGATGGTTATGATTGTCCACCATGCCGTGGTGATGGAAAAGTAAGCGAGAGCTTCTTCTACGATCATGATTGGTCAAGATATGATACGGTAGAGTGTCAGCTATGCAAGGGCGAAGGACGTTATCATGCAAATGAGTGCATTCCATGCCGCGGAGAGGGGCGAGTCTCCCAAAAATTTAATCGAAATCATGATTGGAGACAATATAGGTAGGCTAGTTTTGCATGCAAAGATCTGAAAGATCAGAGCCCATCTTGATATGAGCGCATAGATATTACGAGTATTTTTAATATGGGTGGTCTTAGTTAAAAGTAAGCGAGGGGGTATTAACAATGCAAATCCCCCGCTTATTACTGTTCATTGAATAGAATGCGGTGCTTCATGGGTGATGACTTCGTATCCCCCCCCTCACTATTTACTGCTACGGAGTCGGTAGGGCCTATCGACAAAGGGAGTCACGCGCCGCACCACTGTTTTTTTTGACTTTTGCGGCGGATCGCAACATTACAAGCTGGCTCCACAGGACAGTCGAGCGCATAGAACCAGTGTCTAGCAAAGCACCTTGAAAGTGAGGTTTATGGACCGCTTACGACCGAAGCCCTCCATATAAAATCCAAAGTGCCACTAATTGACACTCAAACCACCCCCCCTGTCACCCTGCGCCCCGTTCAAAGGACCAGAACAAGGTGAGTGGCTACATCGCCAACCCACCCAGCGGGTAATCGAGGTGGCCGTCCTTGATCCTCGACGCTTTTGCGCTCTCTAGCCATTGACTCAGCAGCGCGCGAGGTTCGGTTAATTGATAGGGGCTTCAATCGTTCGCCGAACTATAGGTGAGTTTAAATCAGTGCCAGTCGTGGCAAGCGAGTTGTCAGGGTCGAGCACCTGGAATCGGACCTTGCCTTTGACCTGAGGTGGTTTGGGTTTGCGTTGTCGCCGCTTCTCCGATTTGGCCCAGTGGCCACGGCCACGGCCAGGGATGCCGGCCTTGCGACAAGCTTTGGCTACGGCTATGTCGGAAAAATCAATTTCGTGGGCCAGTGTGACCATGGGCGTTTGCCATGCTTTTTCGAACAGTTTCGCGACGGTGAAAGCTAACGAATGTGTACATGCGATCTGTCATCTTTGCTCGTCGCGAATTTAAGGTCATAACACGTGGTGTCGCGGATGTTAAATTCCGGGAAGCTCTGGGCGTAACCGTCTATGACGGTGCTCGCGTCTCTGGCGCCGCGTACACTGGAAAAGATAACATCGACTCGTTTGGCGTGTGCTCGTAGTTCGAGGACAGCGCCGCACTGAGCCGATCGCCCAACAGGTCCCAGGCGTTTTTCTTCTCTTCGGCATAGTCGTGATGCAGGTAATGACGCCTCACCCTAGAGCCGGCCAACACATGATTTTGGCAGCGGTCGATGACGTCCAGGCTGACCCCTAAAGCTTGCATCATGGTCGCGCCGGTACGGCGCAAGTCATGGGGCGTCCAATCACCGTTCTGGCCGTCGGCAAGCACCAGTGTATCGTCGTGACGCCGTCTGGAGAGGGCCTTACGGTTTTTGAACCGGGCCTGGCGATCGCCGACCTGTTTGCTCACCACTTTCACGTCCACATGCCCATTATCCTGCTTGTTCGGAAAGCACCATTGCGAGTCTCCCGTCAGGATTTTGAGTTCCTGAAAGAAATGCAGCGCGAAGGGGGAGAGGAAGACATGGTGGTCCTGTTTCTTGCCGCGGGTGCCTTTGACGTTTTCACTGGGGAGGAACCACGTCTGCCGGTCCAGATCGACATTTTTCCATTCGGCCTGGAGCAACTCGCCAATCCGGCACAGCGTGCCCAGGCTGATCCAGAGTGCGAGTTGGGTTTCTTTCTTTAGCGGCCGTACGCCGTCGTATTTTTGCCCGGCGGGCAGGGCGTTGTAATCGGCGGTCATGTGCTGGAAGCGGTTGTGTAGTTCCAACAGCTCCGCCGGCGAAAGGATGCGGCTTCTTTCTGCCTCGTAGTCGGCAGGGATCAGAGGGGAGATGTCAACCAGTTCCGTCGGGTCGCCCTCGACCAATAAGGCTCGCCAAGGTTGGCGCTTTCTGGCCCAGCTGAACATCTGAGTGAGGTCGGCGAAGAAGCTGATGGCTTGCCGGTGAGCGCCGCGGTTGACCACGGTGCGGATCAACGCCCGAACATCGTGTTCGGAGACGCTGCTCACTGCAGTCTTGCCGAGTGCTGGCAAAAGGTCCTTGTTAAAGCGTCTTTGCAACTCGGCATTGCCGTCTTTACGCGCGACGCCATCCAATAGCCAGGCCTTGACCAGATCCTGGACGGTCAGCGTTTTCACCTTCGTCGTGTTTACTTGTTCGGCCTCTACGTTAGCAGCAGCGTATGCCTGTGCCTTGGCGGTTTTCTTTTGCTCATTGGGATTGATCTGCTCATCAATGAGCGCCCTGGCCTGGTTACGCGCCTTGCGGATGTCCGTCAGGGATTTGCGCGGCCAGGTTCCGCAGGCGTACTCTTTGCTCTGGTCGCCCCAGCGATAACGATAGAAAAAGCTGACCGACACACCGTCCTTGCGGACTGAGATTCGACCGGCCAGATTGCCATCCTCCCGGAGGATTCGGCCGGCATCGTTGGGAGTCAGCGACTCGAGTTCTTTGATGGTGATTCTGGCCATACAATGGGTTCCCCCTACTTTTACCCCCACAAAAACGTCGGCTCTTGATGGACGTTACTGGACTCTCGTAGAGCAGAACACCGCTGGAGCTCAAGTAAATACTAGCTTAGAAAAATCCAGAGTAAAATTTTGGAAGCTTTCAAGAAGTATAAAAAAGGAGATGGGGTGCTAGGGGTCGAGTGTTCGAATCACTCCGTCCCGACCATATTCTTCTTTGAAAAAGCCCAATCTGAAAAGGTTGGGCTTTTTCATGCGTCACACTTTCAGGTGGCTTCAGCCAGCCGTGCGTTCGCGCTGTTTGAGGTAGTCCACAAACGGGGTGATGTCCGTGCTGCAGAGCAAAGGCGCGATCGCGCAGACTTCGGTTTCCGACCATTCCCACCAGGCGGATTGCTCAAGGAGCAGGCGGGTGGGTTCGTCAAAGCGCCAGCGGATATGTTTGGCGGGGTTGCCGCCGACAATGGCATACGGCGCGACATCCTTGGTGACGATCGAGCCGGCGGCAACCACGGCGCCATTGCCGATGGTTACGCCTGACAGAATCTTCGCATGCGAGCTGATCCAGCAGTCATTGCCGATGGTGACGTCACCTTTGCTGCCGCCGAAGTCGGTGATGTGGGCGAGGCTTTTAACCTTGGCCGGGAACGGGTAGCAGCTGAGCCAGTCAGTGCGATGGTGGCCACCCAAATACACTTCGACATTGCCGGCAATCGAGGTGTAGGCGCCTACTCGCAGGGTTGTGCCCTCATGCCAGTCATGAACCTTCAAGTCTCCGTAGGTGCCGATGCCAAAACTGTAATCGGGGTAACGGTTGCGCAGTTTTTGCGTAGAGCGCTCCAGCGGGGAGAGCGCGCGTAATGCCTTGCGCGCTTTATGTTCGCGCCATTTACGCAATAGCTTCATGGGGTGAGCCTTCTTGCAGAGATTGAAATCAGGCGACATCGTGAGGAATGGGTGCCGTCTATGCAAGACGAAGGTGGAGCCGTTTATTGATCTTCTGAAAATAGTCGTCGAAGGCTGTCCCTTTTTTTCACCTCGCCTGTCATTCCAGGCAAGTGAACAAAATCGAGAGCTTCCCCCAATGCCCGCAGTCTCACCCTTGCGCTTGCGCCCGTTGCTGAACCTCAGCCTGATGCTGAGCCTCTGTGCCAGCCCGTTATTTGTCCCGATCAGCTATGCCGAAGATAGCACTCAGCGCCGCAGCTATGAGGTGCCGGCCGGTAGCCTGAGCGCCGCGTTGACCCGTTTTGCCGGGCTCGCCGGGGTCAACCTGTCGGTGGACCCGGCGCTGGTCAGCGGTCGCAGCAGCGCCGGCTTGTCGGGTGAATACGCGGTGGAGGAGGGCTTTGCGCAGTTGCTGGGGGGATCGGGCCTGCAACTGCAAGCGCTGGGCGAGCAGGCGTACAGGTTGGTGCCGGTGCCGGAGGGCGGCAGCCTGCAACTGGCACCCACGTCGATCCTCGGTATGACGGGGCAGGCCGATGGGGATACCTATGCCGGCGGCCAAGTGGCGCGCCGCGGATCGCAAGGTCTGCTCGGCTCGCGTGACTTTATGGAAACGCCGTTCAGCATGACCACCTATACCGCCGAGGCGGTGAAGAACCAGCAGGCGCGCACCCTCGGCGAGCTGGTTGCCAGCGACCCGTCGGTGCGCACCACCAACCCGGCGGGCGGGCGCTACGAGCAGTTCACCATTCGCGGGTTCAGCCTGTTCAACAGCGATGTGGCCTACAACGGCCTCTATGGCGTGCTGCCGACTTACACCATCGACATGGAAATGGCCGAGCGCGTCGATATCCTCAAAGGCCCGAGCCAGTTGCTCAACGGCATCTCGCCGCGCGGCAGCGTCGGCGGCGGGATCAACGTAGTGCCCAAGCGCGCCACCGACAAGGACATCACCTCGTTGACCGGTACCTGGGCCTCCGGCAGCCAGGCCGGTGGCGCGGTGGATGTGGGACGGCGCTTTGGTGAGGACAACACATTTGGCCTGCGTTTCAATGGCGTGAAGCAGTCCGGTGATACCGAATGGGATCACCAGCGTGTCGAGCGTGAAATGGCCGTGTTGGGCCTGGATTTTCGCGGCGAGCGCCTGCGCCTTTCCACGGATATAGGCCACACCGAGCGCGACACCGACGCGCCACAAGAACGTGTACAAGTCGGCGCCAATGCCAGGGTGCCGAGCGCCAACGATGTGCGCCATAACTACGCACAGCCCTGGAGCAAAGCCCGCACCGATGACACCTTCGGCACCGTTAACGGCGAGTTTGACCTCAGTGACAACGTGATGCTCTATGGCGGTGTGGGCGCGCGTAAGAGCCACCACGACTTCCTGCGTCACGCGGTTTCCGTCACCAACAACGCCGGGGATTTCAGCGTATTGCCACGGGATTTCACCCGCGATGAAAACGTGCGCACCGCCACAGCCGGGGTGCGCAGTTGGTTGCATACCGGAGCTGTTAGCCATGAGATCAACCTGGCGGCCAGCGACTTCTACATGGATTTTGAAAACGGTGGTGCGCGGTATGCGGCGGCGCCGAGCAACCTGTATAACCCGGTAGAAACCCCAACCCCTTCACGGCCAACACGCCTGGATTCCAGGGTCTACACCGAGAACCGCTTCAGTGGCGTGGCGCTGTCGGACACCCTGGGCTTTTTCGACGAGCGTTTATTACTGACCCTCGGCGCGCGCTGGCAGCGGGTGAAGGTCGACGACTGGACCGACAACGTCAAAGGCGATACGGCGTATGACGAGGAAAAAGTCTCGCCATCGGGCGGCATCCTCTTCAAAGCCACCGACAAGTTGTCGCTGTATGCCAACTACATGGAAGGCTTGAGCCAGGGCAAAATCGCGCCTTCGACCTCGATCAATGAAGATGAAATCTTCCCGCCGTTTGTCAGCCGCCAGGTTGAAGTCGGCGCCAAGTACGACGCCGGCGCGTTTGCCGTGACGGCTGCGGTGTTCCGAATCAAGCAGCCGGCCTACGAAACCAACGCCACTACACGGGTGTTCGGCCCCAACGGCAAACGCCAGAACGACGGCGTGGAACTGAGCGTGTTCGGCGAGCCGCTCAAGGGCGTGCGCCTGCTGGGTGGCGTGATGTTTATCGACAGCGAACTCACTCATACCACCAACGGCACTTTCGACGGCAACCGCGCCCCGGCCACGCCCAAGTACAACGTCAACCTGGGCGCTGAATGGGATGTGCCGACTGTCGAAGGTTTGACCCTGACCAGCCGTGGTATCTATTCCAGCTCGCAGTACCTCGACCAGTCCAACGTCAAGGAAATCGACGCCTGGACCCGCCTTGACGTCGGTGCGCGCTATGCCTTCAAGGTCGACGATAAGCAGATCACCTTGCGCGCGAATGTCGAGAACGTCGCCGATAAACGCTACTGGAGTTCGGCCGGTGCTTCGGATGACAGTGAACCGGGCCTCACCCTGTCCACGCCGCGTACCTATTTGTTGTCGGCCACGGTGGACTTCTAAGCACCGGGGCTATGTGGACGCTGGCGCCCACATAGCCCTGGGCACACCCCAGACTCGCCGCGTTAATAAGAATGTTTTTTGATTGCATCGCCGTGATATGGAATAGTACCCGCCGTTTTCCCAGGCCTCTCCCGCCTGGGTGTTTTAACGCCGAGGTCTTTGTCATGCGAATGCTGCGCTCCATCCCGACCCTTGCCGCCTGCCTCCTGGCATTTTCCTCCAGCGTGTTGAACGCGGCCCCCATCGACCTCAATGACGGCCAGCATGCGGTGCACCTGCCGGATGCGCCCAAGCGCGTGGTGGTGCTGGAGTTTTCTTTTCTCGACAGCCTGGCTGCCGTTGACGTCACCCCAGTCGGGGCCGCCGACGATGGCGATGCCAACCGAGTGTTGCCGCGTGTGCGCCAGGCCATCGGCCAATGGACGTCAGTGGGCTTGCGTTCGCAACCGAGCATCGAGGAAATCGCCCGGCTCAAGCCGGACCTGATCGTCGCTGACCTCAATCGTCACCAGGCGCTCTACAGCGACTTGGCGAGCATCGCGCCAACCTTGTTGTTGCCATCACGCGGTGAGGATTACCAGGGCAGCCTGAAATCCGCCGAACTGATTGGCAAGGCCCTGGGTAAAAGCCCGCAGATGCAAGCGCGTATCGCGCAGAACCGTGAGCACCTGAACGCGATTGCGCAGCAGATTCCCGCCGGCGCCAGCGTACTGTTCGGCGTTGCGCGTGAGGACAGTTTTTCCGTGCACGGCCCGGACTCTTACGCCGGCAGTGTGCTGGAGGCGATTGGCTTGAAAGTGCCGTCGGTACGCGCCAAGGCTGCACCAACCGAGTTTGTCAGCCTGGAACAATTGCTCGCGCTGGACCCAGGTTGGTTGTTGGTAGGGCACTACCGTCGCCCCAGCATCGTCGATACCTGGAGCAAGCAGCCGCTGTGGCAAGTGCTCGGCGCGGTACGCAATCAGCACGTCGCTGAAGTCGATGGCGACAGCTGGGCGCGCAACCGTGGTGTATTGGCCTCGGAGCAGATCGCAGAAGACGCCCTCGCGATTCTTAAAGGCGGCCATGCCGTATTGAGCCAATAACCGTGCAGCGCAGTGTCGCGGCGATCAGTATTGTGCTGCTGGGGGCCGTGTTGTTCTGGTGCTCGCTGTACAGCTGGTCGCCGTTTGTGATCACCCCGACCGATGCCTGGAATGGTCTGGTTCACCAAGGCCACACAGGCGGCAATATGGCTTATATCGTCGCCCAGTTGCGGGTGCCGCGAGCAGTGTGTGCGGCGTTGATCGGTGCCTGCCTGGGGCTGGCCGGTGCGCTGATGCAGGGCATCACCCGTAACCGTCTGGCGTCGCCTTCGCTGTTTGGCGTGACAGCGGGCGCAGCGCTGGGGCTGGCGTTGTTTTCGACCGGATTGGTTGCACCGCCGTTCGCCGGCGGTGCGTTGTTGATGACCTGCCTGGGCGGCGCGCTGGCGTGGGTAACGGTATTCAGCCTCGGCGGTGCCTGGTCGCCGACCACTGCGCAAGGTCGGCTGGTATTGGCCGGTGTGGCCGTGGCGGCGCTGTGCGCGGCATTGACTCGGCTCACCGTGATTCTGGTCGAGGCGCAGGCGCAAAGCGTGTTGAACTGGCTGGCCGGTTCCCTGGCGAACGTCGGGGCGGCCCAGGTGCAATTGCTCTGGCCCTGCACGTTGATCGGCGGCCTGTGGGCGCTGTGGTGCGCTCCGCGCTTGAACCTGATCAACCTCGGCGAAGACGCTGCGCGCTCATTGGGCGTGGGTATCGCCAGCCTGCGCCTGCAGGTGTTTGTCGCCAGTTTGTTACTGGTGGGCGCCAGCGTCTGCGCGGTCGGCCCGATCGGTTTTGTCGGGCTGATCGCGCCGAATATCATTCGGCAATTTCTCGGTAACGACTACCGCTGGCTGATTCCGTTGAGCGCAGCATTGGGCGCGGTGATCGTGCTCGGCGCCGACCTGCTCAGTCGTGCCGTGGCCTTTCCGGTGGAAACCCCGGCGGGCGTGGTGACCGCGCTGATCGGCGCGCCGTTCTTTCTGTTCCTTGCCAGGCGTGCCCTATGAGCCGGCCACGCTTGCGCTTATGGCTGCTGCTGGGCCTGTTGCTGCTGACGCTGTTGGTGAGCCTCAGTGCCGGTACGGTGTGGCTCACGCCCGCAACCGTGCTGGATCGCCTGGTGGCCCACGACGCCCTCGATTTTGAAGTGTGGAACCACCGCCTGCCACGCAGCCTGATCGCCATCCTGGCCGGGTGTGCGTTCGGTCTGGCGGGGGCAATTGTGCAGGGGGTGATTCGCAACCCGCTGGCCTCACCGGAAATTCTCGGTGTGACGCAGGGTGCAGGGTTGGCGCTGACGGTGGCGATCATCAGCTGGCCGCAACTGCCGATAGCCTGGCTGCCGCTGGTAGCCTGCCTGGGCGGGGCGGGCGGCGCCTTGCTGTTGGCGCTGTACAACACCGGCGTGAGTTTTTCCGGGGTGCGTTTTGCGCTCTCGGGGGTGGCGATTGCGGTGACCTTATCCAGCGTCACCGAGTTTTTGATCCTGTCTCACCCGCTGGATATCAACACCGCGTTGCTCGCACTGACCGGCAGCCTGTGGAGTCGCAATTGGCACCATGTGATGTTGGTGCTGCCGTTTCTGCTGCTGATCCCGCTGGGCCTGTGCCTGGCCAAACCGCTGAACCTGATCGCCCTCGGCGACGAAGCCGCCCACAGCCTGGGCACCGCCCTCGGCCGTACGCGCTGGCTGGCGATGGCCTGCGCGGTGGTGCTCACCAGGCTGGGCGTCGGCGTGATCGGGCCGATTGGCTTTATCGGTCTGGTCGCGCCGCATATGGCGCGGCGCCTGGTCGGCGGGCATCACCACTACTTGCTGCCCGCCGCGATGCTGATTGGTGCGCTGCTGCTGGTGCTGGCCGACACCGTCGGGCGTACGTTGATCGCGCCCAGCGAAATCCCGGCGGGCATTCTCACGGCGGTGATTGGTGCGCCGTATTTTCTTTGGTTGCTGGCACGGTTCAAAGGCTGATGACATGAGTATTCTTCAGGCACGACAGCTCGACATTGGCTACGGTGCAACGCGAATCGTGCAGGGGTTGTCGTTCACACCGCCAGCGGGTCGCGTCACCGCGTTGATCGGCCCCAATGGCTGCGGCAAGTCCACCTTGCTCAAGGCGTTTGCGCGCATCCTTAAACCCACCCAAGGCGAATTGAGCCTTGATGGCCAAGCCTACGCCAGCCTGTCCGCGCGCCAGTTGGCACGGCAAATTGCGTTTTTGCCGCAGGTGCTGCCGGTGCCGGAGGGTGTCAGCGTGCGCCAGTTGGTCGCTTATGGTCGCAGCCCGCACAACTCGCTGTGGGGGCGCCTGAGCGGCAACGATCAAGCCCATGTGAGCCAAGCCATGCAACGCCTGGAACTGGACAGCCTGGCCGACCGCGCGCTGGCGGATTTGTCCGGCGGCCAGCGCCAGCGCGCCTGGCTGGCCATGGTGTTGGCGCAAAATGCGCCGGTGGTGCTGCTTGACGAGCCCACCACCTACCTCGACATCAGCCATCAGGTCGAACTGCTCGACTTGATGGGCGAACTGGCCGCCGAAGGCAAAACCGTTATCACCGTACTGCATGACATCAACCAGGCCTGCCGCTATGCCGATCATCTGGCGGTGATGCACGGCGGCAAGCTGGTTGCCGATGGCGCGCCTGCCCAGGTGATCAGTGCCGAACTGATGCGCCAGGTGTTCGATGTGCACGTGCAGGTCATGCAGGAGCCGCTGGCCGGTACGCCTATGTGCCTGGTGGAAAAAAGCACCCGTGCCCGTGCCTGATGTGATCGCAAACGCGGCAAGCGGCTTGCCCGCAAATCGCGTTGTGTTCGGCATAAATATTATTTATATGAATAATGTTTTTACAAATAATGAAATTGGAGAATATTAGCTTATTACCAAATAGCATTATATTTTTGAAATTCATTCCGTTATGTTTGATCGCAACAGCCTACCCCTGACCTCGGATGGTACCCAGCGTGATTCAGATTCTGCGCGCCATAACCGGGTAATGACCCTGCGGCAGAATCGTTGGAACGGAGTTCAACGTATGTTGCCATTTCAAAGCCCTCGCTCGCCCCACACCTAGTTACAGATCGCTTACACCTCCCTGATAACCGTGCACCTCGCGCCGTCCCGACGACGGCGTGACTGCCCGACTTCGCGATCTGGAAAGTTTGGAGTGGCCATGAAGCACGTTTTACAACCCACCACCGCACTGGCGCTGGCCCTGTTGGCCGGCGCCGCACAGGCCCAGGACGACAGCACCCTGTCCACCGTGGTGGTCACCGGCAACCGTGGCGCCGAACAGCGCACCGTCACCAGCAGCCCGGTGCCGATCGATGTGGTCAGCGCCAAGCAACTGCAAAACACCGGCAAGCCCGGCTTGATGGAAGCCTTGAGCGCGGTCATCCCGTCGCTGACCCTGCCGGAAAAAACCGGCTGGGATGCCAGCGGCATTGCCCGCGCACCCAACCTGCGCGGGTTGAGCGCCGCCGAAGTGCTGGTGCTGGTCAATGGCAAACGTCGCCACACCAGTGCCACCCTGAACATCAACGGCATCAACACCGGCGCGGCGCCGGCAGATCTCGACTTGATTCCCATCAGCGCCATCGACCATGTGGAAGTGCTGCGCGACGGTGCCGCAGCCCAATACGGTTCGGATGCGATCGCCGGGGTGATCAATGTGATCCTCAAGGCCGACACCAGTGGCACCGCCGTGACCCATATCGGGCAGGGTTACGACGGCAAGAAACAGACCGTGCAACAGAGCCTCAACAAGGGGTTTGAAATCGGCGACGGCGGCATCGTGCAGTTGGCCCTGGATGCACGCAGCCAGAATGACGACAACAAGGCCAGCGCCAACGGCTACACCTATGAGCAAGCCTACAACCAGGCCGGCAGGGCCACCTATGGCGGTTACGGTACGCCCAAGACCAACCTGCTGACCTTGGGCTACAACGCCGAGCTGCCGATCGATGACGGTCTCAGCCTGTATTCCTTCACCACGTACTCACGACGCAACGCCGAGCAGGGGCAGAACTACCGCCTGCCCACCATCACCAACACCATTACGACCGGACCGAACGGCTACCCGGCCGGTTATACGCCGACCTGGTTCATCGACGAGGATGATTTCCAGGCCGCAGTCGGCGGCAAAGGCAGCGTCGGCGCGTGGGACTGGGACGTGTCCACCACCTACGGGCGCAACGAAGCGGAGCAGGGCACCACCCACAACCAGAACCCGTCGCTGGGTGAGTACACGCCAAACAGTTTCACCTCCGGCACCTGGATTTCCACCGAGCTGACCACCAACCTCGACTTCAAGCGCGGCTTCGACGTCGGCCTGCAAAAACCGTTGGACCTGTCCTACGGCTTCGAGCACCGACGCGACACCTATGAGGTGCAGGCCGGTGACTATGCGTCTTATGCCAACGGCGGTTATTGCGTGGCACCGGGCAACTGCGCGTCATCCGGGGCCCAGGTCACCAACGGTATTTCACCGGACGAAGCTACCAGCGCTTCGCGCAACAGCCTGGCCAGCTATGTCGATGTGGGTTTCAACCCGCTGCCGGACTGGTACGTGGGCACCGCCTTGCGTTATGAGCATTACAACGAAGGCGTGGGCGCTACCCGCAGCGGCAAGCTGACCACGCGCTACGATTTCACCCCGCAATTTGCCGTGCGCGCCACGGTCAGCAATGGCTTTCGCGCGCCTTCCCTGGCCAACAACCTGTTCAGTGCGCGCTCCACCACTTATGGCGTGGTCGACGGGGTCTACCAGTCGATCAACTACGGTGTGCTGCCGGTGGGTTCGGCGGCGGCCAAGGCCCTCGGCGCTCAAGAGCTGAAACCCGAGCGCTCGACCAATTTCAGCCTGGGTTTCACCCTCACGCCCACCGACCGTTTGAACTTCACCGCCGACGCCTATGTGATCAACCTGCGCGACCGTATCACCCTGACCGGTACCTTGCTCGGGCCGCAAGTCACCCAGGTGCTGCAGAACAACGGCATTAACTCAACCTCCGGCGGCCAGTACTTCATCAACGGCGCCGACACCCGCACCAAAGGCGTGGATCTGGTCAGCAACTACAACCAGGACATTGGCCAGTACGGCTCCTTGAAGTGGACGGCGGCGTTCAATTGGAACCAGACCCGGATCCTCAACTACAAGGCGTCCACCACCATCCTGGGCACCGCCTATGACCTGATGGATCGCCAGGCGCGCAATCTGATCACCGGCGTCCAGCCCAGCACCAAGCTGATTCTCGGCGGCGACTGGAGCCTCGACCGCTTCAACCTCAACCTGGCCCTGACACGCTATGGCACCTACAAGGAAGTCAACGTCTCCGCCGACCGCAGCCTGGACCGACTCTACAGCGCCAAATGGATCACCGACCTCGACCTTGGCTACAACCTCACCAAAGCCCTGAACATCGCGGTCGGCGCCAAGAACCTGTTCGACCTCTACCCCAAGAAACAAGGCGTGCCGAGCAGCACCATGCTCGCCAGCTACGGCACCTATTCGCCCTACGGTTTTACCGGCGGGTACTACTACACCCGGCTGACTTATGCCTTCTAAGGCCGCTACCCGCGAGGAATAGAACATGCCCATTGTCGCCAAAACCTATGACCTGATCGATGAGGTCACCGACTACCCGGTTCGCCAGCGCCGTGTCTCCACGCCGATCAAGGCACTGCAGGTGGTCCCGGCCCGGCACCCCTGGCGCTGGGCGGGTTCGATCTTCGCCGCGCTGGTGTTGCTCGCCATCGTGCATTCCCTGGCCACCAACCCGCGTTGGGAATGGGCGGTGTTCGGTCAATGGTTCTTCTCGCCGTCGGTGCTGCGCGGCCTCGGCCAGACGCTGTTGCTGACGCTGCTCAGCACGGTGTTCAGCATCATCCTTGGCACTGCGCTGGCCCTGGCGCGGCTGTCCGGCTCGCCGCTGCTGGCGGCATTGGCGTGGGGCTATATCTGGTTTTTCCGCTCGATGCCGGCGCTGTTGGTGCTGATCATCCTGTACAACTTCGCCTACCTGTATGACCACATCGTGCTCGGCGTGCCGTTCACCGCTGTGGTGTTCGCCGAATGGTCGACGGTGGATGTGCTCAGCCAATTCACCGTGGCGGTGCTGGGCTTGAGCCTGATGCAAGCGGCGTATGCGGCGGAGATTATTCGCGGTGGCCTGATCGGCGTCGACGCCGGCCAGCATGAAGCCGCGGCGGCATTGGGGCTGCCGGCCTCGCGCCGGATCTTCCGCATCATCTTGCCCCAGGCCTTGCGCTCGATCCTGCCCTCGGGTTTCAACGAAATCATCGGCCTGGTCAAGGGCACGTCCATCGTCTACGTACTCGCGTTGCCGGAGCTGTTCTACACCGTGCAGGTTATCTACAACCGCACCCAGGCGGTCATTCCGTTGCTGATCGTCGCCACCGTCTGGTACCTGATCATCACCACCGTGCTGACCAGCGCCCAGTACTACGTCGAGCGCTATTTCGCCCGAGGCACTGCGCGCGTGCTGCCGCCGACACCGCTGCAACGCATAGGCCGCTGGCTCAAGGAGAAAACCCATGGGTGAAGCACGTGCCGGGCGCATCCAGATCCAGGGCGTGGGTAAGCGCTTTGGCAACCAGCAGGTGTTGAAAGACATCGACCTGACCATCGACCCGGGCAAGGTCACGGTGATTCTCGGCCCCTCCGGCTCGGGCAAATCCACCTTGCTGCGCACCATCAACCACCTGGAGAAAATCGACAGCGGGCATATCACCATCGACGGTGAATACGTCGGCTACCGCCGCAAGGGCGACCTGCTCTACGAGCTCAAGGAACGCGAGATTCTCAAGCGGCGTATCGACGTCGGTTTCGTGTTCCAGAACTTCAACCTGTTCCCGCACCTCACGGCCTGGGAAAACATCGCCGAAGCGCCGCTGGCGCACAAGCGTTGGCGCAAGGCCGAGGCTCAAGCCAAGGCGTCCGCACTGCTGGCCAAGGTCGGCCTGGCGGACAAGCTCGATGCCTACCCGCGCCAGCTGTCCGGCGGCCAGCAACAACGTGTGGCCATCGCGCGGGCCCTGGCGCTGAACCCCAAGGTGTTGCTGTTCGATGAGCCTACTTCGGCCCTCGACCCGGAGCTGGTGGGCGAGGTGCTCGACGTGATCAAGGGCCTGACCCAATTGGGCGTGACCCTGGTGATCGTCACCCACGAGATCGGGTTTGCCCGCGAGGTAGCCGACCACGTGGTGTTTCTTTGCGAAGGCCAACTGATCGAAGAGGGCCCGCCCGAACAGGTTTTTCGCCAACCCCGACATCCCCGCACCGTGGCCTTTCTCGGCAAGGTGCTTTAGTTCAAGGAGTGACTGCTCATGTTCATCAATACCGCCCGTGTGGCTTTGCTGACGCTTGCTGTCAGTGCCGCGCATACGGCTTTCGCCGCCACGCAACCCGTCGACCTCAGCCCTGACCGCGCACGCATTCATGTGCCACGCAACGAGGCGGCCATCGCGCAAATCCCGCCGGGCTTCAAGTTCGCCCAACCGGGCAAATTCACGGTGGCGGTGTCCGGCGTGGCCGGGCCACCGCTGGCACTGCTGGCCAGTGACGACAAGACCACCATCGGCAGCGAGGCCGACACCGCGCAACTGGTGGCCGACAGCCTCGGCCTGCAACTCAACGTGGTGCAGACCAGTTGGGAGGATTGGCCGCTGGGCGTCAGCTCGGGCAAATACGATGCGGTGATCAGTAACGTCACCGTGACCGAGGCGCGCAAGAAGCGCTTTGACTTCGCCACCTATCGCCAGGATGTGCTCGGCTTTTACGTCAAGAGCACCAGCAAAATCACCGAGATCAAACAGGCTTCGGACATTGCCGGGTTGAAGATCATCGTCGGCTCGGGCACCAACCAGGAAAAGGTTCTGCTGGCATGGAACGAGGCCAACGAAAAGGCCGGCATCAAGCCTGCGTTGTTGCAGTACTTCGACGATCAGGCCGCCGCGCAATTGGCGGTGCAGTCGGGGCGCAGCGATGCGCTCTTCGGGCCTAACTCGGTGTACGCCTATTCGGCGGCGATTACAGGCGGCATCAAGCGTGTCGGTACGGTCAACGGTGGTTGGCCATTGAAGGCGGATATCGCGGTGACCACGCGCAAGGACAACGGCCTGGTCCAGCCTATTCATACCGCCCTGGAGGGCGCGATTGCCGGTGGCCAATACGAACAGGTGCTGCAGCGTTGGGGCCTGGAGGTGGAGCGCGTCGACACGTCGCTGATCAACCCGCCGGGCTTGCCGGACTAGGAGAATCGAGATGGGACTGACACGACGTGAAGCGTTGTCGAGCATCGCCGCGGTCGGCGGCGAGAAGGCTGTCAAGGATGCACTGGCGGTATTGGGTTTGGGCCCCTCGTCACATCGGCGGCCGCAACCGCTGAAACTCAAGGACGGTCTGGGGCAAGGCACTCGCGTGCTGGTGTTGGGCGCCGGGATCGCCGGGTTGGTCACCGCCCTGGAGCTGACCCGCGCCGGGTTCAGCGTGCAAGTGCTGGAAGCCCGTGACCGCGTCGGCGGGCGCACCTGGACCCTGCGCCAGGGTGATCGCGTGGACTACAAGGACGGCCGCACGCAAACCGTGGCGTTTGACCCAGGCCTGTATTTCAACGCCGGCCCGGCACGCATCCCCAGCCAGCACCGCACGATTCTCGATTATTGCAGCGAGTTGGCTGTGCCGCTGGAGGTGTTGGTCAATAGCAGCCATGGCGCCCAGGTGCGCCCGGATCTGCAACAGCCGGCGTTCACCGTCGGCCAGGCGATCAACGATGCGCGTGGGCACCTCTCCGGTTTGCTGGCCAACGCCGTGCAGCGCGATGCACTCGATGATGTGTTGAGCGGCGAAGAACGCACGCGCTTGCTGGCCTTCTTGCAGGTCTACGGCGACTTGTCGCAAGAACTTGCCTATGAGGGCAGCCTGCGCGCCGGTCATCTGGATTCGCCTGCACACCCCGGCGCATTGCCCGCCAGCCGCAGCCCGCTGGCGCTGGAGCGCTTGCTGCATCCCGAGCTGTGGGGTGCCTTGCTGCACACCGAATTCCCCGAGTTCTCGGCAACCATGTTCCAACCGGTCGGCGGCATGGACCGCATCACCGACGCCTTCTACCAGCGCGTCAGCGAGCACGTGCAGTTGGGCGCTCAAGTCCGGCAGATCCGTCAGTTGGAAGATGGCGTGGCGGTGACTTACCACGACCAGCACAGCGGTTGCGAACAAGTGGTGCGCGCCGATTATTTGATCTCGACATTACCGCTGCCGCTGCTGGCCAGACTCGACACCGACTTCAGCGAGCCGGTCAAAGCCGCGTTGCTCAGCATCCGCAGCGACCAGGCGACCAAAGTCGCGTGGCAGTCCCCACGCTTCTGGGAGACCGACTACCGCACCTACGGTGGCCTGTCGTGGATAGAGCACCCGGCGCGCCTGCTGTGGTACCCGAGCAATGACCTCAACACCCGCGAAGGTTTGTTGGTGGCCGGTTACGTCACCGGCGAGGGTGCCGACGTGTTTGGCGCGCAAGCGTTCGCCCAGCAATACGCCACCTCCAAGGAGGCCGTTGAACTGCTGCATCCGGGTTACTCACGCTACCTGCGTAACCCGCTGGCGGTGTCCTGGGAACAGATTCCCTACAGCGAAGGCCCCTGGCTGCAACGCGAACACTTTCCGGCCGACGCGAGCCGCCTGCTGGAACAGGCCCATGGCCGTGTGTACTTCGCCGGTGACGGGTTGGTGCAAAGCGGCGTGGGCATCTGGCAGGAATCAGCGGCCAACTCGGCCCGCTTTGTGGTCGCTCAACTGGCTGAGCGGGTTACCCAACAACGACACATTGCGGCCGTGGCCGCGTCTTGAGGAGCAATATCATGAGCGACAGCATTCAACGCACCCGTGTCGGTGATTTCCCGATTTCGCAAACGGTCACTGTGCCGGCTTCCGCCAGTCTGGTCTTTGTCAGTGGCACCTTGCCGGACGTGGCTGACCCGAACGCACCGACCGGCACGCCGGCGGCCTATGGCAATACCGAAGTGCAGACGGTGTCGGTGTTCAACAAGCTGCGCAAGATCCTTCGTGAGCAAGACCTGGACCTGGGCGATATCGTGCAGTTGCGGGTCTTCCTGGTGGGCGCTGAAGAAACCGCCGGCAAGCTCGACTTCACTGGCTTGCAGCGTGGTTATACGCAATTCTTTGGCACGCCCGAGCAGCCGAACAAACCGGCGCGTACCGCGTTGCAAGTGGTGGCGTTGCCATTGCCGGGGGCGTTGGTCGAAGTCGAAGCCATCGCTGCCCGCACCACGTGATCTTGGCGTGAGCCGCTGGGGGGTGGCAAGCCCGCTCGTTACCCCATAAACATCATGGGGTGGCAGGAGGCTGGGCATACTTGCCGGGCAGTGGCCAGATGTGTTCGCGGTCTGTTTCCCCGAGCCACACCATGCCGTGCATAAAGGTATCGCGCTCCTGGGGTGTGGTGAGGGGGAAACTGGCGTAGTGCGTGTGCGCCATGACCCGCAGTTCTTCGGCCCATGCCTGCTTTTCCTGCTCACTGTCGAGGTTGCAGCCCTCAAGGACATCAGCCGGCATGAAGGTGCTCAGCTCCATGGGCAGCGCATCACGGGTGCCCAGGCGTGCGTTGAGGGTGGACGTGCAGATTTCTACGGTCAGCCCGGTGATCCCCTTGGCCAGGAGCTTTTTCAGCGGCTTGATCTTGTGGTTGGCGGCGAAGTTCGTCGACTTGAGCAGGGTGTTGTAGTGCGGCTTGAAGTGGTTGATCAGCGCGGCCTCCGCCAGCGTGACCACCTCATCGCGGTTCAAACGCACATTGCGCAGACGTTCGAAATGCGCCGTTTCGTCCTGATCGCTGGCAATCGGTTCGGCATTCAGGTCACCGCCATTGCTGATCATCGTCCGGCCGTGCTCAAACCGATAGAGCAAAATTGAAACCTCCAGCTCCGGGCTGTTGGTCGAGGTTTCAGCGAGGATGCGTTGCAGGGTGGTGTGGTTCAACAGCCGGTCCACCGCCGTGCGTGTGTGCACCTTGCCGATGCCCTGGCCGACATACAGCACGTTCATGTCCCGATGGTCCGCCTCCAGGGCGCTCATCGCGTTCGCCACCACGATATGCGCGGCAGTGGTCATTTGCCGTGAGGTCGACAGAATGATCAGGTGCGTACCGTTCGGCGCCACGAGAACCTGTTCGATCTCATCCTGATCATCCGGCCCGATCCGCGGGATGTCGTATCGGAAGGGCACGGATTGCACGCCTTGCTCGTCCATCACGATAAAACTGCCATAGGCTGCTCGACCGAGCAGTTGCAGGTTGTGAGGGTTGATCAGCACCCGCCGCCGGGCGGTGATCAGGTAGATATTGCTGCCGGCAATCGCTGCCCGAAAATGCGCGTCGTCCTTGGCGCGGTAGAGGTCGGCGGGCGTCAGTACCGAGGGTGGGCTTGAGTAAAGGTGGGTGGCGCCTTCGGCAGAAAACTGGCGAATGATCGAGTCCATATGGGTCATTTTTTCTTCCTTTCGGGGCTGTGCTCAGTGGCAGCGTCGCGCGGCAGTTTGCCAAAGTTGCGACGTCATGGGCACTGACTGATTGGATAGGTCGTCAGCGTTTGCTCCTGGGCGTGTGCCGATGAATGTGTTGAGGGCTTACCGCCCTTTCCAGCGGCCCTGTTTGTTCAGGGTGAGGATGATGCCTTCGCGCTTTTGGCGGATTTCTACCATCTTGTGGCGCAGTTCGCGGCAGCGGTGGCTGTTGAGGATCAGTAGGCCGATCAGAGGGCTAAGCAGAGACATGGCGTATAGAAAAAACGGGGGGCGGTACGCTATCGCGGGCAGCGATATCAGTAAGCAGGTGACGTAGATGCCGACACTGACCCATACCAAGTGGATTCGACCATAGGTGATCTGAGCCTTGGAAAAGAACAGGACAAGGCTTGTTGCAACGCTGCCGAAAAAAAAGAGTCTGACTGCACGTTCTTCCGGCAGGCTCGAGAGAAATGTCACCAACAATAGGAGGGCAGTCATCGCAATCGTAAAACAGCCGGCAAGTAGATCGACTCCAATTACTAGCGCATAGCGTCTCCTGAACTTCCGTGGATTTTCAAAGTAGCAGTAGGCGTAGGCGCGCTCCTCAGACGTCAGTGCTTTCCATGTTTGATCCTTTGCGGATTTGCCAAGGTCTTTTACCGTTTTGCGCTTGCTCACGGAGTGACTTCCTCGTAGAGACCAATAGCCCATGTCTTTATTTTTCTGGCATCGAGCTGCTGGCGAAACCCAGGGTTGCAGCCACGGCATCTCTTATGTGATTGGCGGTGGAAAGTTGCATTTCTGTCGCACTTAATCCGCAAGCGAAACTGGTGGTGCGCAAGGCGGGGGGCGCGAGCCCGGTGGAGTATCTGGTGATTACCCTGAAGGAAGTCATGGTGGTGTCCTACAGTACCAGCGCTGAAAACGGCGCCGATGTCCTGCAAGACAGTGTTGCCCTGAACTTCGCCACCGTCGACGTCAGTTACCAGCCGCAGAAAGCCGACGGAGGCAAGGACGGCGGGCCGGTAAAGTTTGGCTGGAATATCCGCCAGAACGTGAAGGCCTGAGGCCTCATCGACCGGTGTCGAGAAGGCGGGCGTATCGGCTGCACCTTAGCCTGAACTGCGCGCCCGCATTGAGCGCCCTGTACGTCAGGTGGAGGGTGCAGATGTCCGCGCCCTCAAGGCGTACACACCAGTGCCTGACGCTCATAGTTCAACGCTTTGTTCTGCTGCGGTAACGCATAGGTTGCGTTGCATTGCTGCTCGCCCCACTTGATGATCAACGTGCCCTGATCCTGTTCCACCAATGCCAGCGCATTCCCGTTCGGATCCGCAATCGCCAGTTGCTTGCCATTGGCGTCCTCCAGCGAAGCCCCGAACGACAGCGGTTTATGCTGTGCATCGTACAACTCAAACAACACCCGGCGTCCGGTACTGCCACTGTAGCGCGCCACCACGACGGCGCCACGGCGCGGTACCAGTTGCTGGGTGGCATTGGTGATTTCCACATCGCCGCCCAGGTCGCGGGTGTCCAGGCTGATCCAGTTGACCCGATAAGGTTGGGCCGTGGGGATTACCGCATAGCCGTTGTAGCCGGTTTCGACGCCGCTGTAGCTGCTGATCTTCGCCCCGGCGATGCCCGGCACCTCGGCCAGTGCGAAGGTCTCACTGACGGTTTGTCCCAGGTTGATGCCGCCCGCATGGGCCACCACGGAACCCGCAAGGTTGAGGTTCTGCGCGTTGTAGCCCTGGCCCTGGCTGTAGCCGACGCTGACATCCGCCACCGAGGTGCGGCTGTTGATATTCACCGAACCGGAGTCACCGCTGGTGTCGCTGTGGCCCGCCTGCACCGAATAGAACGTGTCGCTGGTATCGGCGACGTAGCCGTTGAGACCCGCCTGCGTCGTGGTGTCGCCATGCTGATGGCTGGTGGTGACAAACGCTCGGGGGGCGCGGGCCTGGCTGCCCAGCGGGAACGAGACGGACAAGTTCACCTGCGTGTCGCTGCTGGGCTCGCCCAAGGTGACGATTTGCTTGGTGCGCGTCACGCCAACGTTGTAGCTCATGTCGCCCCAGTTGCCGGTGTAGCCGGCGGATAAACTCTGCGACCCGCCGCGGTTCCAGTAACGCTGGTCGCTGGCATTCACATACAGGCTGCCGAGCGCATTGTTGCGTCCCAGGCTCTGGTTGATGGTCAGGTCGGTCCGGGTTTTCGAATGCCCGGTCCGCACGCGCACGTCTTCGCTCATGTCTTCCACATGGTCGGTGAGCGTGCGGTAACCCTCGGTGGAGTAGCGGTAGGCGGCCAGGGTGAAGTTGGTGTCGGTGCCGGCAAAGGTCTTGGCGTACAACGCACGCACGCTGCTGCCCTGGGTGGTTTGCCCGCGGGCTTTGCTGGACGAGTGGGTGGTATCCAGGGAAAAAGCGCCGAACGCGGTGTTCTTGCCGGCGCCGATCGACAGCGCGCTGTAGTCGTCACTGGCTTGCAGGCCGACGATACCGCTGAGGTTGCTGGTCAAGCCGTACGCCAGGGTGCTGCTGATGAACGTCGGGCTCGCCAGGCCATCGGCGTTGCTTTTGAAGGTACCCGCCGAGACGCTGTATTTGATCTGGCCTTCACGCACCATGATCGGCAAGCTGGAAAATGCCTGCATCGTCACACGCCGGCTGCCGTCGGCTTCGATCACGGTGATTTGCAAGTCGCCGTTGGAGCCGCTGGGGTAAATGTCGTTGATCTCGAACGGGCCGGGCGCAACGTTGGCGGTGTAGAGGATGTAGTCGTTCTGGCGAATCTCTACGGTCGCGTTGGTCTGCGCCACACCACGGATCACCGGTGCATAGCCGCGTTCGCTGTCGGCCCGCATGCCGTCATCGGAGGCGAGTTTCAGGCCGCGATAACGCACGCTGTCGAACAAGTCGGTGTCGGAGAAGATCTCACCGGCGCTGAACTGGCCCTTGATCGCGGTCACGTCATGCTGCACGTAGGTGCGGTTGCTGGTGAAGGTGTTCGAACGCCCGGTGCCGTTGCTCATGTTCGATTCGTTGCGCAAGCGCCAGGCACCCAGGTTGATGCCGTTGCGCAAGCCGAGGTTATTGGCGATGCGGGTTTTATAGTCACCGGCCGTGCGGCTGCTGTTGAGCTGGTAGTTGATGAAGGCGGCGGGAACGCCGTCGTCCCACAACTGCGGGTCTACATAACCGCGCAGGCCGCGCTGCATGGCCACTTGCGGAATGCTGGCGAGCAGGCGCAGGCGGCTGCTGTCGTAGCGCACGCTGGCGTCTTCAATCAACTCGGCGAGGGCGTAGCAGGCTTGTGGCTGCTGCGGGTCGAGTTTGCCTTCGGCCTGCAAACGGGTCATGTCGATACCCAACTGCTTGAGCAGGTCGAGGGTGAGGCAGGCCTCGACGCGAGCGTTTTTCGGGTTGCGCTTGAAGTCGATATCGCGCCGGCCCACCAGTACTTCGTTGCTGTACAGATCAACCCGGTAATTACCCGGCAGTACGCTGTTGGCCGAGAGCAATTGCTGCAAGTCGACCGGCGACTGCGAGCCTTGCAGGAAGGTGGTGTTGAAGGTTTCCGCAGCCTCATCGGCCATGGCCCACACGGGCAAACTGGCGGCGATCGCGAGCGACAGCGTCTTCAACTTCAGTGCGCCCCGTGCGGGCCTGTTGCTGGAAAGAAAAGACATGCGAAGACCTGTGACATCCCTGATTGGCGAACAGCCGGGCACGCAAACACGCACGCGAAGTGAGCCTGTGGGTTAGAGAAAAGGCTTAGGGTTTGAGGCGCGCTTCAGTAGCGTGCGAGGCAACGCCTGACACAGCGGCGGTGTAGTGGTTCTGCGCGCCATAGTCATTGATGCTGGAAAACGACAACTGCACTGCGCCGCTGGCGATTGGCGCACTGAGCGGGAACTGTTTTTCCTCGCCGGGCGCAATCATGGTGGAGTCGCTGGCCAGTTGCGCCTGCACTTTGATGTCCGCCATGGACACGTGGTACAGCGTCGGGTTTTTCACCTGCAACAGCGTCTGGCTGCCGTGTTTGGCCAGCGTCCATTCAAGCTGTGCAGGTGCTTGCAGCGCGCTGCCGGTGAGGCCGGCAGGGCGGTAAAAAATCTTGATGCGTTGGCGGATCGCCAACTGCAAGGTGTTCTCGGTTTCGCTGGCCTTGGGGATTTCCTGCACGTTGAGCCACACCACCGACTCACGGTCCGTGGGCATGCCTTTGCCTTCGTACAGAATGCGCAGCAGTTGTTGTTCCTTGGCGAATACCCGCGCCAGTGGCGGGGTGACGGCAAACGGCGCACGGCTGCCGCTGGCGTCGTTCATGTCGACCCAGGATTGAATCAACACATCCTGGTTACCGTTGCGCACGGTGATGTTGGCTTCCTTGTGGTCGCCATCGAATACGATACGGGTGGCATTCAGTGAAATGCTGGCGGCGGCCTGGGTAGCCATAAGCATGCCCAGCAGCCCCAGGCATGCGGCGATAGAACGAGGCAGCATGAGGGTTATCCGGTGTAGTCAAGAAAAATGGCGAGGCCGCAGGGCCTCGCACGTTCGGTGCGCGGGGCGCCGAGTTATTCGTATTGCAGGATGAACGGCAGGGTTGCGTCACCGCGACCGGCCGTGGAGGCGTTGGTTGCAGCGGTAGTGACGTAGGCGGCTGCGAAGCTCAGGGTGGCGTCGCCGCCTGCAGTGCCGGCGCCGTGCATGGTGCTTTCAATGCGCGCGGTGCTTGGCGAGCTGAGGTCGATCAGGCCGCCTTTGCTGTCGAGCAGGGCGATACCGACGTTTTGTGCAGTCGCCGAACCTGGGTTCAGGGCCAGTACTTTTTTGCCGGTGACCAGGCCCGAACCGCCGTTGTTGGCGTCGAAGATCATCGCGACTTTGGTGCCCTGGTTGCAGTTGACGTTCAGGTTGAAGTCTTTGGCGGTGACGCGACCGGCAGTTGGGTTTTCCGCGGTGCCCATGTCTTTGATCGACACGTTGCCCATGTCCACCGAAATGGTACGGTCGGAGTTCGCGCCGTCAACCGAGCACGCGTCGTTGTTGATCACGCCGGTGAAGGTGATTTTACCGCTGCCGCCCAGGGTTGGCGTCGGTGCAGGATCAGCGGCAAAAGCGCTGCCGGAAGCGGCGATAATGGCCGAGGCGATAACAGCCAGGGAAAACTTCTTCATGGTGATGTCCGTTAGTGTTAGTTGGAAAATGCTGTTGTTGAACTGCGAGGAAAGAGTAAGCGGCGAGGCGGCGGGCGCGAATAAGACGATTCTTATAAGCGTGGAGGCGGGCAGGTTAGTTACGCTTTTGAAGGGGCGGGAAGCCAGCAAATAAAGGGCGAAGCCATTATCCAGGAATGGCTTGCAAGTAAGTGGTTAGTTGAAAATGTTACGCGCCAGGCAATACGCAAGAAGGTCCTGGTCGCTGCTCACTTCAAGTTTGCGCATGGCCGATATTTTTTGCGCGCTGATGGTTTTGGAACTTCGGTTCTGGCTGCGCGCAATATCACTCACGCTCATGCCGGAAATAAATAAGCGCAGGATCTCGAACTCTTTGGGCGACAAGCTGGTGAAGCGCTCGTCGATCGCCGTCAGGGTCTCGATCACTGACGTCTTGGGCGGTTCCAGGCTGCGATAGGCGCTCTGCTGTGCAATCGCCTTGAGCGCCAATTGAATCTCGGTGTGCAACTGGCTTTTCTGAATGATGCCGACCACGCCCAGCTCCTGCAGGCGCGTGAGTATCAGGTGGTTGGAAATCATCGTCAGAATCAGGATCTGTACCTGTGGGAAATGCCGTTTGAGGTATTCCACCAGCTTCAGGCCATCGCCGTACGGCGAGTCGCCCGGCATGTTGTAATCGGTGATCACAATGTCGGCGCCCTGGCGCTGCAACAGCTCGATCAGGCCGGCCGAGCACACGGCTTCGCCGACCACTTGAAAGCGCGTGTCGCGCTCCACCAGTTCGCGAACGCCAAGCAACACGATCGGGTGATCGTCCGCGATTACCACGTTGAATTTTTTCATAAAGGGCCGTCCGTAGTGCCAGTTCAAGTAAGTGAAGTGTGCCCGGGCTGGAGAGACTCCAGAACGGCCGACAGACGCTGCATCACAGTCTTCACCTTGAGCTCAAGCGGGGTGTCGAGGCTGCCGCGGTTAAGCGCGCTTTCCAATTCGATGCAGGCCTGGGCCAGGCTCAGCGCCTGCACTGCGCCGAGGGCACCGGCGGTCGAATGCAGCAACTGGCCGAGGCCGTGGGCATCACGCTGCGCCAGCGCCACGCCGATGCGCTGCAAGTCATGCTGCACGCTACTGATGAACAGCGGGCGCATCTTGTCCGACAGCTGCACGCTGTCGTCGAATACCGCCGTGACAGGCGCGAGCGGCGGCTTGACCTTGCACAGCTTGACCAACTGGCCGCGCAGGGTTTGCAGGCTCAAGGGTTTGACGATCCAGGCGTTCATGCCCACTGCCAGGCAACGCACGCCTTCCTCGCGCATCGCATTGGCGGTCACGCCGATAATCGGCAATTGCGGGTCATGCTCGCGCAAGGTCCTGGCCAGTTCATAGCCGTTCATCAGCGGCATATTCACGTCGGTCAGCACCAGGTCGAAGGCCTGCGGTTGCCACAGTTGCAGCGCCTGTTCGCCGTTGGCGGCCAGGCTCACCGAGCAACCGAGCGCTTCCAGCTGTTCCTTGATGATCGCCTGGTTGACCGGGTTGTCCTCGGCCACCAGGATGCGCAGCCCCAACTGCCCGGCGCTTTGTGGTCGCGCTGCCGCAGGTTGCTCATGCTTGCCGTGCTGCGCCAGTGAGACGGTGGCGGCGATGCTGCGTATGTCGTGCATATCCACCACCCAGCCTTGCGCCGTATGCAGCGGCGGGCTGTGTGCACCCGGCAGGCAGAGCACACGTTGACCGGCCAAGGGTTTGGCGGACTCGTTGGGCAACAGGTCCACCAGCACCGCCTGGCGGCTGTCCTTTTCGGGGCTGGTCGCCGCCAGGGCGGCCGCAATGCCCAGGCGGTTGAGCCAGTCACTCATCGACTGCGCCAATTCGCGCACCGGTGCCTGTACATACACCGGCGTCGCGCTGGGTTCGATCTGCGGCAGGTTGGTCAGCGTGCCGCAACACCGTGGCAGGCGCATTTTCAGGGTAAAGCTGCTGCCCAGGCCGGGCTCGCTGACCACGCGGATTTCTCCGTCCATCATCTGCGCCAACCAGCGGCAAATCGGCAGGCCCAGCCCGGCGCCGCCTTCGCTCGCGGTGTCCGGCGCCTGGTAAAAAAGATCGAACAGCTTGGCTTGCTGCGCCTCGGGAATGCCGACGCCGGAGTCGGTGACTTGCCATTCCAGCTCAACGTTGTCGGCATCCAGCGCCATGACCCTGACGCGGATCACCACGCGTCCGACATCGGTGAACTTGATGGCGTTGCTCACCAGGTTATTGAGGATCTGGCGGATGCGCATCGGGTCACCCATCACGCAGTCCGGCAACTGCGCGTCGATGCAACTGTACAGTTGCAAACCCTTGCGCTGGGCGGAGGCCGTGTAAGTGTGGAGAGTGTCTTCGAGCAGGTCCAGCGGGCAGAAATCCACGGCTTCTATCGCCATTTGCCCGGACTCGATTTTCGACACGTCCAGCACATCGCTGATCAGCTGAAACAGCGTGCCCGACGAACGCTGGATGGTGTGCAGGTAGGTTTTCTGGTGCGCGTCCAGGTCCGTGAGGCCGAGCAATTCCAGGGTGCCAAGCACGCCATACAGCGGTGTGCGGATTTCATGGCTCATGGTCGCCAGGAACAGCGTCTTGGCCTTGTTGGCCGCATCGGCGGCGTGGCGCGCTTCTTCCAACGCCTGGGCGTCTTCGATATGCAGGGTGATGTCGTTGAACGCATACAGGCGCACGTTCTCGGCCTGATAGCGGGTCGACACAAAGCCGATTTGCAGGTGCCGGCCTTCGATTTCCAGGTGCGTCTCGCCACTCTCGGCGCTGTCGTGGGTACCGGCCATGGCCGCCACCAGGCGTGCGCTGCCCGGCCACTGTTGCGCGCGCTGGTTTTCGATCAGCACTTTGCCGTCACTGCGCCGCACCACGCACAGGCCGGTGGGCGCGGTGTCGATGATCACGCGGCTGAACGCGACACTTTCGGCTATGTGTTCGTGGGCCAGGCGCGCTGGGGTGATGACCTGGCGCCGGTACCAGCGGCTGCCGGCCCAGCCCAGGGCAATCAGGCTGCCGAAGAGCAGGGCCAGGGTACTCAGCGGCCACAACGCGGAGTGGAAGAAGTGCGAGTAGTTCAGGCCATACACCGCGCTCCACGGTTGCTGACCCGCTTGGGTTATCTTGAGTTCGAAGCCATTGGCGGTGATGTGCATGCCATCGCTGAGTGGCGCTTCGGTTTCTGGCCCGATCAACCGCGTGCCGTCGGGGGCAATCAGGGTGAAGCGATCAAACGCCGAGTGGTCGAGGGCGCGCTGCACATCGTCAGCCAGGGCCAGGTCGAGCAAGGTGCCGATCACCACCTGGCCCTGGCCATCCAGAGGCAGGCCGATGTACGCCAACAAGTGTTCGGACTCGGGACCGGCCTGCCAATACACGCGATCCTGCTCCAGCGGTTGCGGCGTTTGCTCCAGGGTGTTTTGCACGGCGTTGACCACCGCCACCAGGTTGCCGGTTTCCTCGGTGCTTTCCCGACGCTGGTAGCCCACGGAGGGAACGGTGATGGTGTAGTTCGCCTGGCGGTTGAGCAAAAAGGTTTGCGGCGCCTCGTACGGTGACGAGGACCAGAAGGCGCTGTAGTAGCTGGTCAGGTGCGCGCCCAGGGCAAAAATCTGCGGCCTGGCGGCGGCGCTGACTTGCTGCTCATCGAACTTGGCGCTGAATGGCACTGAAAACGAATACTTCTGGCCTTCATAGAGCGTACGGCGGTTGTCGACCATGCGGCTTTTCAGGCTGACCTGAACGTTGGTGGCACGCAGCAGTTCGGCCTGGATGCCTGGATGCGTCAGGCTCCTGAGGTACGACTCTTGCTCCTGCAGGTTTTCCATCAGCCGCGCGAAGTGAAAAAGCGTTGCGCCGTAGCGGGTTTCGATCCCCCGTTGCAGTGACCAGTAATTGGTGAGGACCAACAGCAACGCGATCCCGATCAGCACCATCAGGCCTTTGTTCAGGCGCAACGAGCTGCGGGTAAAGGCTTCGAGGATCGCGTTGTTGTGCTTCATCAGAGGTTTCCGCAGGCGCAGGATAAATCGGCACTGGATGGAGCTTACTCCTTACTATGGAACAGATAATCCATGGCCACCAGCTAGTGAGATGTCGCGGGGCCATCATTGTTCAGTAATTGCTGAAATTGGTCCGAAGAGACCGCATGGGAAATCAGGAAACCCTGTACTTGATTGCAGTCGATTTTGCGCAGCAGGGCTAATTGCTGAGGGGTCTCGACGCCTTCGGCGACCACGGTGAGCCCGAGTTTGCGGCCCAGCGCGATGATGCTCGCCAACGCCTGGGCAATGCCTTCGTTGTCGTGACTGCCCTGGACCAGCGCCTGGTCGATCTTGAGTTCGGTAAACGGCGTCGACACCAGGTTCAGGTACGAGCTGTAGCCTTTGCCGAAATCATCCTGGGACAGGCCGAAGCCCTTGATGCGCAGACGGCAGGCACCGGCATAGAAATTACTGATGTCCTGCGGCACCGAGCACTCCATCAATTCGAAACAGATCATCCCCGGGATGCCATCGTGGTGCAGCACGAACTCCAATAAACGGTCAGCCAGGTCATGACTGTTGAGCAGGTGAGTGGGCAGGTTGATGGAGACCGGAATTTCATAGCCGCGCTGGCGCCAATGCTCTTGAGCGTGGATGGCTTGTTTAAGCACCAGCCACAACAGCCGTTCCTCCAGTTCAAATGCCTTGATCGCCGGCAGGAATGCGGCAGGCAGCATCACGCCTTGCTCCGGGTGCATCCAGCGCACCAGGGCTTCGGCAGCGACAATACGGCCGTTGGCCAAGGATTTTTTCGGTTGGAACCAAGCCTGGAACTGGCCGCTGCTCATGGCCTGAACCAGCGTGTGACGGTCGATGTCCATGTGTTCGGGTAATTCGGGGGAGGGCTTGCGCACCTTGTTCCTGAGCTGTTCCACCAGGCTGCGCAAGGCATCGGCGGCAACCGGTTTGGAGATCAGCCCGATCACTTCCACGTCGAGGTTTTTCGCCACCAGGCTGGCCGCCATCAACATGCGCCGCGACGCCGCACTCATGATCGCCAGTGCCGGTTTGCAGCGCAGGCTGGCCAGGCACTGAATAAACTGCACGCCGTCCATGCCGGGCATCAGCAGGTCGGTCAGAACCAGATCGAAGTCGCGCTGGCGCAGTCGCTCCAGCGCTTCTTTGCCGTCCTCGGCGGTCTCGAGCATGAAATCCCCCAACTCACTGAGCAAGTGCTGCAGGTAGATGTGCTGCAGGGGATGGTCCTCAACAATCAAAATACTAAGGGGCTTCATGAGTGTTCCGTGCATAAGGCGCCAGGGAGTTGAATAGAGCCCGCAACGCAAAGGGTTTGACCAGACAGTGGTTCATGCCGGCGGCCAGGCACAGGTCGGCCTCGCCGCGCATGGCGTTGGCGGTGGCCCCGATAATCGGCAACGGTGAGCCCAGGCGGCGCAGTTCGCGCGCCAGTTCATAGCCGTTGATGTGGGGCATGTTCACATCGGTCAACACCACGTCGAAGTTGCCGGCGGTGTACAGCTGCAACGCTTCCTGACCATCGGCCGCCAGCTCCACGGTGCAGCCGAGTTCTTCGAGTTGGTCACGCAATATCAACTGGTTGATGATGTTGTCTTCGGCCACCAGCAGGTGCAGGTTGAGTTTGTTCAGGTCGCGCTGGCGCGTTTGTTCATCGGCACGCGCCACCCACAGCCCTTGTGCCTGGCTCACGGCCTGGTGAATCGCACCCAGATGGTTGAGGTTGACGTGCCAGGCGCCGGCTTCGGCTTCCACGGCGATAGAGGCGTTGCTGCTCACGTGTATCACCGGTCCCGGCCACTCCGGCACCAGCAACGGGTCGACGCTGCCGGGATGCACTTGCAGCAGCAGATGGTTGTCCGGCAGCGTCGGCAGACCGGTCTGGGCCCGCGCGCCCCAGCGGCGCAACCAGCCGCTGACGGAGTTCGCCAACTCTGGGATCGGCGAGGCCACGTAGATGGTCTCGGCCAGCAACGCGGGCATCGGCGTGGTGGGCGCTTCCTCCAGTGGCAGGATCAGGCTGAAGCTGCTGCCCAGGCCGAGTTCGCTGACCATACGGATATTGCCGTTCATCAATTCCGTCAGGCGCTGGCAGATCGGCAGGCCCAGGCCGGTGCCGGCGACCACGTTGGTGTTGCCTTCACTCTGGTAAAACGGTTCGAAAATCATCGCCTGGTCTTCCTGGGCGATGCCTTTGCCGGTGTCCGAAACCTGCCACAGCAGGCTGGAGCGTTCGCCATCGCGGCCCAGCACTTTGACCCGCAGCACCACGCGCCCGTAGTCGGTGAATTTCACCGCGTTGTTGAGCAGGTTGTTGAGAATCTGGCGGATACGTGTCACGTCGCCGATCAGCCGTTCCGGCAACTTCGGGTCGAAGCAGGCATACAGTTGCAGGCCCTTGCCTTGGGCGGCTGCGGCATAGCCCTGGATAATTTCGTGGACCAGGTCCAGCGGTGAGAATTCGCTCAACTCCAGGGCCAGTTGCCCGGCCTCGATCTTCGACACATCCAGCACATCGCAGATCAATTGCAGCAGGGTCGACGACGAGCCCTCAATGGCGTGCAGGTAGTCTTTCTGTTGGCTGTCGAGTTGGGTGCGCGCCAGCAGTTCCAGGGTGCCCAACACGCCATACAGCGGCGTGCGGATTTCATGGCTCATGGTTGCCAGGAACAACGTCTTTGCGGCGTTGGCGGCATCTGCCGAATGCCGCGCTTCTTCAAGCGCCGCCTCGACCTGCTTGCGCGCGCTGATGTCGCTGAACGCGCAAAACAGCACGTCCTCGCCTTTATAGCGGGTCGGTGCGCTGCTCAGGTACAGGTGGCGGCCGTCGATGGTTTCAAAGTAGTCACTGCGTTCGGACGGGCCGTTGGCAAAGGCTTGCTCGATCCAGCCGGCGCGCAATGCTTCGCGCTCCGGGCCGTTGCCCAACCACTGCTGGGCCAGGGTGTTTTCCAGCACCACCTGGCCGTCGGTGCGGCGCAGCACACAGAGCGCGACGGGCGCGGTCTGGATCACATCACGGCCGAATGCTTCGCTTTCGATCAGTGCCTGGATGCGATGGATCGAGGGAATAATGAAACGCTGGTCGACCCGGCGCATCACCAACCAGATCAGCATCAGGCTGAACAGGCAGAACAGCAGCGAACCGAGCAGCTGTTTCCATAAGCCGGTGACCACTGCGCGCAGGTCGATGGAGTACATCAGTTGCCACTCCGAAGACTTCAAGTGCTTGCGGATCACCAGGTGGTCGGGCAAGAGGCCGCTGCCGACAAAACCGAAGAAGCTCTCTTCGTCGGGTTTCAGGTGTTGCCGGCTCAGTTTCGTATCAGGGCTGTTGGTGAAGACCAGCATGCCTTGGGAGTTGAGCATCATGAACGCCCCGGCGCTCTGGTCGCTGAGGGTCAAGGACACCTCACGGCTCTCCATTTCCAGGCCGAGCCAGCCGGAATTGGCATCACGGTCGTCCAGGCGAATGAAGATGTACAGGTGCGAGTGGTGTTCGGTGTTGTCGCTCAGCCATAGCTCGTTGAGCGTGGCCGGGTCGCTGTGTTGCAGGGCCTTGAGGCGGTTGAGCATGCACTTGGAAATCGGCAATACCTGTGCAGTCGCGTCGTACAGCCGCGTCACCTGCGGGCTGGGGTCGGGGCTCACATAGAGCAGGTTCAGTTGCTTGGCCTTGAGGTAGTCACGCATGCGTGCGGTCAGCCAGATGCTCCATTGGTTGCCGGGTGAATTACCCAGCTCCAGGTGTTGTTCTTCCGGCGAGGACGGGTAAAGCCGCGACTGCTTGCGCACCGCCGACAGGCTCAGGCTTTCGAGCAAGGCCTGGCGGTTGGTGAAAAAGGTATGGGCTTCGGCGATGGCGCTGCTCATGTAGCCGCGGCGCTGGGAAATGTCGTTATTGAAGGTCGAGAGCAGAAAGGTATAGACCCCGCTCAGGATGCCGACGAGCAGCACGGTCGCAAAAATACGAAGCAGCCTTCTGGCTGCTTCGGGTCGGGAGAGGACGGGGTTGATCTGGAGCAGATAACTTTTCAATCGCATCGGCAGACTTTAAGCGCGGGCCGTTGCGCCTGGCATAAGACGATCCTTAAAAATCATCTACTTGTAGTACATATCCACCACCACGGCGGCGTCGAACGCGCCGGGTTTTGGCAGGGTGCGCCATTTCAGGTCGGCGCGGAATTCATCGTGGCTCTGGCCCAGGCCCATCAGTTGCTGCAGGGTGAACCAATCGTTGAACGGCAATGGCTGGTCGCTTTCGGCGCGGGACAACGAGATGCCCACCGAATTGTTGTTGTCCGGCACCAGCAACCCGTTGATCACGCTGCCGCCTCCCGAGGTGCTGGCGAAGCGGGCGCTCACGGTGTAGGGCGTGTCGCAGCCCTTGCGCAGGTTCAGACTGAAGTTCGCGCTGCTGGCGACTTCACCGATTGAAGCCTTGCGCGACGGTGTGGGGAATTTCACCACGTTAGGGGTGATGGTCAGTTCGGGGGTGCAAGGCACGAAGCGGATGCCGTTCATGCCGGTGACCACGTAGTTGAAGTTGCTGTTGGGCCTTGAGTTGAGCCCGCGCACGCCGTCCAGTTGGAAGACGCGGTACGAGGTCAATGTACTGGCTTGGCCACTCGGTGGCGTGGGGTCGTACTTCTCGATGAAGACACTGAAGTTGAGGGTAAAGCGCGCCTTGTCCCAACCGATGCAGTTGGAGGTGCAGCCCCGGTCGGAAAAGAACCCGGTGCCGACCTTGCCAGTGCTTTGGGTAATCGGCTGGTTGTTGTAGCGGATACCCACGCGAATGCCCGTGCCGATGCTCACGCCGGCCGGGTTGACGTAGAAATACACCTCTTCGCGGCCGACGTTGTAGTCGTCCTTGCAGATCACATTGGTCGAGCGTGGGCCCGACTCCCAGATAATGCTGCCGTTGGGGGCGTCGGCGGCGACGGCCAGCGCGGTGCCCAACGCTTCCTGGGTGATGATCGAGCCGGTGCCGTCCTCACGGCACGCCAGCGCATGGCTGGTGGCGGGCAGGGCCGCGCAGACCCACAGCAGTATTGGTAAGCAGCGTTTGGTCAGTGACATAGGTGTAAATACCCCGCGATCTATCACTTGAGCGCCGCGCTATGGCGGGCCTGCAAGCCGATATCGGTGATTTCGGTGAAATGGAGGGTGGTGCCCTTGGGCAAGGCGCTCGGTGCCGTCAGGGTTTTGCTCTCATGAGGTTTGAGCAGCAGGTAATCGCTGAGCGTCACGCTGTCGGTCTGTACGTTCACCAGCGACAGGTGAAACGCGCTGGGGTTGCGGACCGTGAGGGTGTGCCCGTTAGTGCTGCTCCAGACCAACTGCTGCACCGCCTCGGCCGAGCCGCCCTTGAGCGCTGGCGGCCGATAGAACAGCTTGAGCCGTTGGCGTATCGCAAACTGCACGCTGTCAGGGTCTTCCGGCTTGAGCGGAATCTCCATGATGTTGAGCCAGAACAGCGATTCGCGATCGGTGGGCAAGCCTTCGCCGGCATACAGGATGCGCAGTGGGTGATGCTCCCCCGCGCCCAGTTGCACCAGCGGCTCGGTGGCGGCAAACGGCACCGCGCCGCCGCTTGAGTCGTCATCGCCGGTGATCCAGGTTTGCACCACCACCTCGCGCGATGCCTGGTTGATCACGTTGATGCTGGCGGCCTTGTCCTGGCCGAAATAGATCAAGCGCGTGCCTTCGATTTTCAGTGCCGCGCTGGCGGGCGGCGGCGCGAGAACCAGCAGCCCGCAGGCGATCAGCACCATTCTGAGTAAAAACATGAGCACAGACGAATTCCATGGCAGCGTGAGAGGACGCAGGCCATGGTAGGGGCGAGGTGATGCGAGGGCTTTCAGGCGATTCTTAAAAGTGGACCGGTGCGCCCGGTGACCGTTTCAGAATCGCCTTAAAGTCAGGTTTCCCGCTGACGGTTACCGTGTTCAGCGTTGAATGATCGACGCTGATGCCCAACTGTCAGGTTTACCCTATGTCCAATAAAGCGTTACGCCTTCTGATTGCTGATGCAGACTTGTTGCAACGGATCAAGATCGAGAAAATGCTCAACCAGCTGGGCTATCACCGTATCGCCCCCTTGAGTTCGTTCGAGGAGTTGCAGGCGTTGACGCGCTCAGGTTGTGTGGCGTTCGACTTGTTGATCATCAACACAGCGCTGGTGCGATCCAGGCACGTCAACCTGTTGAAGTATTGCCATGACAACCCGCTGATTCGCCACACGCTGATCTATGACGGGCAATGCGCGCAGAGTTCGGTGGTGTCGGTATCGGTGAGCCAGACGCTGCACCTCTCGCTGTCGCAGTCGCCGGACTTCAACTCACTGCGCCGTTGCATGGAAATTGTCGACCCCGACCATAGCCTGCCGGCCGTTGAGCGTCCGGTACTGCGCGCCGTCGACAGCCGTACCCAGCCACCCTCGGTGGGCCCGCGCGCGATCCCTTTGGGCGACCCGGCGGTGGTGGCGTGCGCCGTCGGGTTATCGCCCAAGCGGTAAGCGGGTGTCAGTCACGCCAGATGGGCAGGCAATTGCTGCCCAGCGTCCAATGCGCTTGGCCGGGTGTGAGGCACACGCCTCCGACCCAGCGCGCATGGCCGGCGTGGTCGAGCCAATACGCATCCCCGTCCAGCACCTGCGCCCCCAGCGGCGTCAATAGCAGCTCGCGGCGTGGCCATTCGCGCTCGGTTCCGGTTTCGATCAGCAAGGGATTCGGCCCGTCGATTAACGGCCGCAGCAGTGCATGAAACATCATGTCGCCCAGGAATGGCAGCGGCTCGCGCTTGGCCATCAGTTCGGCAAACACTCTGCCGAAGGGCACCGGTCCAACTTCGGCGATGTACCTTAACGACAGGCGCTCGGTGAGCGACAGGCCGTCCACAAAACCTGGCAGTTCCTGCAACTGGCGCAGTAGCGCTGGCGCGAGGAACGGCAGCGATGCGTGCGGACTATGAGCCAGTTCCGCGAGCTTGACCGGTGAGCTGTCGCAGTACGCCGACCAGGCCTGTTGGGCCAACTGCACTGCCGCGTCATTGATCACGCGTCGCTGCGGCCATAGCCACGCCAGCACATCGGGTGCCAACTGGCCAATGCCGATAAAGCGCTCGACGCCGGGAATACGGTCAACTTCAATCAACTCCAGCCTGGGCGGTGCCTGCTCAAGACCGGCCAGTGCGCGGATCAGAAACAGCTGGTCGTAGGCATCCGCCTCGCACCACAGCACGCTGTGGTCGGCGCTGGCCAAGGTGTCCAGTTGGTTATATTCATCGTCAACGCGGCGCGCTGCATCCATGCAGTCCAGCGCAAACGTCTGGCTGATAAAGGCACTGCGCAAGGCGCGGAAATCTTCGCTGGGCAGGTCGCGAACCGGCCCCATGCACAACGGGTCGGTGAGCATCCGGAACTGTCCTTTGAACCCCGCCAGTTGCAGGCTGTGGGCTATGTCACTGCCACAGCGCCAGTGGGTGGTGCGGGCTTCATCGCAGGCCTCGAACATGGGGTGGCGGGCGGCGAAATCGAGGGCGTCGACATGGGTCTTGAGTTTGGGCCAGCTGCTGAAACCGAGCTGTCTGGCAACCTGCCATTGGGCCTGCGACAGGGTGGCGCCGGGGTCCTGGCTTTTCAGCTGTGCCAATAGCTCCTTGGCGCGCTTGCGCTGCTGCGCAAGGTTAATACGGCCGTCATGGGGCGAGGATACGGGGCGTGGCGACATACGATCTCCTTGTACAAACCTTTTCCGCTTTAAGGTTGGGAGTCGTAGCAATGAGGTGGTGCTTGAGTGTCTTGGGCGCAGCCCTTTCCGCGGAAGGTGGCGTAGAGAGCGCCAGGCGGGAAATATAGGCAGGATTGCTGTTCAGTGCAATTCAAAACTGTGGGAGCGGGCTTGCCCGCGATTGCGCAGTCTCAGTCACCAGATTCACTAACTGATCCACCGCTGTCGCGGGCAAGCCCGCTCCCACATTGGGATTTGCGTGACCGTTTACTTATCTTTTCTGGCATCCATGGTCTTTTGATGTTCCGCCAGGAAGGGCTGCTCCGCCGGATCAAAGCGATCAATCCCGGCGGTAAACCGATGCCAGTACGGGTACAGCGGCTGTCGGCGCGTTACGGCCTCGATACGCGAAGATTGCGCCTCGGTGAGTTTCAGCTCAGTGGCCGCAAGGTTGTCGCGCAGGTGCGCTTCGGTGCGGGCGCCGACGATCAGCGAAGTGATCCCCGGGCGATCCTTGAGCCAGGCCAGGCAGGTACGCGCCACTGACACGCCATGCTCATCACCCACGGCGGCAAGGGTCTCGATGATATCCAGCGCACGCTCCGGGTCATGCACATAGGGTTCCGGCCAGCCGCTGCCCTGGCGGGTGTTGGCCGGCGGCTTGTGCCCGCGCCGGGTCGAGCCGGTCAGCAGGCCTTCGCCCATCGGGCCCCACACCAGGGTGCCGATGGACTGGTCCAGCGCCATCGGCAGCAATTCGTACTCGGCTTCGCGAGATTCGGGGGTGTAGTAAATCTGCTGAGTGATGGGTTTGAGCATGCCGTGCAGCTCGGCTGCACCCAGGGTTTTCATCATCTGCCAGGCGGTGAAGTTGCTGGTGCCGAAGTAGCGAATTTTCCCGGAGCCCACTAACAGGCGCAGGGCTTCGAGGGTTTCCTCGATGGGCGTCACGCCGTCCCAGTTATGCAGCTGGTAGAGGTCGATATGATCGGTGCCCAGCCGCTTCAAGCTGGCTTCGCAGGCGCGGATCAGGTGGTAACGCGATGAGCCGGAGTTGTTCGGGTTTTTGTCCACGGGACTGCGGCCCTTGGTGGCCAGCAGGATGTCGTGACGTTTGTCACCCAAGGCTTTACCGACGACTTCCTCAGCCAGCCCGTGGGAATACAGGTCGGCGGTGTCGACCATATTCACCCCGGCGTCAAACGCGATGTCGAACATGCGCTTGGCCTGGGGCACATCCACCGCGCCGCATTTTGCAAATTCGGCGCGCCCCCCAAATGGCACGGTGCCGAGGATGATTTCGGATACCAGCAGGCCCGAATGGCCCAGTTGACGGTATTGCATGTCGCCTCCTGTTTTACGTTGCACGTGAACCTGTGAACGACAGGGGTGGCGATAGTTTGAATTTTTTCATGAAAACTTCCTGCGCGTGCCTCACCATGGCACCCAACACGGTTTAAGAGGAACCCCGCGTTCATGAGCGCACTGATAGAAACCCGCGGTCTTACTCGCAAGGACGAGCGCCGCCAGGTGGCGTTGCTGCAACCCACGGACTTCTGCTTGAACCGCGCCGACCGCGTGTCCATCACCGGCTCCTCGGGCTCCGGTAAAAGCGTGTTCCTGCGGGCGCTGGCATTGCTGGATGCGCCCACCAGCGGGCAGATCCTCTGGAACGGCCAGCCCATCACCGACGCGCAGATTCCCCACTATCGCAGCCACATCAGCTACCTCTCACAACGCCCCGCGCTGATCGAGGGCACGGTCGAAGACAACCTGCGTTTCCCCTTCAGCCTCAAGACGCTGCGCACGCGCAGTTTTGATCTGCCCGCGGTCACCACGCTGCTGGGGCACGCCGGTAAAACGCCGGACTTCCTGGGCAAAAACGCCGCTGACCTGTCAGGCGGTGAGTCCCAGGTCGTCTCACTGATTCGAACCCTGCAACTGAACCCCGAAGTGCTGTTGCTGGACGAACCGACCGCGGCCCTCGACCCGACATCCTCGCGTGATGTCGAAGCGCTGATCACCGCCTGGTATGCCGCCGATAGTGCTCGCGCCTATGTCTGGGTGTCCCATGACCTTGACCAGGCCCAACGCATGAGCGCCCTCCACCTGCACATGACTGCCGGTGCGCTGAGTGGAGCGGCCCAGCCATGAACTATCAAAACCTCACCGCACTGGACATGGGCATCGCCGCCTCGCTGATCCTGATCAACGGCGCGCTGTCATTGCTGCTGCGCCTGGGCCTCGGTCGCCAATTGCTCTGGGCGGCGGTGCGTACGGTGGTGCAATTGTTGGCCATCGGTTACCTGCTGGGGTGGGTATTCGAGTTCGCGTACTGGTATGTGGTGCTGCCGTTGATGTGTGCGATGACCTTGATTGCCGGGTTGTCGGCGGCGGGGCGTGGGCGCAGGACCTATCGCGGGCAGCGGGTCGACAGCATCCTGTCGGTGTGGGGCAGTTCCTGGTTGGTGACGGCGGTGGGTTTGTTTGCGGTGATCCGCATCCACCCGTGGTACGAGCCGCAGTATGCGATCCCGATTTTGGGAATGATCCTCGGCAATACACTGACCGGTGTGTCCCTGGGGATCGAGCGCATGACTCAGGAACTGACCTCGGGGCGCAACACCATCGAGATGATCCTGGCCCTGGGCGGTTCGCGTTGGGAAGCGGCGCAGGAAGCCATCCGCCAGGCGGTGCGCGCCGGGATGATCCCGACGCTGAACCAGATGACCGTGGTGGGCATCGTCAGCCTGCCGGGCATGATGACGGGCCAGGTGCTGGCCGGGGAGAGCCCGGTGGACGCGGTGCGCTACCAGATCGTCATCATGTTTTTGATCGCCGCGTCGTCGGCGCTGGGCACGGTCGGTGCGGTACTGCTCACCTACCGGCGGCTGTTCTCCAGGAGCCACCGGTTTTTGCGCGACCGATTGGAAGAGCGCTGACCGTCAGCCCGCGTCGGGCACACCAAAGTCCAGCACCACTTTCATTGCCTGAGTTTTGTCCGCGGCCAATTCAAACGCCTGCACCGCGTCGCCAAACGGCACGGTGTGGGAGATCACCGGGCGCACATCCACGATGTGGCGATTGAGCAAGTCCACCGCCTGGGCGAATTCGCTGTGGAAGCGGAAGGTGCCGCGTAATTCAATCTCGCGACTGACCAGCACATTCAGTGGCAGCGACACATCACCCCCCAGCCCGACCGTCACCAGCACACCGCGCGGGGCGATGCACTCCAGGCCGTTGCGCAGGGCCTGGGCACTGCCGGAGACTTCGAACATGACATCGAAATAGCCCTTTTCAGCGCTGTAGCGCTTGAGCGCATCGTTGCCGTCAGCCAGGTTGTGCAGGCGCGTGGCGCCCATTTTTTCGGCGCAGGCGAGGGCGCTGGCGGACAGGTCTACGGCGACGATCTCAGCGGCACCGGCGGCGCGCAGGCTGCCGATCAGCAGGTTGCCGATCGGGCCGCAGCCGGTCACCAGTATGCGTTTGCCGAACACCGTGCCGGCGCGTTGGATCGCATGCAAACCCACCGACAACGGCTCGGCCAACGCACCTTCGGCGAGGCTGACGTGGTCGGCCAGGCGATGGGCCTGATGCGTCTCGATCACCAGGCTTTGGCGAAACGCGCCCTGGATATGCGGGAACGGCATGGCGCTGCCGTAGAAGCGCATGTTCAGGCAATGGTTGGGCAGGCCTTGATGGCAATACCGGCAACCGCCGCAAGGGCGCGATGGTGAAACGGCAATGCGTTGACCGACCTTGAACGAACCGGCGTCACTGCCCACGGCGTCGATCACCGCCGACACTTCGTGGCCGAGCACCATCGGCTCGCGCAGGCGCACGCTGCCGAAGCCGCCATGCTGGTAATAATGCACATCCGAACCGCAGATACCGCCACGGGCTATGCGTACGCGCAGTTGATCGGGCGCGAGGGTTTGCGGTTCATCCTGGGGATCGACCCGCAGGTCTTTCGAGGCGTGACAGACGATAGCGTGCATAAGGTTCTCCGGTTTACAGCGAGGCGGTGATGCCACCGTCGACATACAGGATATGGCCATTGACGAAGCTGGCTGCGTCACTGGCGAGGAAGACGGCGGCGCCGGCCAGTTCGGCCACCTCACCCCAGCGGCGGCTCGGCGTGCGCTGCACCAGCCAGTCGCTGAATTCGGGGTTGGCGACCAGCTGTGCATTCAGCTCGGTCTTGAAATAGCCGGGGCCAATGCCGTTGACCGTCAACCCATGGGGGCCCCAATCGATGGCCATGCCCTTGGTGAGCATTTTCAGTGCACCTTTGCTCGCCGCATACGGTGCGATGCCCGGACGGCCCAGTTCACTTTGCACCGAGCAGATATTAATGATGCGCCCACGTTTGCGCGCGATCATCGCCCGCGCCACGGCCTGGCCCACCAGGAAAGCGCTGTCGAGGTTGGTGCTGATCAGCTCGCGCCAGTGTTGCTCGCTGTAGTCTTCCAGCGGCCCACGGCGTTGCATGCCGGCGTTGTTGACGAGGATGTCCAGCGGGCCAAGGCGCTCTTCAATATCGGCGACGGCGGCGTGGATGGCCGCGCTGTCGGTGACATCAAACGCCTGGGTGTGCACCTCCAGGCCTTCCAGCGTCAATATGGCGGCCGCCTCCGCTAAGGTGCTGCGGTTGCGCCCGTTAAGCACCACTCGCGCACCGGCCTGGGCCAGGCCACGAGCGATGGCCAAGCCGATACCGGCGCTGGAGCCGGTGATCAGGGCAAGCCGACCGTCGAGGCGGAACGTTTCCAACACGTTTTGCATGGGGTTGTCTCTCCTGGCGCGCTTATGGTGATAAGCGTTTGATCCACTGGCGCTTACTTCATCCCAGTGTAGGGTGCAGGTCCAATGTTCATTTATGATCGCCTGATCAATATCGGTGATAACCAGGAGGGCGGATGGAGCTCAAGCACTTGCGCGCGTTTGTGGTACTGGCCCAGGAGCTGCATTTCGGGCGGGCGGCGGCTCAGTTGTCGATCGTGCAACCGGCGCTGAGTATGCAAATAAAACTGCTGGAAAGTGGCCTCGGCGTGCGCCTGCTGGACCGCAACCGCCACTCGGTGACGCTGACCGACGCGGGGCGGGTGTTTCTGCCGGAAGCCCAGGCCACCTTGCACCAGGCGGCGCGGGCGGCCGATACGGCACGCGCGTCCAACCGCGGCGAAATCGGGCGGGTGCGCTTGGGGTTTGTGTCTTCGGTGTTGCCACAGTTATTGCCCGAGTTGATCCGTGCGGTGCACCAACGCTACCCGCGTATCGAACTGGAGCTCAAGGACATGCCCGGCCCTGATCAAGCGGCCGCCTTGAAGCATGGCCAGCTGGACTTCGGCCTGATGCGCCTGCCGGCCGCCCACCCCGGCGTGCACACCCGCGCGGTGCTGCGCGAGCATTTTTGCGTGGCGTTGCCCATCGATCACCCACTGGCGGCCCAGAATTTCATCCGGCCTGGCGACCTGCTCAAACTGCCGGTGTTTATCCTGGCACGGCGTTACGCGCCGGGGTTCTATGACGAGTTTATCCAGGCCCTGGGCATCCCGCTGGCGATCGCCAGCGAACTGGGCGAGTTCACCACCATGCTCGCACTGGTGTCTGCCGGGTTGGGCATCGGGGTGTTGCCGCAGCAGGCGGCGCGGGCGTTGCCTGCCAATTGCGTGTCGCGGCATTTGCAGCTGGGCGGCTTCCAGGCCAGTACCGGGTTGGCCTGGACCGAACTGGACAGTGCGGTGAAGAGCACCGTGTTCAATCTGATCGTGGAATTGTTTGGCGAGTGACATCGGCTACCCACCGGGGTGCTAAGCCGCGGCGGATTTCAACCGGTTTTTCCGTCGTTACCCACAGATGACGCCGGGGGCGTACCGGCTGCGGCAGTCGGGGTTGAGTTGACGTTCCACGCGCCGCCCAGCGCCGTATACAGGTTCACCTCGGCGACCAATTGGGCCAAGCGGTCGACGATCAGTGCCTGCTGTGAACTGAACAGCGAACGCTGCGCATCAAGGAACGTCAGGTTGCTGTCGACGCCGCTGCGGTAGCGGTGTTGGGCCAGGTCGTAATAGGCCTGGTTGGCCGCGACGAAATCCCGTTGCGCCTGCAGTTGGTCATTGAACGTCTGGCGCGCGGCGAGGCCGTCGGCGACTTCCTGGAACGCGGTCTGGATGGATTTTTCGTACTGGGCCACCGTAATGTCTTTCTGCAATTTGGCGTAATCAAGGCTGGCACGCAGGCTGCCGGCGTTGAAGATCGGCAGGTTGATTTGCGGTTGGAAGGTCCAGGTGCCGGTGCCGCCCTTGAACAATCCTGACAGTTCGGTGCTGGTGCTGCCGGCGTTGGCCGTGAGGGTGACCGACGGGAAAAACGCTGCGCGGGCCGCGCCGATATTGGCGTTGGCCGCTTGCAACTGGTACTCGGCCTGGAGGATATCCGGGCGCCGTTGCAACAGGTCGGACGGCAAGCCTGCGGGCACGCGTGCCACCAGGTCATCGGCCAGTGGCCGCGACGGCAGGTGCTCATCCACCGGGCCGCCAACCAGCAACGCAAGGTTGTTGAGGTCCTGGGCGACCTGGCGTTCATAACGGGCCACGCTGGCACGGGTACTTTCGACGGCCGTGCGGGCCTGTACCACGTCCAGCGCCGACGCCTTGCCCGCACTTTTGCTGCGGCTGGTCAGTTGCCAACTGTGATCGTTGGCCGTCAAGGTTTGCTGCGCCAGGGCCAGCAGCTCCTGGTCGGCGCGCCAGGTCAGGTAGGCGTTGGCGACATTGGCGACCAGGCTTAGCTGAGTGCTGCGCCGGGCTTCTTCGCTGCCCAGGTAGGTGAGCATCGCCTGCTCGCTGAGGCTGCGCACGCGGCCAAACAAATCCAGCTCATAGGCGCTGAGCCCTAACGTGGCCGAATAGTTGGAGGTGATCGCCGACTTGCCGGTGCCGGTTACACCGGCCGGCAACTTCTGGCGCTTGCCGGCACCTGTCGCGGACACCGCCGGGAACAGGTCCGCACGCTGGATGCGGTACTGGGCCTGGAACGCTTCCACATTCAGTGCGGCCACCCTGAGGTCACGGTTGTTGACCAGCGCGCTGCCAATCAACTGTTGCAGGGCCGGGTCGTGAAACAGTTGCTGCCAATCCGGCTTTACCGCTACGGCGTTGACCTGCGCCAGGCGGTAGACGCCGCCTTGGGGGTACTGCGCAGGGGTCGGCGCCGCAGGCCGTTGGTACTCGGGGATCAGCGAACAACCGCCGAGCATCCAGGCCATACCGACGCTGGTGAGTGTCCATTTGTTCATCAGGCGCCAACCATCCATTTAGCCAAACCATGCCGCCCACTCACGCCCAACTTGGCGGCGGCGCGCTTGAGGTAGGTTTCGATCGAGCTGTTTTTTACGCTGAGTTTTTCGGCTATCTGCGGCACGGTGCCGCCGGTCAACAGGCCCAGGCAAACTTCCTGCTCGCGCGCCGACAGGGTGATATCGCTGAGGGACAAACGCGTGTAGAACTCGCGCTGCAACTGCGATTGCTCGAGCAGATTCTGGGCCGGCTCGGACTCGGCGTGCGGCACCAGACGCAGCAGGTGTGCATGCCGCTCCATCAAGGGCAGCAAGGTGTCCGACAAGCATTTGAGAAACGACAACTGCGCCAGGGAAAAGGCCGGCTGGGTGGGCGAGCGATAGAACGAAATCACACAGCGCCGGTTGCCCTGACGCGATACCAGATTGCACTGGTGCGAACTGCCACGCGGGTGCGCGCTGTTGGCATTGGCTTTCATCTGGATCAGCAGCGGGTCTTGCATGCGCAGCATTTCCCGCAACAGCGGATGATCATTCAGTGCATGCACGGTCTGCGGCGCAGACACGTCCTTTTGCAGCCCGGCGCTGCCGAGCAGCTTGATATCCAGTACGCTGTCGCGCAGTTCGTCCAGGGTCCATTCACTCAGGTCGACCAAGTGCATCGGTACCCATTTATCCACCAGCTGCAGCATGTTGGCGGCGAAGGTTTCCTGGCCGCTGTTTGAAATCAACTCGCCCATTTCTGCATAGAAATGCGGGCTCTGCGTGTCACCGATACTGCGGGTCAGACTCATAGCCATCTCATCCTTGATGTCGAAAACCGTCAACGGACGCCCTGGGTCTGTGTGGGGCGATCCGTACTTCTTGAACGTAACTCGGCGTTCGAGATTTCATTTAGCCATAGCGATTTATCCTACGTATGTAGCGGAAACGAGGGACACAACCTGCCATAAAATCCACGTCATTAATTCGACGCTTCTGACGGGGGATTCCGCCCACGAAAAGCCATGAACGAATTTTAGGATTGTTTAACTCAGTGATATTTAAAGAGAAATTAATTCAGCTAAATACGCTGGAGAAAACCGCAGCGGTCACATATAGCCAATTTCCTACAAGGCTTTAATCGTTCCAGCAGTGAACCATCAGCCAAGCCCGCTGCTGTCGCCTCGGATGTCCGGGTTTAGGGTGACAGACAGGTCCTGACCCCCATGCTCAAATCCGGCAATTTCGGCGTAATGGGCCCCTGCGCGGCCAGTGCCTGACCCCATGAGAAGGATCTTATGAAGCATTCCACCAGCCTGCCGCCCAGCTTCCCCCTGACTGCCGCCCAACAGGACATCTGGCTCGATCAACTGCGGGTGGGCAACTCGCCGCTGTACAACATTGGTGGGTATGTCGACTTCGCCGGCCCAATCGTGCCGGACCTGATCCAGCGCGCCATCGAGCTGCTGGTGGCCAAGCACGATGCGTTGCGCACTCAACTGCACAGCGACGCGAACGGCTTGCCCCGGCAAACCTTCGCCGCCGCGTTGAAGGTGCAGGTGCCGCAGCATGATTTCTGCGCGTTGCCCGATCCGAAGGCCGCCGCCCAGGCCTTGATGCAAGCGCAAATGGCGCGGCCCTATGCCATGGCCGGTGAACCGCTGTTTCGCTTTTTCCTGGTCAAGCTCGACGACGATCATTACCGCCTTGGCACCCAGGCTCATCACCTGATCCTCGACGGCTGGGGCTTCGGCCAAATGCTGCAATCCCTGGCTCGCCTCTACACCGACCTCAATCAGGGGCGCGCACCGGAGCCGCATGCGCCGTCCTATATCGACTTTATCGACACCGACCAGTGCTACCTCCAATCCGCCCGTTATGCGCGCGACCGGGCTTACTGGCTGGACAAATACCAGGTATTGCCGGAGCCATTGTTGACACCTCGGCACACTGCCCAGGCGCCGAGCAACACCCTGGTAGAACCGTTCCCGGTGGCACTGCTCAACCGCATGGAGCAAGTGGCCAACCGTTACCAGGCCTCGGCATTCCATGTGCTGCTGGCCGCGCTGTACGTGTATTTCACCCGCACCAGCCAGCGCGATGAGTGGGTGGTGGGGTTGCCGATTCTTAACCGTTCCAACGCGCGTTTTCGCTCCACCGTCGGGTTGTTTACCCAAGTCAGCGCGGTGCGGTTTCAGTTTGCTCAGCAACTGCCTTTCAGCGCACTCGTGCGTGGCGTGCGTGATCAGCTCAAGCAGGACTTTCGCCACCAGCGTTTCCCCTTGAGCGAAATGAACCGTGAGCTGGGCCTGCGCAGAGCCGATCGCGGCCAGCTGTTTGACCTGTCGGTGTCCTTCGAACAAGACGACCATGACCTGCGTTACGGCCAGGTCCAGGCCCGTGCGATCAAGGTGTCCAACCACCATGAAGCATTGCCGATTGCCATCCACCTGCGCAGCAACCGTTACCAGGACACCGCGTGCCTGCATTGCGTATACAACGAGGCGTATTTCACGCACGACGAGGTACAGGCGTTGGCGCAGCGCTTCACGAGTCTGCTGGAACAGGGGTTGCAGAACACGGCGTTGACGGTCGCCGAGTTTTGCCTGGTGACGCCCGAAGAACAGGCCCAGTTGCAGCAGTGGAATGCCACTGCGCAGCCCAATGCCACACCGCAAACCCTGCACCGGCGCATTGAAGCGCAGGCCTTGCGCGCACCCGACGCGATCGCGGCGGTGTACCAGGGGCAGCAACTGACCTATGCCCAACTCGATCAGCAGGCCAATGCCCTGGCGCATCAACTGCTGGAACACGGCGTACAGCCGGATGATCGCGTGGTGATTGTGGCCCGACGTGGGCTGGACACCTTGGTCGGGCTGTTGGCTATCCTCAAGTCCGGCGCCTGTTATGTGCCGGTGGATCCGGCCCATCCCGCCGAACGCCTGAACTACCTGCTGCACGACAGCTCACCGGTGGCGGTGCTGACCCAGCATGACCTGCTGCCGCGCTTGCCCATGCTGGACGTGCCAGTGATCCGGCTGGACCAGCAAACCGGCGCCCTCAGTGACAGCCCGCGTGTGGTGGTCACACCGTCAAACCTTGCCTATGTGATCTACACCTCGGGCTCTACGGGGTTGCCCAAAGGTGTGATGGTCGAGCACCACTGCGTATCGAACCTGGTGGACTGGCACTGCCGGGCGTTCAACCTGCACGCGGGCAGCCACACCGCCAGCGTGGCCGGGTTCGGCTTTGATGCGATGGCCTGGGAAGTCTGGCCAGCACTGTGCGTGGGGGCCACGCTGCACCTGCCGCCGGCTCACGACGGCGGCGAAGACATTGACGCGCTGCTCGATTGGTGGCGTGCGCAGCCGCTGGACGTGTGCTTTCTGCCGACACCGGTGGCCGAGTACGCCTTCAGCCAGCGCCTGGAGCATCCGACCCTGCGCACCTTGCTGATCGGCGGCGACCGCTTGCGCACGTTCAGCCGGGCGCAGACCTTTGATGTGATCAATAACTACGGCCCCACCGAAGCCACCGTGGTCGCCACGTCCGGGCGTGTCGAGGTCGGCCGACCGCTGCATATCGGCGCGCCGGTCGCCAATGCCACGGTGTATTTACTGGATGAACAGCAACGGCCGGTGCCCATCGGTGTGGCGGGGGAGTTGTACGTCGGCGGTAAGGGCGTGGCGCGTGGTTATCTGAACCGCTCGGAACTGAGTGCCGAGCGCTTTGTGCACGACCCGTTCAACCCCGGCCGGATGTACCGCACCGGTGACCTGGCGCGCTGGATGCCCGATGGCACTCTCGAATACCTGGGCCGTAATGATGACCAGGTGAAAATTCGCGGCGTGCGTATTGAGTTGGGAGAAATCGAGGCCGCACTGGCCAGCCATCCTGCCGTCAAGGAAGCGGTGGTGCAGTATCGTGAAGGTCAACTGTTGGCCTGGTTCATTGCGCAGTACAGCGTCGACATCGAAGGGCTGCGCGCCCATCTGCAAGCGACGCTACCGGATTACATGCTGCCGGCCGCGTACGTGAAGCTGGAGGTGCTACCCCTGACCACCAACGGCAAACTCGACCGCAAGGCCCTGCCAGCACCCACGCAGGCGGCGTTTGTCACGCGCTTGTTCGAGGCGCCGCGCGAGGGCGTGGAAACCCGACTGGCGCAGATCTGGGCCGAGCTGCTGCAGGTGCAGCCGATCGGGCGGCATGACCATTTCTTCGAGCTGGGCGGGCACTCGCTGTTGGCGGTGCAACTGGTACAGCGCATGCGTCAGGCAGGCTTGCATGCCGACGTGCAGGTGCTGTTCGGCCAGCCGACGCTCGCCGCGCTGGCAGCGGTCACCGGTGGCAGCGATGTGCACGTGCCTGCCAATCGGATTCCGCCGGGTTGTACCCAGATCACGGTCGATATGCTCGCACTCGCCGATCTCGACGCGCCCAGCCTTGAGTGCATCGTCGCCGGCATCCCCGGTGGCGCCGCCAACGTGCAGGAAATCTACCCGTTGGCGCCCTTGCAGGAAGGGTTGCTTTACCACCACATCACTGACGAGCGCGACCCCTACCAGCAACATGCGATGTTCAGCTTTGCGCGCCGCGAGCAATTGGACGCGTTTGCCCAGGCCTTGCAGCAGGTGATCAACCGCCACGATATCCTGCGCACCAGCCTGGTGTGGGACGCCCTTGAACAGCCGATGCAAGTGGTGTGGCGCGACGCCCGATTGCCGATTGGGCCGCTCAGTGAAGAGCATGCGCCGCTGGACTTGCGCCAAGCCCCGCTGATGGCGCTGGATTATGCCGAAGACCCGCACCACCAGCGCTGGCTCGCCAGGTTGCGCTTCCACCACCTGGTCAATGACGCCACGTCGATGACGGTGCTGGCGGACGAAATCCGCGCGCACATGCTGGGTCAACAGGCGCAGCTTGCGGCGTCGGTGCCGTATCGCAACGTGGTGGCGCAGAGCCGCTGCGCGGCGCGACAGGCCGCTCACGAGGCGTTCTTTCGCGAGCAATTGGCGACTGTCGACGAGCCGACCCTGGCCTTCGCTATGCAGGAACACCAGGTTGATCGGGCTGAGATCGAAGCCTTCGAATGCCCGATAAACGACGCCCTCAGCCAACGCTTGCGCGGCCAGGCGCGCGCCCTTGGGGTGAGCGCCGCGAGCCTGTTTCATTTGGCTTGGGCTCAGGTACTCAAACAGGTGTCAGGGCGTGACGACGTGGTGTTCGGTACCGTGCTGCTCGGCCGTTTGCAGGCGGGCGAGGGCGCCGACCGTGCTCTGGGCATGTTCATCAACACCTTACCGTTACGCCTGCGCCTGGCCGGGCAAAGCGTGGTCGACGCGCTGAGCGACACTCACACGCAGCTGAGCGCCTTGCTCGCGCATGAACAGGCGTCCCTGGCGCTTGCCCAGCGTTGCAGCAGCGCGTCACCGCTGTTCAACAGCTTGCTCAACTACCGACACGCCAGCGCCGACAGGGATTTCAAGCTGGTGCCGGGCGTCGCGTTGCTCAGCAGTGAAGCTATCCTCAGTTACCCGCTGATGGTCACGGTGATTGATGGTGCAAGCGGCTTTGACCTCAAGGTCATGGCGCCGCGCAAGGTCGGCGGCGAACGCCTCTGGGGTTATCTCGATACTGTGCTCAACGGGCTCGTGGACGCGCTTGAACACACGCCGAAAGCGCCCTTGCGCGAGGTGCCGGTGATACCTGGCAGTGAGTTACGCAGGCTATTGGTGGACTTCAACGCGACCGAAACCGACTACCTCGACAACCTCACCGTACACGCGTTGTTCGAAGCGCATGCGCGGCAGATTCCACATGCCATCGCTGTGCAGGCCGGCACGCGGCAACTGACTTATCGCGAGCTCAACGAACGCGCCAATCAGTTGGCCTTCCACCTGCGCGAGCGTGGCGTGCAGCCCGATTCGCGGGTAGCGCTGTGTGTCGAGCGCGGCCTGGATCTGGTGGTAGGGTTGCTGGCGATCCTCAAGGCGGGCGGGGCCTATGTGCCACTGGACCCGGGCTACCCCCGCGAGCGCCTGCTTTACATGCTTGAAGACAGTCGCCCCGTGGCATTGCTGGTGCAGGCGGCTACCCGCGATCTGCCAGGCGACGTGTCGATCCCGGTGCTCGACTTCGACCGCTGTGCCTGGAGCCAGGCGCCGACCGGTAACCCATTGGTGCCAGGCTTGACCGTCGCCAACCTCGCCTATGTGATGTACACCTCCGGCTCCACAGGTACACCCAAGGGGGTGATGGTCGAGCATCGCGGCCTGGGCAACCTGATGCAGTGGGCTTCCCGGCTGTGCCCGAACGCCGAGGGCGGCGCGTTGCTGCAAAGGGCGCCGTTCAGCTTCGATGGCTCGGTGTGGGAGCTGTTCTGGCCGTTGACCAACGGCATGCGCCTGGTACTGGCGAGGCCTGATGGTCATCGCGACCCGGCCTACCTGGCACAGGTGATTCGTGAGCAGCACATCAGCGTGATTAAGTTTGTGCCCGCGATGTTGCAGCAGTTCCTCGAACTGGAGCAGTCGGCGCTCTGCACCAGCCTCACTGACGTTTTGTGCGGCGGCGGTGAACTCTCCGAAGCCTTGGCCCGTGGCGTACAGGCGCGCTTGCCCAACGTGCGATTGCACAACGTCTATGGCCCCACCGAAGCAACGGTGGACAGCAGCGCCTGGACCCTGGAGCCCGGTGCGCCGGTGCCCACCCGGCAACTGCCGATCGGGCGGGCGATCAGCAACACCCGTCTGTATGTGCTGGATGACAACGATGCTCCGGTGCCAATGGGCGTCAGCGGCCAATTGCATATTGGCGGGGTCGGCGTGGCTCGCGGCTACCTGGGGTTGGCCCAGATGACTGCCGAGCGTTTTATCGACAGCCCGTTCGTGGTCGGCGACCGTCTGTATCGCACCGGCGACCTGGTGCGTTACTTGCCGGACGGCAACCTGGAATTCCTCGGGCGCAATGACTTTCAAGTGAAGTTGCGCGGCGTGCGCCTGGAACTGGGTGAAATCGAGTCACGCCTTGCGGCGCACCCGGCGTTACGAGAGGTGGCGGTGTTGATTCGCGATGAGCGTTTGGTGGCGTATTTCTCCCTGCGCGGCCAAGCGCCGAGCGTGGAAGCCTTGCGCGCCCATGTGCTGAAGCAATTACCCGAATACATGGTGCCGGCGGCCTTTGTGCAGCTTGACGCATTACCCCTCAACCCCGCCGGCAAACTCGACCGCAAGGCACTGCCGGAGCCAGGCGTGGAGTCGGTGGTGAGTCGTGCGTATGAAGCACCGGTAGGCGAAGTGGAAACGTTGATGGCGGGTATCTGGGCCGACGTCTTGAAGTTGGAGCGGGTAGGGCGCCATGACCACTTCTTCGAACTGGGCGGGCATTCCTTGCTGGCGGTAAACCTGGTGGCGCGCCTGCGCAAGGCTGGGCTGGCGGTGGATGCGCGAACCCTGTTCAGTCAGCCGACACTGGCGCAGTTGGCCGCGTGCACGGTGGCGCAGGTGTCACGCGTAGAGGCGCCTCAAACCGCGATCCCCCAACTGAACCGCCGTCGCCGGATCTGAGGCCTGGACGCGGCTGAGCCGGGCGTGGGGCTTCGCCGCGCTAGCCAGGTGTCAGTCAGCGTGGTGTGGGAATAAACGCCACGCTGCCGCCCGAACGCTTCTGGAACATCCGCTCGCCATTGTCGGGTTGAGTCGTGATCACCGTGTGATCGTTACCCAGGTAGGCCAACGGCGTCGGGTCTTCCTTGGAATACTGCGCGACGATAATCGTGTGCTGCGGGTCGAAGTGCTGGCCGCTGGTGTGTTCCAGCCAGGCCATCAACGCTGCGCTGTCGCCCTGGCGTGGGAAGTCCTGGGTTTCACTGACGTAGTAGAACGGTTTGCCGCCGTTCTGCAGGTACATCGGCAGCTTGTTGTCGACTTCCACCAGCACCATCTGCCATTGGTTCCACGGTGCGTGCTTGACCGCCTCGGCTTGTACATCCTCGGCGAAGCGGGTTACCCCGCCATTGCCGGTGGTCCAGGGGTAGATCACACCCAGCACCAGCATTAAAAAGCCCGCGGTAATCCCAAAGCCTTTTTGCCAGCGTGGCCAACTGGCGGTTTTTTTCTCCAGGCGCTCACTCAACCACCAGGCGGCCAGCAACTGCGCGAAAGGCACCAGTGGCAACACGTAATAGCTGCGGCGGCTGCCACTGGCGGTGAAGAACACAAACAGCAGGCCCAGCCCCCATACCAGCCAGCGTACGTTGGGTGGCGTCTGGCGCCAGTGGCGCACAGCCAGCCACAAGCCGAGCAACCAGCACGGCGCCCATGGCAGGGTGTAGGCAGGCAGGTAGATCAAGTAGGTGTAGATCGGCCCCATGTGGTCAAACGGGTCGAAGAAACGTACGACGTTTTCCTTGAACACCAGTTCGAGGCCGCTTTCGCCGTAGGTCGGTGCGCCATAGAAGTGGGACAGCACAAAAGGAATCGCGTAGAACGCCGCAGCGATCAGCATGGCCAACAACAGCCGCAGGTTGAGGTGACGCTTGTAGCGGTGTTCGCTGAGCAGGTGCGGTAACAGCACCAGGCCCGGCAGCACAAAGCCGATCAAACCTTTGAGCAGTGACGTCGCGGCCAGCAGCAGGAAAAATACCGTGTAGCGCCCCAGCCGGGTGTCATCCGGCCCGCGCCAGTACCACCAGACAGCGGCCAGCACACCACATACGGTGAGCACATCGGCGGTGGCTACCCGTGCCCAGAACAGAAAGTAGAAGGTGGTGGCCAGCATCCAGCCGGCAATCAGCCCGGTGCCTTTGCGAAACAAGCGTTCGCCAATCAGATAGACCAGCCAGATACTCAGCCAGGCCCCGATGACCGATGACAGGCGCAGTGACCACGGACCGAGCCCGCCCATCACGTTGGCAAACGCGGTGATCAGCCAGTAAGAGGGCAGCGGTTTGTCGTAATAGGGCGCGCCCTTGAGGTACGGGTCGAAATAATCACCGCTCTGCAGCATCTGCAAAGCGATGTTGGCCCAGCGGGTTTCCGGCCCCCACAAGTCGCGACTGCCCAGGCCCAGCAGCAGGAGTAACGCCGAGACGCCCAGCAGCAACACCAGGGCGCCGCGTTCGGTTTTCCAGAAGCTCATGGGCTTTTCTCACGGCAGACGTAACGTTAAGGAAGCTTCGGATAGATGATCAGTAACAGGGCGCCCTTGCGATACCGCTTGCCCCCCGCTGGTAACTGGCCTTCTTCACGGTGTTCGCTGGTGCTCTTGACCCGCATCAGCACGCCCACAGAACCTTGCTGGCGCGCCTCGGCAAGCCAGGTCTGGACGCTGTCCAGGTCGACCTTGCGCTGCACCGAATCGGCATACGTCAGGCCATAGCGCAGTTCGCCTTCGGTGTCATAAAACGACACTTGCGGCCGACGCAGACGCCAGGACAATGCCGACGCCGAGCCCAGCTCGTTGCTTAGCAGAGCATGGGTTTGTTGCAGTTCATCCAGATGCTCAAGCACGAACTGATCCGGCATCTCGGTATCGGTGATCATGGCCGGCATGCCTGCCGGCAACAACGCGACCAGCAAACCAATGCCCAGCGCCGGCATCGCCCATAAGGTCAGCGGGCGAACCGCTTGCAGCAGGTTGGCCAGGATCCAGGCCAACAGCACGATGAAGGTCAGGGACAGGCTGAACATCTCGGCGTGACTGTTGCCGTACACCGGGTTGCTCATTTGCAGGTAGATCAACCCCACCATCGCCACCAGGCCGAGCACGGCGTTAGCCAGGCCATTGATCAGGATGGTGCGGGTCTTGCCTTGTTTGATCAGGTCAGTCAGCGCATGGCCCATCAGCAGCGCCAGGGGCAACAGGCACGGCATGATGTAGGTCGGCAGCTTGCCGCGGCTGAGGCTGAAGAAGGCCAGGGGCAGCAGCATCCACAGAGCGATGAAGACGATCGGCGGCTGGGCTTTTTCTTTCCAGGTTTTGCTCAGGGTGGCTGGCAACAGCCCGGCCCATGGCAAGCAGGCCACGACCATGATCGGCAGGAAGAACCACCATGCGCGCGCGTGCTGTGCATTATCGGCTGCGAAGCGGCGGATGTGCTCATGCCAGAAGAAGAAGCGCCAGTAGTCCGGTTCCTGCAAGTGAATGGCCAGGACCCACGGTACGCAGACCAGTGCCGCGACCACGATTGCCAACGGGCCATACCGCAACAACTCGCCCACGCGACGCTGCCAGAGTATGTACGGCACCGCGATCAGCACGGGCAACAGCCAGGCCAGAAAGCCCTTGGTCAGGAAACCCATGCCGCACGCCACGCCCAGCACTGCCCAGGCGCCCAAGCGGCCACGCGAGGTGCGGCTGTCCAGCGCAAACCACAGCGCAACCAGGCTGAGGTTGACCCAGAAAGTGAACTGCGGATCGAGGTTGGAATACCCGGCCTGGCCGGCCACCAGCCCGAAACTCATGTAGAGCAGGGCGCAGGCGAAGCTTTTGCGTGGGTCGTTCCACACGCGGCGGGCGATGAGGTAGGCCAGCACGACGCTCAGCCCGGTGGTCAACGCCGAGGCGATGCGCACGCCGAACAGGTTTTCGCCGAACACCGCCTGGCCCAGGGCGATCAGCCAATAGCCGGCGGCGGGTTTTTCGAAATAGCGCACACCCATGAAATGCGGTGAGATCCAGTTGCCACTCAGGAGCATCTCCTGACTGACCTGGGCGTAGCGGGTTTCATCCGGGATCCACAAGCCGTGCAAGCCCATGGGCAACAGGTAAAACACCGCGAAGGCCAATAGCAAAAGCGGTAGGGGTTTCAATCGGGTCATGAAAACGTCGCTCCCTGACGTTTAATGGCTGAATAGGAGGGCGTGCAAGTATTAACGTAAAGCATCACAAAGTTCACTAAGTGGCTGAAAGTATTCATGACGTCCTGAAGTAACGGGCGCAGCTAAACATGCCAGAAGAGGGCTGTCGCCTTGCTGAACATGAATGTTGCGAAGTGTGTCGAAAAGTGTCTAGAGCTTCTTCAGGGCGTTAGCCCAAGCCACGCTGTTGATTTTTCCCAGTGTTTCGAACTTGCCGTTAGCCAGCACCCGCACAAACAAGGCACTGCCATACTCGGAAAACCGCGCACGGGGGAAACCCAAGGCTGTTTCGAAGTCGGAGATACAGCCACTGTGAGTGACAAACACCAGGTTGCGTCCCGATTGTTTGTGGCTGAGGAGTTCTTCGCCAATGGCTTTGCCGCAAATGGTTTTTTCGTTGGTGGTCAACTCGGCCTTGCCGAACATGAAGTGCGATGTCTGTGCCGTACGCAAGGCCGGGCTGGCAATCACGTCGCTGTTTTCCATGCCTAGGACCTTGAAGGCCTTGCCCACTTCTTCTGCACGCTGGGTGCCCAGAACGGTGAGGCCTTCAGGCGCCGCGAAGCACGGGTTGGCCGAACGGTCGCAGCGCTCTTCATGACGCACCAATACGATCAATTCGCCATTGCGCCATGCAGGTATTACTTGTGAGTTCAGCAGGCGATCGCCAATACCCAGGTCACGTGGCGATGCAGGCCACAGCATAAAACCGGCGAGCAGCAGCATGATGACTGCAAGGCCTGCCCACCACTTTTTGAAGCCTTTGAAATAGCCACGGCGCACGCGCGGTTTGGTCAAGGTAAGGTCAACCACATCATTCACCATGGGCACTGTAGGCAGTGTTTTATTAAGTAGGCGCAACGCATCGACGCAATCCCGTAGGGGAATGAGAGGCTGTCATAGGGCTGCTGTCTTTTCGCTGAACATCTCGCGGTTATAAAAAGTCGCGGCTGGCAACTAACAAGTTGCCGAATTTCGACGCTTGGAGGGCAATTTAGAGGGGCAGGGGTGGGCAAGCAGTGAAATCCATGTGAAAAATTTGCGTAGGGCTGACGGTCAGCCGTTATTCTCGTTCGGAGTCCTTCAAACGAGCGTTCTTATGTTGCAGGTGCAAGGTGTGCTGAAAAGCTACGTCACCCCGCAAGGCCCGTTGCCAGTGCTGGGGGGCGTCGACTTGTACCTGAGTGAGCGTAGCAGCCTGGCGCTGATGGGCGAGTCGGGCAGCGGAAAAAGTACCTTGCTGCACCTGGTGGCCGGGCTTGATCGGGTCGACGGCGGCCGTATTCAGGTGGGCGAGCAACGTCTGGATCAACTGAGCGAGGCGCAACTGGCGCGCTGGCGTCGTACCGAAATCGGCCTGGTATTCCAGCAGTTCAACCTGATCGGCAGTTTGCGCGTCGAGGACAACCTGGCGTTCCAGGCACGCTTGGCAGGGCGCTTTGATCCGCGGTGGCAGGCGCAGTTGGTTGAGCGCCTGGGCCTGGGGGACTTGCTCAAGCGTTATCCCGAACAGCTGTCCGGCGGCCAGCAGCAGCGGGTCGCGGTGGGGCGCGCGTTGGCGTCGCGCCCGGGTTTACTGCTGGCCGATGAACCCACCGGCAATCTCGACGAAGCCACCAGTGATGATGTGCTGCAACTGTTGCTTGACCTGCTGCGCGACAGCCCCACCAGCCTGTTGATGGTCACCCACAGCCCGCGCATCGCTGCGCGCCTGGACCGGCAGGTGGTGTTGCACCGTGGGCGTGTCGTGCCTGCGGACGCGTGTTGAGATGGCGGTGTTTTATTGGGCGTTGCGCGCGCTGCTGAGCCATTGGCGGCGGCACCCGGTGCAGTTTTTCAGCGTGCTGACCGGGCTGTGGCTGGCCACTGCGCTATTGACCGGGGTGCAGGCGCTCAACAGTCAGGCGCGAGACAGCTACGCGCGTGCCAGCCAACTGATTGGCGGTGAGCCCCAGGCCAGTCTGACTGCGCCGGACGGTGCGAGCTTCCCCCAAGCACTGTTTGCCGAGCTGCGCCGCGCCGGGTGGCCGGTGTCGCCGGTGGTGCAGGGGCGTTTGCTGCTCAAGGGGCATGAGGCGCAACGCCTGCAATTGATGGGTATCGACCCGTTGTCGTTGCCTGGCGGTGGGGCGGTGGCGGGACAGCGCTTGAGCCAGGCCCAGAGGGTTGCGTTTTTCACGCCGCCGGGGCGCACGTGGATCGCCCCGCAAACCCTGTTGGCCCTGGGCTTGCGCGAAGGTGAGCAAGCGCTGACCAGCAGCGGGCAAGCCTTGCCGCCGTTTCAGGTGCAGCAGGACATGGCCCCCGGCGTGTTGTTGACCGATATCGGCTATGCCCAGCCCTTGCTGGAGATGCCTGGGCGACTGTCACGCTTGCTGCTGGACAAGGCGTTTGCCGCCCGCCATCCCACACCGCCGGCCGCGCTGCAACTTAAGCAGGCTGAGGAAAATAACCTGGCGCGCCTCACCGAAAGTTTTCACCTGAACCTCGACGCCCTGGGCTTTTTGTCCTTTGTGGTGGGGTTGTTTATCGTCCACGCGGCGATCGGCCTGGCGCTGGAGCAACGCCGTGGGCTGTTGCGCACCTTACGCGCTTGTGGGGTCAGTGCCCGGATACTGATCTTCAGCCTGGGTGTCGAACTCGGCGTATTGTCGCTGCTGGGCGGCGTGCTCGGTGTCGCGAGCGGTTACCTGTTGGCCAGCCTGTTGCTGCCGGATGTGGCCGCCAGCCTGCGCGGTCTGTACGGCGCCGAGGTGCCCGGCCAATTAAGCCTGAGCCCAGGGTGGTGGCTCGCAGGATTGGGTTTGAGCCTGTTCGGCGCGTTGCTCGCGGGCGGCAGTAGCCTGTGGCGCGCGGCGCGTTTGCCGTTGCTGGCGCTGGCCAATGCCCAGGCCTGGCATGAGGCTCATGGGCGCTGGTTGCGGCGTCAGGGGTGGGTGGCGGGGACCGCGCTGGTGATCGCCCTGCTGGCGCTGTGGTTGGGTGACAGCCTGGCCGCCGGGTTCGTGCTGATGGCCACGCTGTTGCTGGGGGCGGCGCTCGGCCTGCCGGTGCTGCTCAATGGGGTGTTGACGGTGGGGCTCGGGCGCAGTCGTGCGGTGCTCGGCCAGTGGTTTCTCGCCGACTGCCGCCAGCAACTGCCTGCCTTGAGCCTGGCACTGATGGCATTGCTGTTGGCGCTGGCGGCGAATATTGGTGCGGGGTCGATGACCTCGGGCTTCCGCCAGACGTTCAACCATTGGCTGGAACAACGCCTGACCGCCGAGTTGTACCTCAACCCACAAAACCCGGCCCAGGCCGACCAGCTGACGACCTGGTTGGCGCAGCAACCGTTGGTACAGGCGGTGCTGCCTACGTGGCAAGTCGCGGTGCAATTGCAGGGCTGGCCGGCGGATGTATTTGGCGTGGTCGACGACCCGACCTATCGCCAGCACTGGCCATTGCTGGAGGCTACGAGCACGCCGTGGGACCGCTTACTGCAAGGCGACACCGTGATGCTCAGTGAGCAATTGGCGCGCCGTTTGAACGTGCGTCTGGGGGACGCGATTGCTATCCCCACGCCTGCGGGGCGGTGGTCACCCAACGTGGTGGGGATATACGCTGACTACGGCAACCCCAAGGGCCATCTGCTGGTCAATTCGCAGCACCTGTTGGCGCATTGGCCGACGCTGACACCGGCACGTTTCAACCTGCGGGTGCTGCCGCAAAACGTGCCGCCGCTGGTGCGTGAAATACAGCGCGTATTTGCCCTGGAGGACAGCCGCATCATCGATCAACAGCAACTCAAAGGCTGGTCGAGCCAAGTGTTCGAGCGCACCTTCGCCGCCACCGCCGCCTTGAACAGCCTCACCCTCGGCGTGGCCGGTGTGGCGTTGTTTATCAGCTTGCTGACCCAGAGCCAGAGCCGTCTGGGCCAACTCGCGCCGCTGTGGGCGCTGGGCGTGACGCGGCGGCAGTTGATGCTGCTCAACCTTGGCCAGACCTGGCTGCTGGCCGTGTTGACCCTGGTGCTGGCTTTGCCGTTGGGCCTGCTGCTGGCATGGTGCCTGGACGCAGTGATCAATGTGCAGGCGTTCGGCTGGCGTCTGCCGTTGCAGGTATTCCCGTGGCAGCTTGCCCAACTGTTGGGGTTGGCGATGCTTGCCACCTTGTTGGCGTCGGCCTGGCCGCTGTGGCAGTTGTACCGCAGCCGCCCGGCGGATTTGCTGAGGACCTTTGCCAATGAAGATTAAAGCGCTGTTGTGGGCAACGCTCGTGCTGTTGAGCGCGTGCGACAAAGTGCCGGCGCCGGAAGAAAGCTTCGCGGGCCTTGGCAGCGATGCGGCGGACTTCGCCCAAGTGGTGCCCGGTAAGGTCTTCAGCTTTCCCGAAGACCATGGCCCACATGATGGCTTTCGCATCGAATGGTGGTACGTCACTGCCAATCTCAAGGATGCGCAAGGCAACCTGTTTGGCGTGCAGTGGACATTGTTTCGCAATGCCCTGAAGGCCGGGCCTACACAGCCAGGCTGGCACGACTCGACGGTTTGGCTGGGCCATGCCGCCGTCACCTCTGCTACCCGCCACTATGCCGCCGAGCGCTACGCCCGTGGCGGCATTGGCCAAGCGGGCGCTCAGGCGGTGCCGTTCAACGCCTGGATCGATGACTGGAATTTCGTCACCCGCCCAGGCGCCGCAAGCCCGTTGGCGGATATGCAACTCACGGCCAGCGGACCGCAGTTCGCCTACGACTTGCACCTGACGTCGAACCGACCACTGGTGCTGCAGGGCGACAAGGGCTACAGCCGCAAATCTGATCAAGGGCAGGCGTCTTACTACTACAGCCAGCCGTTTTTTGCGGCGGCCGGCAGCGTCACCCTCGACGGTAAAACGTACCCGGTCAGCGGCCCCGCCTGGCTCGACCGCGAATGGAGCAGCCAACCCCTGGCAGCCAGCCAGACCGGTTGGGACTGGTTCTCGCTGCACCTGGACCGTGGCGAGCAGTTGATGCTGTTTCGCGTGCGGCAAAAGGACGGCGCGGGTTACCTGACTGGCACCTGGATCGACCAGCAGGGCCACACCCAGACCCTGCACAATGCCGAGATCCAGCTCACACCACTGGCCACCACCGACATAGACGGGCGCAGTATTCCCACGCGCTGGTCGCTGAAAATTCCCGCCAAACAACTGGATATCACCCCCCTGGCCGTTAACCCGAATGCGTGGATGAACCTGAGTATTCCGTATTGGGAAGGGCCGGTGCAGTTTGACGGTGGCGTGGGGTATTTAGAGATGACGGGGTACTGACTGCGCGTGGTCTTTTTCCTGTAGGCGCGAGTTCACATCCGCCTAAAAAATACTGTACATGCATACAGTCATGTTCTACAGTCCATCCCAGGTGACCGGATGTCACCGGTCACCCGAGCTTCAATTTTTTAACTATGGATGGATAAAAAATGAAACCCACAAAAGCCCTGATGCTGGGCGCGGCCATGATGGCCTCCTGCTTGATTTCGGCCTCTGCCCTGGCCGAGCAAACCCTTCCCCAACTCACCCCCGGAACGGTCAATCAAGGTCTGATTGACGCGCTGAAACCTGGCGGCACACTGACTGCGGTGCCGATCTCGGACGAGCTGCGACAAAAGTTTTTGGACGCCAAAATTGGCAAGGCCAAAGCCCCTTCCAAAGCGGCCAAGTCGGCGCCGTTCAACACGGCTGTCAGCGCGTTGAAAAAGCCGAGCCAGGCCTCCCTTAAAAGTGCGGCTGTCGCCGCCTTTGAACCGCTGTTTCCCACCCTGGAGATCAACACGCTTTACACCATCACCGAGGTGCAAACCGGCCAGGAATTTCCTTACCACTTCAACCTGCCGCAAAACGCCCGGGTGCTGGTGCAGTTGATCGATCAGAGTGCTGGCGCCGATATGTCGCTGACCCTGTTCCGTGATGACGGCCAGGGTAATCCGCAGCTGATCGACACCTCCGACAACCCGGGCAATGCCGATGAATACCTGGGCGGCGTGCTGCCTGCGGGGGACTACTACTGGTACATGGTGGCCAAGACCGCGAACAACGCGCAGTTCAGTTTCGGCGTGGCGGTGGATACCAACATCGATGCCTTTGAGCCGAATGACAGCGCGCAAACTGCCTTTGTACTGCCGGACTCGATGAACAAGGTGACCGGTAATCTCGACAACGCCAACGACGTCGATTACTTCGACTTCAAGGCCGTACGGGGTCAAAGTGTGAGCATGTACCTGGCAGGCGATGAGAGTGGTAGCCGCAACCAGTGGATCTTCGACCGCTTCGATGGCACCAATTGGGTCACGGTGCCGGCCGGTTCCACCTCGACGTACCCGAGCGTAACGCCGGGCACGACCGTCAAGGTGCGTGTGCGTGCCAACCCTGCGGTGACGCAGGACCCGACCAAGCAGTACGCATTGAGCCTGGGCTCTACGCCACGGCTGAACACGTCGGATGTGAAGGGCGACAACATCGTGCGGGTGCCGGCATCGATCTTCTGGATGGCGACCCAGGCCGGACGCACGTTGAACTGGAGCACTAACTGGTCCGACTCCACTGGCGCACCTCTGTTGGGCGTCACGCCGATCCTGCGCGTCGACAAGCGCTTTGAGGGGACCGAGTTCCACTGGACCGACTTCAAGGCCAGCACCAACAGTGCGGGCACATCCCAGGCGAGTGCCGCGCTCGGTGAATGCTTCGGCGAATACCGCGTGCAATACCCGGACAGCAGCACCGGTGTGAAGTACAACTGGGACACCACCTTCAACTTCGGCGGCTGGCGTATCGAGTTGGACGAGTTCCCAGGCGTGGGTGTCGGCGGTGACAATGTGTCTTATGTGACCTTTGGGCACATCTGCACTCAGAACATCATCCATTGATCCGCTGATGCAGTGGAAAAGGGGCAGCCTGATCAGGCAGCCCCTTTTTTGTCAGTCACGCGCCAGCGCCAGCTTCAGCGGCAAGCGCGCCATGCTCTTACTGTTCAACGAGCCCAGGTACAACCAGTCGCCGTATTCCCGCGCGCTGGTGATCGGCGAGTAATTGCCTGTGCTGCCATCCTGCAAGTTGGCGATGACCTTGCCGTCGGTGTCCAACCCGAGCACGAAAGCTTTGTGCTCGATGGGGTTGGGCAGCACCATCAATGCCCGCACCATCACCTTGCGCAACAAGGGGTAGCCGGCGAAACCATCGAGCAATGGATTGCGTGGCGTGTACAGGGCGACCCAGAAACGCTCGTGCCCGTTGAAGCTGAGGTTGTCCGGCAAGCCTGGCAAGTTCTCGGCAAACAGATCGTGGCTGCCGGCTCGCTCGCCTTTGAGCCAATAGCGGCTGATGCGATAGGCGCCGGTTTCATTGACCAGCACATAGTTTTCATCCGGTCCCAAGGCTACGCCGTTGGCGAATTGCAGATGATCGAGCAACACCTGCGTGGTGCCGTTACTGAAGTCATACCGCAACAGGCGGCCATCGCCGCCATGCTCGATCACCGCTTCAGCGTCCTGGCCATAGCCCCAACGGCGTGATGCATCGCTGAAATACCCATAGCGCCCACTGGCGTCGATGCTCACGTCATTGGTAAAGCCAAACGGTACGCCATTCGCGGCGCTGCTTAACGGCGTGAGTTGGCGGTTGGCATCGAGTGCAAGCAAGCCCTTGACCCCGTCAGCCACGATCAAACGCCCATCCGGGTGAAAGGCCAGGCCGAGGGGGCGGCCGCCGGTGTTGACCAGCACCTCCAGGGTATGGCTGTCGGGCGCGGTGCGGATGATGCGGCCGTCATGCAAGCCACTGATCAGAAAACCCTGCGCATCCAGCACCAGAGCCTCAGGGCCTTGAATGTCTTGTGCGCCAATCTTTTGTACGGCCTTAAGCCGCTGGTTCTCGGCGTAGGTGCCTTCCTTCATCGACGGCGCCGTGGGCGGGGACCAATTCACCGGTTGCACTTGGGTCGGCATCAGCAGCAGAAAGGTAATCACCGCAAGCGCAAGCACGAACAGTAAATGACGCGGTTTTTTGCGGCGGTGGCTCATGACTTTTCCTGGTTGTCGTGGGCGCTCGGTTCCCAGTGCAAGGTGCCGAACAGGTAGTCCATCAGCGGTAGAACGATATTGAAGTTGCGCCCTTGCATAAGCTCGCGACGGTGATGCAACGCGTGCAGTTGATGCATCTGGCGAATCCACGGCAGGCGTGCCACCGGGTGGTGAGCGGGCAGGTGTTCGCAGGCATGGAACACTTCATAGAGCAGGTAGCCGAGGATCATGCAGCCGGCAAACAGCCCGGCCACATTCGGGCTCAACTGCTTGAGCAGCCACCACGCGGGGAGGCTGGTGATCAGGCTGTGCAGCACGATCAACCAGGCGGGAAACAGAATTACGCGCCAGTCCTTGGGGCTGTCGTAGGTCATGTGGCCGGGGGTGAAGAAGCTGTGATGATCACCGGTGTGGCGTGCGTAGAACAGCCGGGCGAAGGTATGTTTGCGGTGGCCGAGGTGGCGGTGGACGAGGTAAATGCACAGGTTGAAAAACACCAGGGTCAGCGGCACTGCCAGCCACTGGAGGGGAGTGATGTGCTCGGTAGAGGACCAGGCCAGGGTGATGCAGAGGATGCCGTAGCCGAGCACAAAACCTGCATGCAGCCATGGGTTGTAATGGCGGTTCACTTCACTGCGGTAGCGGCTGCGAAACGTTTCGGTGGGGTGTGCCATGGCGGGAAGCTCAGGATGTTTTTGTTGGAGGCTGAGCTTAGTTGGCGCGCGCGATTGTGCGAGTTTTTGCGCAGTGCACACCGCCTCTGTGGGCGCTGGCTTGCTGGCGATGGCCTCCACTTGGAATGCCTGATGCACCGAGGTGTCTGCCTCGCCGGCCAGCCAGTTGCCCCATTTGACCGGGTTCAATCTGCAGTGCCATTGAACCCCGAGTGACCAATGGCCTCTTGCACAGCACCCATTTACTTGCTAGCTTCTCGCAAAATGTTAACGATAACATTTGCTCTAAAAATAAAAACAAAACAGAGATCCACGCCATGAAAATGCTCCCGAAAACCCTGTGTTTACTGGCTGTCAGCATCACCCTCGGCAACGCGGCCCCCGCTTTTGCCGACGCCGCCAAGCCCATTCGCATCGGCGCCTCCTTCCAGGAGATCAACAACCCCTATTTCGTCACCATGAAAAACGCCCTTGAAGAGGCGGGCGCAACCATCGGCGCGAAACTGATCATCACCGACGCCCGCCACGACGTGTCCAAGCAGGTCAGCGACGTCGAAGACATGCTGCAAAAAGGCATCGATATCCTGCTGATCAACCCGACCGATTCGGTCGGCGTGCAGTCTGCAGTCAAATCCGCCCACGCTGCCGGTGTCGTGGTGGTGGCCGTGGATGCCCAGGCCGACGGCCCGCTGGACTCTTTTGTTGGCTCGAAGAACTTCGACGCCGGCTTCCAGGCGTGTGAGTACCTGGCTAAAAACATTGGCGACAAAGGCAATATCGCGATCCTCGACGGCATCGCCGTGGTGCCGATCCTCGAACGTGTACGCGGTTGCAAAGAGGCCATGGCCAAGCACCCCGACATCAAGATTGTCAGCGTCCAGAACGGCAAGCAGGAACGTGACCAGGCGCTGACCGTCACCGAAAACATGCTGCAGGCCCAGCCCACGCTCAAGGGTATTTTCAGTGTGAATGACAACGGCTCCCTCGGTGCACTCTCGGCCATCGAAGCCAGTGGGCTGGACGTGAAGCTGGTCAGCGTCGACGGCGCACCCGAAGCGATCAAGGCGATCCAGAAACCCGGCAGCAAATTCATCGCCACCTCGGCGCAATACCCCCGCGACCAGATCCGCCTTGCCCTGGGCATCGCCCTGGCCAAGAAGTGGGGCTCGCAAGTGCCCGCCACGCTCCCGGTGGACATCACCTTGATCGACCAGGCCAAGGCCAAGGACTTCAGCTGGTAATTCGCCCAGGCCCCACGCCAACCCGTGGGGCTTAAGGTCACCTACTGAATACGAGGTCGGCGGTATGAGCAGTCTTCTGAAGCTGGAAAATATCTGTAAGCGTTACCCGGGCGTACAGGCCCTCAAGGCCATCAACCTGCAAGTGGAGCGCGGCGAAATCCATGCCCTGCTCGGCGAAAATGGCGCGGGCAAATCGACCCTGATGAAGATCCTCGGCGGCGTCGAGCATCAGGACGAGGGGCAAATCCTGATCAACGGCCAGGTGCAGCAGTTCGCGACCTACCGTGATGCGATTGCCGCCGGTATCGGCATCGTATTCCAGGAATTCAGCCTGATTCCCTACCTCACGGCGGTGGAAAACATCTTCCTCGGCCACGAGCTGAGCAACCGCTTTGGCCTGTTGCGCAAGCGCGAGATGGTCGAAGCATCGGAGGCGTTGTTCAAGCGCCTGGGCGTGAGGATCGACCTGCAATGTGCGGTCGAGCACCTGAGTGTGGCCGAGCAGCAGTTTGTCGAAATCGCCAAGGCGCTGGCCCTGGATGCGCGTTTGCTGGTGCTTGATGAGCCGACGGCAACCCTCACGCCCAGTGAAGCCGAGCTGCTGTTCGAGATCATGCGCGAACTCAAGCGCCAGGGCGTGGCGGTGATTTTTATCTCGCACCACCTGGAGGAGATTTTCCAGGTCTGCGACCGCATCAGCGTGCTGCGTGACGGCGGCAATGTGGGCGTGACCGATGTGGCCGACAGCGATATCGACCGCCTGGTCGAGATGATGGTCGGCCGCCGCCTGGAATGCAGCTTTCCAGCCAAGCCGACTGCCGAGCGCGGCCCGCTGTTGCTGGAGGTCAAGGACATCCAGCTGGTGCGCAACGGCCCCCACAACAGCTTCCAGCTGCACAAAGGCGAGATCCTCGGCTTCGCCGGGCTGGTGGGCTCAGGCCGCACCGAACTGGCGCTGGGCATGATGGGCGCGCTGCCGTCGGTGAGCAAAGACGTATGGCTGCGCGGCGAAAAAATCACCCTCGACGACCCGGGCCAGGCCCTGGCCCATGGCATCGGCCTGCTCCCGGAAAGCCGCAAGAGTGAAGGGCTGATCACCGACTTCAGCATTCGCGAAAACATCACCCTGAACAACCTGCGCAAATACCAGAACACTGGCGGCTTGATCGATAAGGGCCGCGAATGCGCCAGCGTCGACAGCCTGATGAAGCAGCTGTCGATCAAAGCCCCCAGCGGTGAGAGCCGGGTGTTCAACCTCAGCGGCGGCAATCAGCAAAAGGTGGTGATTGCGCGCTGGATCAATCACCACTGCGACGTGCTGGTGTTCGATGAGCCCACCCGTGGCATTGATGTTGGCGCCAAGGCGCAGATCTACGCACTCATGCGCAGCCTTACCGAACAGGGCTACGCAATCATCATGATTTCCTCCGAACTGCCGGAAGTCATCGGCATGTGCGACCGCGTCGCCGTGTTCCACAAGGGCGCCATCGTCAAGGTACTCGAAGCGTCCGCCGTCAATCCTCAAGAGGTCATGCGCCATGCAACAGGGGGCTCAAGTGAATACGTCCATTAACACCGGCGACACCGGCCGACTGCGCCTGAACCTGGCGCGGCTGCTGCGTTCGCCGGCGTTTTATCCCTTTGTCGGGTTGGTGGTGGTGACCCTGGTGATGATTCTTGCCAGCGACACCTTCCTCACCGCCAGCAACCTGTCGAACATCGCCCGCCAAGTGTCGATCAACGCGATTATTGCGGTGGGCATGACCTGCGTGATTCTCACCGGCGGCATCGACCTGTCGGTGGGGCCGGTGATGGCGCTGTCCGGCACCCTGACCGCCGGCCTGATGGTCGCGGGGCTGCCGCCGGGCCTGGCGATTGGCGCCGGGATGTTGATCGGCGTGGCCTTTGGCATCGGCAACGGGCTGTTCGTCGCCTACCTGCATATGCCGCCGATCATCGTCACCCTGGCGACCATGGGCATCGCCCGTGGCCTGGGCCTGATGTACACCGACGGTTACCCGATCTCCGGGCTGCCGGAGTGGTTCGGCTTTTTCGGCCGCCAGAGCCTGTTCGGCATCGAAGTGCCGATCCTGATCATGCTGATCACCTACTTTGCCGCCTACGTGTTGCTGCAACACACGCGCATCGGCCGCTACATCTACGCCATCGGCGGCAATGAAGAAGCGGTGCGTTTGTCCGGGGTGCGCGCGGCGCGATTCAAGTTGCTGGTGTACGGCATCAGCGGCCTGACGGCGGCGATTGCCGGGCTGGTGCTGACTTCACGCCTGATGAGCGGCCAGCCGAATGCCGGCGTGTCATTCGAGCTGGATGCGATTGCGGCCGTGGTGCTCGGCGGCGCCTCGATTGCCGGCGGGCGCGGCGTGATCGTCGGCACGTTGCTCGGCGCGATGTTGCTCGGCGTATTGAACAACGGCCTGAACATGCTCGGCGTCTCGCCCTACGTCCAGAGTGTGATCAAGGGCGCAATCATCTTGCTGGCGATCTTTATCAGCCGTCAGCGCCATAAATAAACTCCTCTCAAGACAGGATCGAACACCATGGACAAGCACACCGAAATGCAAGCCGTCGTCTGCCACGGCCCGAAGGACTACCGCCTGCAACGCATCAGCAAACCTCAGGCACGCCCCAATGAACTGGTGATCCGCATCGCCGCCTGCGGCATCTGCGCCAGCGACTGCAAATGCCACTCGGGGGCGGCGATGTTCTGGGGCGGCGACAACCCGTGGGTCAAGGCGCCCGTGGTGCCGGGCCACGAATTTTTTGGCTACGTGGTGGAAGTCGGCGAGGGCGCTGAAGAGCACTTTGAAGTGGCGGTCGGCGACAAGGTCATCGCCGAACAGATCGTGCCGTGCGGCAAGTGCCGCTTCTGCAAGTCGGGTAAATACTGGATGTGCGAGGTGCACAACATCTTTGGCTTCCAGCGTGAAGTGGCCGAAGGCGGCATGGCCCAGTACATGCGCATTCCCAAGACCGCCATCGTGCACAAGATTCCGGAGTCGGTCTCGCTGGAAGATTCGGCGCTGGTGGAGCCGATGGCCTGCTCGATTCATACCGTCAACCGTGGCGAAATCCAGCTGGATGACGTGGTGGTGATCGCCGGTGCGGGCACCCTCGGGCTGTGCATGGTCCAGGTGGCCGCGCTGAAGACCCCGAAAAAACTGGTGGTGATCGACATGGTCGATGAGCGCCTCGAACTGGCCAAGCAATTCGGCGCCGACGTGGTGATCAACCCATCCCGCGACAACGCCCGTGAGATCATCAACGGCCTCACCGACAGCTACGGCTGCGACGTGTACATCGAAACCACCGGCGTACCGGCCGGCGTGACCCAGGGCCTGGACCTGATCCGCAAACTCGGGCGCTTTGTCGAGTTCAGCGTATTCGGTGCCGAAACCAGCGTCGACTGGTCGATCATCGGCGACCGCAAGGAGCTCGACGTACGCGGCGCGCACCTGGGCCCGTATTGCTACCCGATTGCCATCGACCTGTTCGAGCGCGGCCTGGTCACCTCCAAAGGCATCGTCACTCACGACTTCCCGCTGGATCACTTTGCCGAAGCGTTCGAGTTGGCCAACTCGACGAAGTCGATCAAGGTGCTGTTGAAGCCGGTACTTTGAGATGAACTATGTCATGGGTGTCGACATTGGAACCCAGAGCACCAAGGCGCTGCTGGTGGATGCTCAAGGCACGATCATCGCCCAGCACAGCCAGGGGTATCGCGTCGATACCCCGAAAGTGCGCTGGGCCGAGCAATGGCCGCAGGTCTGGCTCGACGCGGTCGAGGCCTGCGTGGCGCAGTGCATGGCCAAGGCCGGGGTGGCAGCAGAGCAGGTCAAGGCGCTGTGCATCAGCAGCCTGTACGGCGGCTCGGGGATTGCCGTGGATGCGCAGATCACGCCGCTGCACCCGTGCCTGATCTGGATGGACCGCCGTGCCGGCGAGCAGGTGGCCTGGGTGCGCGAGCATGTTGACCTTGAACGCTTGTTCGCGGTCACCGGCAACTCGGTGGACAGCTACTACGGCTTCACCAAGATGCTCTGGCTCAAGCAGCATCAGCCGCAAGTATGGGCCAACACGCGTTACCTGCTGCCGCCCAACAGCTATATCAACTGGTGCCTTACCGGTGAACTGGCAGTGGACCACAGCAGCGCCGGCAATATCGGCGGCGTCTATGACGTGGCGCAGCGCGGCTGGTCCGAAGACATGCTCGCAGCACTGCAGATACCGCTGGCAATGATGCCTGAGCGGTTGGTGTATTCCGGCGAGGTGGTGGGTGGGCTGCTGGAGACCTGGGCCGCGCGCCTGGGCCTGCAGGCAGGCACACCGATTCTCGCCGGTGGCGTGGACGCGGCGATGGCGACCCTGGCCGCAGGCGTTACGCAGCCGGGCAACCATGTGGCAATGATCGGCACCAGCATGTGCTGGGGCTATCTGAACCAGCACGTCGACGCACGCCACGGCCTGGTGAGCATGCCCCACGTCTACAACGGCCATCGGGACCTGTACATCTTCGGCGGTGCCATCACCGCCGGGGCATCGGTCAGCTGGTTTCGCGAGCAGTTCTGCCAGGCCGAAGAGCAACAGGCCAAGGCTACTGGCCAGGACAGTTTGGCGTTGCTGGAACAGCGCGCGATGAAGATCCCGGCAGGCAGCGAAGGCTTGTTGTTCCTGCCGTACTTGATGGGCGAACGCAGCCCGGTGTGGGATGACCGTGCCAGCGGCAGTTTTGTCGGGCTGAACCTGTATCACAGCCGCATTCACCTGTACCGCGCGGTGCTCGAGGGGGTGAGTTTTGCCCTGCGGCACAATATCGAAGCCGGCACCCAGGGCGCGCAATCACTGGACCCGCGGCTGATTGTGGTCGGTGGCGCGAGTCATTCGGATTTGTGGATGCAGATTATTGCGGACATCACGCGGTACCCGGTTTACACCATCGTGCAAGAAGTTGAGGCGGCAATGGGCGCGGCGTTGCTGGCTGCGCATACGCTGGGGTTGGTGAGCGATGCGCAGATGGACAAGGGCTGGGTGCAATTGGAACTGCGCGCGCAGCCCAAGCGCGAGAATGTCGTGACCTATGACCGCGCGTTTGGCGAGTATTTGAAGCTGTATCCCGCGTTGAAACCGATCATGCACAGCTTGCAATCCGATTGATTCAACACGGTCCGAATGTGGGAGCTGGCTTGCCTGCGATAGCGGTGTATCAGTGGCAAATGGGCTAACTGGCCCACCGTAATCGCAGGCAAGCCAGCTCCCACAGTGGACCTTTATTGTCTATGGAAGAGTGACCATGACCACCACCTTCAACTTCACCCACCGGCGCATTCTCGTCACCGGTGCCACCAGCGGCATCGGCCATGAGATTGCCCTTCAGCTCATCAACAGCGGCGCCGAAGTCTTCGCCCTCGGCCGCGACGCCGAGGCCTTGGCCAGGTTGGGCTGCCACGCGGTGTGCGTGGACATCGCCGACAGCGCCGCCCTCGACAACGCCCTGCATGACCTGCCGCCACTGCACGGCCTGGTCAACTGCGCCGGTATTTCCCGGCTTGAACCCGCCGCCGCGATCAGCGCCGCCGCCTTCGATCAGGTGATGCACGTAAACGCCCGTGCCGCCGCCCAGGTCGCCAGCCGGGTCGCGGCAAAAATGATCGAGGCGAAGCTCGCCGGCAGCATCGTCAACGTCTCCAGCCAGGCTTCGTTGGTCGCCCTCGACGATCACCTCAGCTACTGCGCCTCCAAAGCTGCCCTGGACGCCATCACCCGCGTGCAATGCGCCGAGTGGGGCCGCTTCGGCATTCGCGTCAACAGCGTCAACCCCACGGTCACCCTCACGCCGATGGCCGCCATGGCCTGGTCCGACCCAGCCAAGCGCGATCCGGCGTTGGCGGCCATTCCCTTGGGGCGTTTTGCTCAGACGCTGGACGTGGCGCTACCGGTGCTGTTCCTGCTCAGCGATGCCGCCGGCATGATCAGCGGCGTGAGCCTGCCGATCGATGGCGGCTACACCAGTCGCTAGCCGTTTTCCAACTGGCCGGCGATGACCACCTTGTCCCGTGGCTTGTACGGGTCTTCCAGGCGGTCAAGCAGCAGGCGTACCGCGCTGCTGCCGGCCAGGGAGGCGTCGTGGGCCACGCAGGCGATTGGCACGCCAAAGATATCGGCGAAGGGCAGGCGGTCGATGCCGCAGATGGTCAGGCTGTCATGGGGGATGTTGTGCATGCGCAACGCGCGCAGGGCACCGAGGGTGATCAACTGGTTAAAACCCATGATCGCGTCCGGCGCCGAGTGTTCGGCGAGGTAGTCGAGGGTATGCAGGTAAGACGGCATCAGCGTGTAGTCGCCAGCCTGCACTTCGACCTGTACGTGCGGATGTTCAGCGAGCACTTCGCGCAGGCCCTTGAGGCGCTCCACGGTGATCCTTGAATGCTCGGGGCCGGTCAGCACCAGCAGGCGCTTGAGGTCGGGCGTCTGGCGCAACAGGTAGTGCGCGGCCTGAATGCCGCTGTGGTAATTGTCGAGCACCACGCGGCTGAACGGGCTGTCGTGGATCGTACGGTCGAGCAGCACCACCGGGGTCTTGCCGTTGCCCAGCCGCTCCAGGTAATCGGGCTGGTAGCTCGGCTCATCAGAGACCGGCGACAGGATGATCCCGGCCACGCGGTAGCCCAGCAACGTGTCGACGGCTTTGCTTTCCAGCTCCGCCAACTCGTCGGTGTCCACCAGCATGATGGTGTAGCCGTGCTGCTTCGCCTCGCGGGAAATCGCCTTGATCATTTCGCTGTAGAACGGGTTGTCCACCGACGCGGTGATCACGCCAATGATCAGGCTTTCACTGCGTTTGAGCCCACGGGCGAAGGCGTTGGGCACATAGTCCAACTCCCGCGCGACGTCGAGGATGCGCGCCAGCGTGGCGGGTTTGACCTGGTCAGGTTTGTTCAGCGCTCGCGAGACCGTGATAGTGGTCATGCCGACCCGTTTGGCAATGTCGCTGATGGTGACGGACTTTTTCTTGTTCATCGATAAGGCTGCGAAAGGAAACACCCGCAGGCTAGCACGCGCCGTGGTGTACGGTGATTCAAATCAGCGGGTCCCAGCGTTGTGACCAGTCACTTTCGGCTTTGACCACCTCGCGCAGCAGCGCCAGCGCCTGCTGCAACACGGCACTGTCGCGCGCCCGTGAGTACACCAGGTAGGTCGGGAAACTGAATTCCGGCGCCTTCGGCACCCGCTGCATCACGCCGCTGTCCAGGTAGCTCTGCACCACGCGCGTGCGGAAATACCCGGCGCCGCCATTCTCCAGGATGTACTGCAACGCCAGCGGCCCGAGGTTGAAGCTCAGCGCTGCACGGGCTTTGTCGGGCAGCGCGGCATCATGCTGCTGGCGAAAGCCCGGGCCCCAGTCAATGTAGATATACGGCGCCGGCTTGCTCACCCGTTGCACCAGGATCAGTTTTTCTTCCAGCACCTGTTCCACCTGCAACCCCGGCCAGTACTGCGGTTGGAACACTAATGCGGCATCCAGCACACCCAGTTCCAACTGGCGCAGCAGGTACTCGCCTTCGCGTATTTCGGTGCGCAGCGCGTGCCCTGGGATATGTTCGCGCAGGGCCTGCGCCCAGCCGAGCATCAGCGGGTTGCACAGGCTGACCTCGCCGCCGATATGCAGCACGTTGCGGTAGCCATCCGGCAGCGGCAGGTCACGCTTGGCGGCTTCCCAGGTTTGCAGCAATTGGTTGGCGTACACCACAAAGGCTTCGCCATCGGCGGTCAACCGCGCACCGGCGCGGTTGCGCACAAACAGCGTGCTGCCCAACTGGCTCTCGAGGTTTTTTACGCGTGCGGTGATGGCGGTCTGGGTGACGTGCAGTTTCTCGGCCGTCGCAGCCAGGCTGCCGCAGCGGGTGATTTCGAGAAACGTGCGTGCCAGTTCGATGTCCATAAGCGTCCCGGGTGAAGAAGAGGGACAGTGTAATGGAATGTGCTTGTAACGGTGGGCGCCGGCGTGCCGGCGCCCACCGTTGATTGCCTTTCAGCTCAAGCTCGGCTGAGCGTTATTGAAGACCGATGGACCAGCTGTGTGTGGTCTGGTCGTCGTGGCGCTGTTCAAGGTCATCTTCATACTGGCAGCGCGGGCCTTTGCAGGCGTACTCGAATGTCACCGGCGGCTTGGTCTTGACCGGGAATAACGAGGTGGCGGTCGCGGGGGCGTCGTGTGGCGCTGCCTCGGTGACAGGTGCTTCGTACGTCAAGTCCAGCGCGCTGGCGTGGGCCATGGCCGGCAGGAGGGCGAGTACGGCACTCGCCAGAACGGTCCTGGTGAATCGCATTGGAAACAATCCGCGCAAAAAAAAGAGGCGCGAATTATAAGCCAAACGCGACCGGAGGTGCACAGGGCCGTCCCCGGTCGAAAGCTGCGGTTCAGAGTAGGCGCGGTGCGGCAAGGTGTTCGGTGGGGAATGCCTTGGCATACACCTGGCAAACCCGCAGCACCTGCTCATCGGCAAATCGCGCGCCCACCACATGCAAGCCCACCGGCAAGCCATTCGGGGCCAACCCGCACGGCACTGACGCCGTCGGTTGCTGCGTGAGGTTGAAGGGATAGGTAAACGGCGTCCACTCCATCCATTCCTGCATGCCCGAACCCGGTGGCACGTTGTGCCCGGCTTCAAACGCAGTGATCGGCATCATCGGCGAGACCAGCACGTCGTAGTGCTGATGGAACGCCGCCATCCTGGCGACCAGTGCCGCGCGGGCTTCGAGGGCCGCGCTGTAGTCGCTGAGGCTGAGCTGTTCGCCGCGTTGCGCAATGCGCCGCAAACCCGGGTCCAGCAAGTGTTTTTGCGCCTCGCTCATCGGCCCGGTCAGGCGTGCGGCGCCGGCGGCCCACAAGGTGCTGAACACCTCCAGTGGGTCGCTGAAGCCCGGGTCGATCTGCTCGACATGCGCGCCCAATTGCACCAGGCCCTCAACCGCTTGGGCGACCACCTTGGCGACGTGCGGATCAACATCCACGTAGCCGAAGGTCGGGCTGTAGGCGACTCGCAGGCCTTTGAGGTGCGTACCTGGCGTGAGCCACGGGGTGGTGCGCGGTGCGCCGATCAGGCCATCGCGTGCATCCGGTTGAGCGACGGTTTGCAGCATCAGCACACTGTCTTCGACGGTGCGGGTCATCGGCCCCAGGTGCGACAGGATCGTCATGGAGCTGGCCGGCCATTGCGGTACGTAACCAAAAGTTGGCTTGATACCGAAGGTGCCGGTGAAGGCGCACGGAATTCGGATCGAGCCACCGGCATCGCTGCCTTGGTGCAGCACGCCAAGGTTCAGCGCTGCCGCCGCACCGGCGCCACCGGACGAGCCGCCCGCCGTGGTGCGGGTGTCCCATGGGTTGCGGGTGATGCCGTACAACGGGTTATCGGTGACGCCTTTCCAGCCGAATTCAGGTGTGGTGGTCTTGCCCAGCAGTACCGCGCCGGCTTTGCGCATCAAGGCCGAGAAGGGCGCGTCCACGTCCCATGGGCCTTCGGGTGAGGAGGTGCGTGAACCCTTGCGGGTGGGCATGCCAATCGTCAATGTGAGGTCTTTGATGGAGGCAGGCACCCCATCGAGTGCGCCGCACGGTTGGCCCTTGAGCCAGCGTTGCTCCGACGCCCGCGCAGCCTGCAATGCCCCTTCAGGGTCGACATGGCAGTAGGCATTCACCATCGGGTTGTAGCGTTCGATACGCAGCAAGGCGTCCTCGGTGACGTCCACCGGCGACAGGGTTTTGTCCCGAAAGTGCTTCAGCAGTTGCACTGCCGTCAGTTGGCCAATCTCACTCATGCCAGATCTCCCTGGGCTGCGTTGACCATGGCGCGCAGCAACACCGCACAGCCCGCCGCGAGGTCATCCGGCGCAGCGTTTTCGATTTCGTTGTGGCTGATGCCGCCTTCGCACGGCACAAAGATCATCCCGGCCGGGCCGAGTTCGGCGACGAAAATGGCGTCATGCCCGGCGCCACTGACGATGTCCATATGGCTCAAGCCCAGGGTCATCGCGGCGTCACGCACGGCGTTGACGCAGGCCGGGGCGAAGTCCAGTGGCGGGAAGTCGGCGGTGGGTGTCAGTTCAACACTCAGGCCGTGGCGTTGGGCCGTGGCTTCGATCACGCCGCGCACCTCATCCACCATGGCCTGCAAGGTGTCGGCATGCAGGTGGCGCAGGTCGATGGTCATGTGCACCTGGCCAGGAATCACGTTGCGCGACCCTGGGTGCAGGTTCAGGCAGCCGACGGTGCCACAGGCGTGAGGCTGTTGCTGATGGGCGATACGGTTGACCGCGCTGACCACCTCGGCGGCCCCTACGAGGGCGTCCTTGCGCAGGTGCATCGGCGTGGGGCCGGCGTGGGCTTCAACGCCGGTGAGGGTCAGGTCGAACCACTTCTGGCCGAGGCAGCCCATGACCACGCCAATCGTGGTGGCCTGGTCTTCCAACACTGGCCCTTGCTCGATATGCGCCTCGAAATACGCGCCCACCGGGTGGCCGAGCACCGCACGCGAACCGGCATAGCCGATGCGCTGCAGTTCGGCGCCCACCGACAGGCCCTGGTCGTCGAGTTTGGCGAGGGTGTCCTGCACGTCGAACTTACCGGCAAACACCCCGGAGCCCATCATGCATGGCGGGAAACGCGAGCCCTCTTCGTTGGTCCACACCACCACTTCGATCGGCGCTTGCGTCTCCAGCTGCAAGTCATTGAGTGTGCGGATCACTTCCAGCCCGGCCATCACCCCGTAGCAGCCGTCGAACTTGCCGCCGGTAGGTTGGGTGTCGATATGGCTGCCGGTCATGACCGGGGGCAGGGCGGGGTTACGCCCGGCGCGGCGTGCAAAGATATTCCCGATGGCGTCGACACTGACGCTGCACCCGGCCGCCTCGCACCATTGCACGAACAGGTCGCGGGCTTGGCGGTCGAGGTCGGTGAGCGCCAGGCGGCACACGCCGCCTTTGACGGTGGCGCCGAGCTGGGCGAGGTCCATCAACGATTGCCACAGGCGGTCGCGGTTGATCAGCGGGGCGTTGCTCTTGAGGGGGTGCGCAAAACTGTTCATGTGCAATCTCCGGTCAGGCACTCAGGGCCAGGTAGCGGTTCTTGATCGTCGGGTCGGCACGGAAGGCGGCGGCGCTGCCTTCGTACACCACGCGGCCCTGTTCGAGCACGTAATGGCGGTCGGCGAGCTTGTCGCAGACCATCAGGTTCTGTTCCACCAGCAGCACCGGCAGGCCATCGTCCTTTACCTTGCGCAGGATCTTCACCAGTTCGTCGACGATCACCGGGGCCAGGCCTTCGGTGGGTTCGTCGAGGATCAGCAACTTGGGGTCGTTGAGCAGGGCGCGGGCGATGGCGAGCATCTGTTGTTCGCCACCGGACAGAGCGTGGCCGGCGTTCTTACGGCGCTCCTTGAGGCGCGGGAACATGCCGTACACGTCCTCCATCTGCCAGCGGCTGGTCTTGCGCACCGCGATGCGCAGGTTTTCCTCGACGGTCAGCAGGCGGAAGATCCCGCGGTTCTCCGGGACCAATGCCAAGCCCTGACGAGCGATTTCAAAGATTTTTTGCCCGACCAGCGCCTGGCCGTTGAAGTGAATCTGGCCATGACGCGGGCAGATAATCCCCAGGATGCTGCGCAAGGTGGTGGTCTTGCCGGCGCCGTTGCGCCCCAGCAGCGTGACCAATTCGCCGGGATTGACGGTCAACGACACGCCTTCGAGTACATGGCTTTTGTCGTAGTAGGAATGGATATTCTCGACGATCAGCATCAGGCGGCCTCTCCCAGGTAAGCAGTGCGCACGCGTTCATCGGCGCGCACGAATTCCGGCGTGCCTTCCACCAGGATTTGCCCGTGGCTCATCACCGTGATGCGTTGGCTGATGGACATGACGATGCTCATGTTGTGTTCGATCAGCAGCACCGTGTGGTCGCGGCCGAGGTCGCTGATCAGTTGGGTCATGATCGGGATGTCATCGATGCCCATGCCCGAGGTGGGCTCGTCAAGCATCAACAGCTTTGGTTTGGAGCAGATCGACATACCCACCTCCAGCACGCGCTGCTGGCCGTGGGACAACTCGCCGGCCAGGGTGCCGGCGCGGGCCGTGAGTTGCAGGCGTTCGAGCACCTGGTCTGCCATCTCCAGGTGTTCGCGCTTGCTGTCCACCTGGCGCCAGAAATTCAGCGCCCTGGCACCGTCGCGGCCTTGTGCAGCCAGGCGCAGGTTCTCGCGCACGCTGAGGTTCTGGAACAGGCTGGTGAGCTGGAACGAGCGCGCCATGCCCAGGCCGACACGGGCGTGAGCGGGCTTGCGCATCAGGTTCTTGCCGTCGAAATGAATCGCCCCGGCGGTGGCCTGGCGTTCGCCGGTCAGGCAGTGGAACAGGCTGGTCTTGCCCGCGCCATTAGGGCCGATGATGGTGTGGATGGTGCCGGCTTCGACCTTGAGGTTAACGCCGTTCACCGCGTGGAACGCGCCATAGGCCAGTTCCAGGTCTTTGGTTTCCAGCAGGATGCTCATAGCCCTTCCTCCTTGACGACGGCGGCGGTTTTGCGGCTGCCGCGTACGCGTTCGAACAGCGCCGACAAACCGCCCCACAAGCCACCACGCATGAAGATCACCACCAGGATCAGAATCACCCCGAGCAGCATCAGCCAGCGCGGCCACAGGTCGGAGAGGAAGTCCCCCAGCAGTACGATGGAACCTGCGCCCAGCAACGAGCCAAACAGCGAGCCGGTGCCGCCGACGATGGTCATGATCAGGATGTTCTCGGACATCGCCAGGTCGATATTCGACAGCGGCACAAAGTGCAGCAGCATGGCGTACAGCGCGCCCGCAATCCCGGTGACCGCGCCGGACAGCACGAACACCAGGATCTTGAAATGGCGCGTGTCGTAGCCGATGGCCGAGGCGCGGGTTTCGTTTTCGCGGATCGCCATCAAGGTGCTGCCGAATGGCGACGCGATCACGCGGCGTGCGCCGATAAAGATCAACAGGAACAGCACGGCGACAAAGCCGTAGAACGCGCGGGCGTCGCTCAACGACAGCAGCACGCTGTCACCGAGGCGAATTTCCGGGCGCGGCACGCTGAGCAGGCCGTTGTCGCCGCCGGTCCAGTCGCTGAGGGTGTAGGCGACGAAGTAGGCCATCTGGCTGAACGCCAGCGTCAGCATCACGAAGTAAATACCGGTGCGTCGGATCGCCAGGGCACCTACCAACAGCGCCAGGAAACCACCGGCCACGGCGGCGCCGAGCAGGGCGGTGAACAGGCCCAGTTGCAGGTGGATCATCAGCAGCGCTGCGCAATAGGCGCCCGCTCCGAAGAAGATGCCTTGGCCAAACGACAACAGCCCGGTGTAGCCCAGCAACAGGTTGCAGGCCAGGGCGGCCATGGCAAAGATCAGGATTTCGCTGGCCAGGGTGGCCGACGGTAAAATCAGCGGCAGGCCGATCAGCACCGCCAGTACCCAGAGCAGCATGGCTTTGGACTGAGTCTTGGCAAACGGCAGGGGGTTTTTCTCGCTCATGTCAGGCTCTCCCGAACAGGCCGTAAGGACGCACCAGAATCACCACGGCCATCGCGCCGTAGATCATCAGGCTCGCGCCTTGGGGCCAGAGTGTGGTCATCAGGCTTTGCACCACGCCCACCAGCAAGCCGCCGACCAGTGCGCCGCTGAAGGAACCCATGCCGCCGATCACCACCACCACGAAGGCGACCCCGAGAATTTCCGGGCCGACGAAGGGTTGGGCGCCGCGCAGCGGCGCGAACAGCACACCGGCCACGCCAGCCAGGGCCACGCCCAGGGCAAAGGTCATCGAAAACAAACGCAAGATGTTGGTGCCCAGCAGCGATACGGTTTCAGTGCTTTCACTGCCCGCGCGCACCAGGGCGCCGAAGCGTGTGCGTTCCAGCAGCAGCCACAGGCCCAGGCCCACCAGCCCGGAAAACACGATCAGAAACAGGCGGTAGTAGGGGTAGACGAAATCACCCACCACCAGCACGCCGCGCAGCAGTTCCGGCACGGCGACGCTTTTGCCCACCGGGCCCCAGATCATCACGCTGGCTTCCTGGATGATCAGCGCAATCCCTAAGGTCACCAGGATCTGGAACATGTGCGGCAAGTGATAAATCCGCTGGATCAATAATCGCTCGATGACCCAGGCCAGCGCGGCCACCACCAGCGGCGCAATCAGCAGCGCCAGCCAGAAGTTGCCGGTGAGGCTCACGGCGGTGTAGCAGATGTAGGCGCCCAGCAGAAAAAACGCGCCGTGGGCGAAGTTGACGAAGTTGAGCAGACCGAAAATGATCGTCAGCCCGACCGCGATCAGAAAGTAGATCATCCCCAGCCCAAGGCCGTTGAGTATCTGGAACAGGTAAAGATTCAGCATGCAGAAACCCTCGGACAGCTGGCCGCGGGGGCGGCCCTGTCGTGTGCAACCGGTGATGGTTCAGCGGATCAGCCGAGCACGCAGCTCGTGGCGTCCACCGGCGGGAAGGACTGGCCGGCGCTGAGCACCTTGGCCAGGTCGTCCTTGTCGGCCATCTCGGCGCTGGCTTTGCCGATCATCAGGTAGTAGTCCTTGATCACCTGGTGGTCACCGGCGCGGATTTGCTCCTTGCCGGTCGGGCCTTCGAAGCTCAGGCCTTGCAGGGCCTTGGCGACGGTCGGGCCGTCGAAGCTGCCGGTGGCGATAATGGTGTCGAGCATTACTTTGGTGCTGATGTAGTCGGCAGCCAACGGGTAGGTGGGGTTGATGCCGTATTTGGCCTGGGTCAGCTTGACCAGTTCACGGTTGAGCGGGCTGTCGACCTGATGCCAATACTGCGCACCGAGGTACACGCCTTCGAGCACATCGCTGCCCAGTTCCTGGAACTGATCAAGGCCGGCGGACCACACCAGCAGCACTTTCATGCGCTCCTTGATACCGAAGTTCACCGCCTGGCGCAGGGTGTTGGATGACTGGCTGCCGAAGTTGAGCAGGACCAGCACATCAGGCTTGGCCGCGATGGCATTGGTCAGGTAGCCGGAGAACTCTTGCTCCTGCAAAGAGTGATAGCTGTTGCCGACGTGTTCCAGACCGTGGTCCTTGAGCACGGTTTTCGCGCCTTCGAGCAAGGCTTCGCCGAATACATATTGCGGGGTGATCGTGTACCAGCGCTTGGCGTCCGGCAGCAGCTTGATCAACGGCACAATGGTTTCGCGGATCGCGCCGTAGGTCGGTACCGACCAGCGGAAGGTGGCCTTCTTGCAGTCCTTGCCGGTGACTTCATCGGCGCCCACCGGGGTCATGAAGACGCCGCCGACCTTGTCGACTTCCTTGGCCACCGCCAATGCCGATGACGACAGCGTGCAGCCCTGGAAAAACCGTGCGCCATCCTGCTGGATCGCCTCCTGGACCTTGCGCACCGCCTTGCCGGCGTTGCCTTCGGTGTCGATGACTTTGTAGTTCAGTGGGCGGCCGAGGATCTCGGGGTGCTGCTCTACCGCCAGGCGCGAACCCATGTCGGCAAACTTGCCATAGCTGGCAAAGGCGCCGGACATGGACTTGAGGCCGTAAAAGGTAAACGGCTCGGCGGCGAATGCAGAGCGCACACTCAAGGGAAGGCTGAGCGCGGCGGCGGCGGTAAGGCTGGCTTTCAACAACGTACGACGCTGCATGGGGTGACTCCCTGGTTTAGTTATTGGCAGGAGCGGCAATGGCGATACGGTGGAGCAGGGCCTGTGGGCAGGCCTGTTATTGAGTTGGGTGAAACGGTCCGACGGTTGAAGCTCGGTCAAGTGTGGGCGCTGGGTTTGCACAGGGTGATTGCTGGTGTTCTCAGTGGTTGTGATCAAACTCCAGCAAAAAGTGCGGGCTGACCTCGCCTTCAAGGGCGGTCATATGGTGTTCGGCATCGCACATGTGCTCGTGCATCAAGCTGCGCACCGCGCGTTCGTCCTCGGCGCGGAAGGCGAGCAGCAACTGCTTGTGGTAGTCGAGGTTGGCCGCGTCGAACTGCTTGCGCTTGGGTTTGTAGGCTTTTTTCAGCACCACCAGATCGCGCAGCAGGTCGTTAAGAAATTGCGCCATAAAGCTTAACAACGGGTTGGGGCACGCCTTGGCCAGCAGGTTGTGGAACTCGAGTTCGGCCAGACGCTGTTCACGTTGGCCGGCTTCGCTGTCTTCCGGTGCACTGCAAAAATCGACGTTGTCTTGCAGGGCCTGATAGTCGTCTTCGCTCAAACGCCCGAGCACTGACACGGCCAGTTCCACCTCGATAACCTTGCGCAGTTGGTACACCTGCTCGCCATCCAGGTGCTGGAAGTGCAGGTAGTTGCGCAAGGCGCGGCTTGCCGGTTCGGTACCGGCCTGATTCAAGTAAGCGCCGCCACTGGGCCCGGTGCGCGTGCTCACCAGGCCTTCCACTTCGAGTGCCTTGAGCGCTTCACGCGCCGAGCCTTTGGAGCACTGGAAGCTTTCCATCAGCTCGCGTTCGGTGGGCAGGCGGTCGCCTGGCTTCAGGGCATCGGTGACGATGGAGCGCTTGACCGACTCGACAATCACGTCGGAGAGCTTCTGGCGTTTGCGTCGTAGCGGACGGCTGAGCATGGCGGTCTATTGATCCTATTAATGCGGATTAATAGCACTTAATAACGATTGAGCGAGAGCGTCAACGCAGTGTGTCGTTTTCGGCGCGAACAGGTCGTAAACACGGTGGCTATTCCCAGTTACCCAAGTCGAGGCAGCGCGTCGAAGGCGGCGGCTGTGTGCCGGACACCAGAAAATCACCCACCCACCGTTTGACGCACCCGGCGGCGACGGCGCGAGCCGACTCCTTGAGCAACAGTTGCTCGACACCGGACGCGGCCGGTTCACGGTCCTCGACGTTAACCAGCACCATGCGTGCAACGCGTTCCGGAAACAGCGCGGCATATCGCCCACCGACCCGGGTGCCTTCAGCATTGCCCAGGTAGTTGAGCTGTGTGTCGCCCAATTGCGCGCGCACAAACTCCATATCACGTGCGGCCTGCTCGACCCCGTTGGGTTGGCTGAGGTCGCGGGCGCTCAATTCGATGACGTCATAACGGTTGACCAGTGTGCGATAGGCCTGGGTGGCGTAGGACTCCCAGCGGCTGACCAAATGGACGGCGAAGGTCGTGCCTTGACCCTTTTGCGGTTCACCCGATTGGATGAACACCATGCCCTCACGGCTCAGCGGCTGCCGTGCGCCGACACGGGTCAGCGATAGGAGCACATTGCCACGCTGGGGGGCGGCATAGTCGCGAGGCACGTTTACCCTGCCGCATTGAGTTCGGTCCAGAACCTCGGGGTCCGGCCGTTCGAAGGCGGGGAAGGGGCAGTCCAGCAGCCAGTCAATTGTGCTGGGCGCAATCAGTGGCGCGGTAAGCGCCCGGCTTGCTATCAGCCAGAGGCAGACGCACACCAGGCTTCTTACAAGAACGCTGGGTTTCATCAAGAGGTTCCGGGCAGCCGTTTGAAGGCGGCTTTTTTACCAAGGACCTTGGGTCAAAGAATGTAGGTTGGATAAACGCTTTGTGTAGGAATGTGGAGTTTTGTTATTGGGACTTGGCCTCCCAGCCGCCGCCCAGGGCTTTGTACAGCGCAATGCTGGCTTGCAGCCGTGACAGTCGCAGTTGCACATTCGCGTCCTGGGCCGCGTACAGCGTGCGTTGGGTTTCGAGCACAGTCAGCAGGTCTTCCGCGCCGGCCTGGTAGCGGCTTTCGGCGATCCTGAAGGCAGTCTGGGCCTGTTGCAATTCCTCGGTCTGCCATTCGCGCTGCTGGTCCAGGTGGGTGATGCTGCTGAGGGATTTCTCCACATCGGCAAAGCCGTTGATGATCGCGCCGCGATAGGTTTGCAGCAGTTCGTCCTGCCGCGCACGCGCCTTGTCGCGTTCAGCGCTTAAACGGCCATTATTGAAGATCGGCGCCACCAGGCCCGAGGTCAGGTTGTAGAACGGGCTGCGCAGCAGATCTGCGGCCTTGTAGGAACCCGAACCGAGCGTGGCGCCCAGGGTCACGGTGGGCAGCATCGCCGCACGGGCCACGCTCACATCGGCACTTGCCGCAGCCAGCTGTGCCTCGGCCTGGGCCAGGTCGGGGCGGCGGCTAAGCAGTTGGCTGGGCACGCCCGGGCCAATCACCGGCCAGGTCAGCGCCTGGAACGACTCGGTGCCCAGGTCCAGGGCCTGGACCGGCTGGCCAAGAAGGGCTGCAAGGGTGATCAACGATTCTTCGGCCACTTGTTGAATCAGCGGCAACTGGCGTTGCTGGCTGGCCACCAGACTCTTTTGTTGCGCCAGTTCCAGTGCGGTGGCGGAGCCCGCATCGTAGCGGGTTTGCACGAGGTCGAGCACATGGCGGGCATTCGCCAGGTTCAGCTCGGCGATCTGTTGGCGTTGGCGAGCAGCAAGCGTTTGCGCATAACGGTCGGCGACGTTGCTGAGCAGGGTCAGCTCGACCGTGGCCTGGTCGAACTCACTCGCTCGCAGGCTTTGCAGCGCACTGTCGCGAGCGGCGGCGCGCCCGCCCCAGAAGTCCACTTCATAACTGGCGGTGAGGTTGGTGCCAAAGCTGTCGACGGTTTTGTTGCTTGCTGTGGCATCCAGCGATGCGTTGCCGCTGCCGTGCAGGAGTTTTTCGCGGCTGGCGGTGAGGTTGAAGTTCACTTCGGGTAACAACGGTGCCCCGGCAATGACCGCACTGGCCTGGGCCTGGCGCACCCGTGCCATGGCGGCGGCCACGTCATAACTGTCACGGCGAGCCTGGTCGACCAAGCGGTTGAGTGGCGGGCTGCCGAAGTGTGTCCACCAGCGCTGGTTGGTCGCCTGCGTTGCCTCCCGCTCGGCATATTGCCACGCCGGCGGCAGCGCTATGCTGCTGTCGACGTCGTGAGGAGTGCCTGCGCAGGCGTTGAGCAACAGGCACAGGCCAAGGACCGACAGGTGCGGTGTGATGAGTCGTTTATTCACTGGTCAAGGCCTTAACCGGATCGAGCCGGGCAGCTTTACGGGCCGGCATGAAGCCGAATGCGACACCGGTGACCAGTGCACAGCCAAATGCGCCGAGTACTGCCACCAGGGAAAACTGCACGGCGACTTCTGCCAGCATCAGCACGCCGCCCACCAGCAATGCCAGGGCAATGCCGAACAGGCCGCCGACGACCGAGAGCATCACCGCCTCGGTAAGGAACTGGCGCAGGATGTCACGCTGGCGCGCACCGGTGGCCATGCGGATGCCTATTTCGCGAGTACGCTCGCGCACGGTCATCAACATGATATTCATCACACCAATCCCGCCCACCAACAGGGAAATCGCGGCAATCGAACCGAGCATCAGCGACAGCGTATTTTGCGTGCGTGCCTCGGCCTGGATCATCGCCGCGTCATTGGTCAGGTGGTAGTCGCGCTTGTTGTCGTGCAGTGTTTGCATCAGTTGATCGATGGCCAGTTCCGCCTCGTGCACCTTGCGTGCATCCGCAGCGGCAATCACCACGTATTCGGGGTTATAGCTGCCCAACAGGCGCACGCTGGCAGCGGTGTAGGGGATGGCAACACGGTCGTCGCTGTCTTGCAAACCGGAGCTGGAGCCTTTTTCCGCCAGCACGCCAATCACCTGGAATGGCACGTTTTCTATCAGAATGTATTGGCCGATGGGGTTGATGACGCCCTTGAACAGCTTTTCGCGTACACGGTGACCGATCACGGCCACCGTTGCCCCGGAGCGCTCGTCGGCCTCGGTGAAGTAGCTGCCCTCGACCACCGGCCAGTTGAAGATCTCGGGAAAGTTGGTGTCATTGCCACCGACATAAGCCATGTAGTCGACATTGCCAAAACGCACACCGGCATAGTTGCCATTGACGGGCATGATGCGCTTGACCTGCGGCAGCGTCGCCAGGGCCGCCACATCGTTGAGGGTCACAATCCCCATCGGGGTGCGCGGGTTGGGCGAAGAGCCACTGAGGTAGATGATGTTGGAGCCGAACGCGCCCATCTGTGCCATCACCTGGCGTTTGCTGCCTTCGCCCACCGCCAGCATCACCACCACCGACGCCACGCCGATGATGATCCCCAGCAGCGTCAGCGCAGTACGGAACCGGTTGATCCACATGACCCGCCAGGCCGCCAGCACGGCGTCGATCAGTTCGGCTTTCCAGGCGCCGTTATGTTCGGCGCCGTCGGCGAGGCGCTGGCGCAGGTCTACGGCTTGCAGCGCGTCGCGGTTGGCCGTGACGGGCACATGGGTTTCACTCAGCGCCGAATCGCGGATGATCAGGCCGTCGCGAATTTCGATGATGCGGTTGGCCCGCGCCGCGACTTCGCGGTCGTGGGTAATCAGGATGACCACGTGGCCCTGGCTCGCCAGCTCGTCGAGCAGGGCCATTACTTCGGCGCCACTGTGGCTGTCGAGCGCGCCGGTGGGTTCATCGGCGAGGATGATATGCCCGCCGTTCATTAACGCGCGGGCAATCGACACGCGTTGTTGCTGGCCGCCGGAGAGTTGGTGCGGGCGGTTGGCGGTGTGATCGGCCAGGCCCAGGCGGGTGAGCAGGGCCTTGGCGCGGGCGTGGCGTTCGGCGGCACTGATACCGGCATAGATCGCCGGCATCTCGACGTTTTCCTGGGCCGAGCCCGAAGGGATCAAGTGGTAACCCTGGAACACAAACCCAAAGGCTTCTCGGCGAAGCCAGGCCAGTTCGTCGCTGCCCAGGTGTGCGACGTTTTCCCCGGCGAACCGGTATTCGCCTTCCGTGGGGCGGTCGAGGCAGCCGAGGATGTTCATCAAGGTGGATTTGCCGGAGCCGGAAGCGCCGACGATGGCGACGAATTCCCCGGCATGGATCGACAGGTCGATCCCGCGCAATACATCGACCTGCGGGCTGTCACCGCCGCCATAGGATTTACGGATGTTCTTGAGTTCGATCAGCGGCGTGGTCAAATCAACCCCCACTGCCGTTGGCCGGGCCGATCAACACATGATCGTCTTCCTTCAGGCCTTCCAGCACTTCAACCCGTAAACGGTCGCTGATACCCAGGCGTACTGCGCGTTTCTCGATGGCGCCGTTTTTGGCCACGACCCGAGCGATCGGCTGGTCGGTGCCGGGACTGCCGAGCAGGGCCGCAACCGGTAGGGTGAGGACGTCCTTGACCTGGCTGGCGACGAAGAACACTTGAGTGGTCATTTCGGCCATCAGCGCGTTATCGGTGTTGTCCACATCCAGCAGCACGGTGTACAGCACCACACGGCCACTGCCGGTTTTGCTCGTACTGTTCGGGCTGCCATTGCCCTGGCTGGTTTCATTCAGCGGCTTGGGCGGTATCGGCAAAATCTGGCGCACGGTGCTGGTCCAGCGCCGGCTGCCGCCGCTGAGGGTGGTGAAGTAGGCGGTCATGCCGGGTTTGACGTGGCCAATGTCGGCTTCGGAGACCTCGGCCCACACGGTCATCGGCGACAGCCTGGCGATGCGCAGGATCAGCGGCGTCTGTTGCTGAGCATTGAGCGTCTGGCCAACCCGTGCGTCCACCGCGACGACGGTGCCGGCCATTGGCGCAAAGATGCGCGTGTAGCCCAGCTCGGCCTCGTCGCTGCGCAGGCTGGCCTGGGCCTGGCGGATCTGCGCCTGGAACATCCCGACGCGCGCCTGGGTGGCGTCCAGCTCGGCCCTGGCGGTTTGCACGTCTTCCTCGCGGGTGGCGTTACCGGCGGCCAGGCGTTGCTGGCGTTGGTGTTTTTGCCGCGCCAGCGCGTGCTGAGCCTGCTGCTCCTGCAACTGGGCCTTGAGGTTTTCGATGGCGTAGCGGCTGGCGTCGAGTTTGGCCTGTTGCGTGGCGGGGTCGATTTCCACCAGCAATTGGCCTTCCGAGACCTGATCCCCGGCTTCGACATGGATCTTGCGGATCTGCCCGGACGCCTGGGCGCCCACATCGACGTACCGGCGCGGTTGCAGGGTGCCGAGTGCCGTGACGCTGTTTTCAATGTTACCGCGCGTTACGGTGACCGTGGTCAGGGTGTCGCGGCCCGACGGCAACACCTGCCAGGCGGCCAGCGCAATGAGGGGAATCATGCACGCGACAGCGAGCAGAGCGCGTCGGACGGGGCGAGGGCGTTTCATGCGTTGGTTCCAGCCAGGAAGTTTGGACCGCAGTTGCGGGGAGCTGACTGTTATACGAGAAAATCGCCCGAATATTTAGGTGCTTACATATGCCGTAACAGCTCCGTCGAATAAAAAAAAACCGCCGTTGATGCAAGACTTCTTTAAAAGTAGATGAGAATTACTATAAATTGCACGCACTCAAACTGCCACTATCCGCTGGCTGTCGTCTTTAGCATGCAAGGATCTGATGCCGTCTTCCCAGACGGTCGGGAGTCATGTTGGAAAACTACTATCGCGAGCTGGTGTGTTTCCTCAACGCCAAGCTGGGCAACCGACAGGTGGCCGAGGATGTGGTGCATGACGCTTATGTCCGAGTGCTGGAGCGCGCCAGTGACACGCCGATTGAACAACCGCGGGCGTTTTTATACCGCACTGCGCTGAACCTGGTGATCGACGGCCATCGGCGCAACGCCTTGCGCCAGTCCGAACCCCTGGAAGTGCTGGACAGCGAAGAACGCTTCGCCACCAGTTCGCCCCACGCCAGCCACGATCAAGCGCGCCGCCTGGATATGCTCGAACGTGCCCTGGCCGAGCTGCCGGCGGCCTGTCGCGAGAGCTTCCTGCTGCGCAAGCTCGAGGGCCTGTCCCACCCGCAAATCGCCGAGCACCTGAGCATTTCCCGCAGCCTGGTGGAAAAGCACATCGTCAACGCTATGAAGCATTGCCGGGTGCGCATGCGCGAGTGGGATGCGCACTGACCAATGATTAGTTAAATTTTATTTCACTGTCCTCGTTTCCTATCAACACACGGCCTGTTGTTCAGGCCTTGCAGGTATTCCCGCCCCACCGCCAAGGGGCTTATCCAGAGGACACTGGAATGACACAGGCAATTGCTTCGCCCGCGGTTCACGACCTGATCGGGATCGGTTTCGGCCCCTCGAACCTTGCGCTGGCCATCGCCCTGCAGGAGCGTGAAAAAGCCCAGGGCAAACTGGATGCACTGTTTCTCGATAAGCAGGCTGACTACCGCTGGCACGGCAATACCCTGGTGACCCAGAGTGAACTGCAGATTTCGTTCCTCAAGGACCTGGTGACCTTGCGCAACCCCACCAGCCCTTACTCCTTCGTCAACTATCTCAAGGCCCACGACCGCCTGGTGGACTTCATCAACCTGGGCACCTTTTACCCGTGCCGCATGGAGTACAACGACTACCTGCGCTGGGTTGCCGGGCAGTTCCAGGCCCAGGCGCGCTATGGCGAGGAAGTGCTGGCCATTGAGCCAATCCTGCATCAGCACCACGTCGAAGCGTTGCGTGTGATCTCCCGCGATGCGCTGGGCGAGCAGCATGTGCGCACCACCCGCTCGGTGGTGGTCAGCGCCGGTGGTACACCGCGTGTGCCGCCCGCGTTCAAAGCGCTCAAGGATGACGGCCGGGTGTTCCACCATTCCCAATACCTGGCGCGCATGGCCCAGCAGCCATGCGTGGAAGGTAAGGCGATGCGTATTGCGATCATCGGTGGTGGCCAGAGCGCGGCGGAAGCCTTTATCGACCTCAATGATAGTTTTGCCTCGGTGCAGGTCGATATGATCCTGCGCGGTTCGGCGCTCAAACCGGCCGATGACAGCCCGTTCGTCAACGAAGTGTTTTCACCGGCGTTTACCGACCTGGTGTTCCAGCAAGTCGGCGCCGAGCGTGAGCGCCTGGTCGCCGAATACCAGAACACCAACTACTCAGTGGTGGACCTGGACCTGATTGAACGGATCTACGGTATTTTTTACCGCCAGAAAGTCTCCGGCGTTGCCCGCCAGGCTTTCCGCACCATGACCGTGGTCGAAAAAGCCAGCGCCGGGCCGCTGGGCATCGAGTTGACGCTGCGCAACAACGCCAGTGGCGAAACCAGCCTCAGCCATTACGACGCAGTGATCCTGGCCACCGGCTACGAGCGCCAGATGCACCGCGAACTGCTGGCGCCGCTGCAAGCCTACATGGGCGACTTCGAGGTGGCCCGCGACTATCGCATCGTCACGGACGAGCGCTGCAAGGCGGGGATCTATATTCAGGGTTTCAGTCAGGCCAGCCATGGTTTGAGTGACACGCTGCTTTCGGTATTGCCGATTCGTGCCGACGAGATTGCCGCGTCGCTGTACGAAAACGATCGCAGCCGGGGCAAGGGGCGTTCGGTGCAGGATTTGCTGCTGGCAACTGCCAGCTGACAGGCTGCACTTGTGACAGGCAGGGCCGCCTGATACTGTACAAAAAACCAGTATCGGTAGCCCTCCATGCAGTTGATCGAAAAACTCAGCATCCTTGCCGACGCCGCCAAGTACGACGCTTCCTGCGCCAGCAGCGGCGCGCCCAAGCGCAGCTCCGAGGGCAAGGCGGGCCTGGGCTCCACTGATGGCATGGGGATCTGCCACAGTTACACTCCGGACGGGCGCTGTGTGTCGTTGCTCAAGGTGTTGCTGACCAACTTCTGTCTCTACGATTGCCAATACTGCGTCAACCGCCGCTCCAGCGATGTGCCCCGCGCGCGTTTCAGCCCGGAGGAGGTGGTCACCCTGACCCTGGATTTCTACCGGCGTAATTGCGTCAGCGGGCTGTTTCTCAGTTCCGGCATCATTCGTTCGGCTGACTACACCATGGAGCAACTGGTGCGGGTCGCCAGGCTCTTGCGCGAAGAGCATGACTTTCGCGGCTATATTCACCTCAAGACCATTCCCGAAGCCGACCCGGCGTTGATCGCCGAGGCCGGGCGTTATGCCGACCGGTTGAGTGTGAATATTGAACTGCCCACCGATGCCAGCCTGCAAACCCTGGCGCCGGAGAAGCAGATTGTGTCGATCAAGCAAGCGATGCAGACCATCTACACCGGCGAACAGACCGTCCTCAACGAGCCGCGCGCACCGCGTTTCGCTCCGGCTGGGCAGAGCACGCAGATGATCGTCGGCGCCGATGACACCGACGACAGCACCATCCTGCATGGCGCCGAGGCGTTGTACGGCAACTTCAAGTTGCGCCGTGTGTATTACTCGGCGTTCAGCCCTATTCCCAACAGCCCGAAAAGCGTGCCCCTGGCGGCACCGCCACTGATGCGCGAGCACCGTTTGTATCAGGCGGACTTCCTGCTGCGCAGCTACGGTTTCAGCGCTAATGAATTGTTTGAAGGCCCCGGGCACCTGGCGCTGGATATCGACCCCAAACTCGCCTGGGCCCTGGAGCACCGCGAGGTGTTTCCGTTGGACCTGAATCGCGCCGAACCGACCTTGATTGCGCGTATTCCCGGCATCGGTCTGCGCACCACCCAGCGTTTGGTGGACCTGCGCCGCGAACGCAAGATCCGTTTCGAAGACCTGGCGCGCATGCGCTGCGTACTGGCCAAGGCCAAGCCGTTTTTCATCACCAGCGATTACCACCCGCAACAGGCTGAAAGCACCAGCGTGCTTTTGCGCGAGCAATTGCGCGACCGCCCGCAGCCACAGCAAATGGGCTTGTGGGGATGATCAGCCTGGAATGCGACAATCTCTTCAGTACCTGGCGCGAACAGGCGCGTTGGTTGCTCAGCCATCAGGTCGACCCCAGCCAGGTGAGCTGGGGCGAAGCGCAAGGGGCGGACCTGTTTGCTACCGATGAGCCGATACCGGAAGGGCTCGGCCCGTTCCAGGCGCGGATTCCCAAGGCGCTTTTGGAGCTGCTTGAGTCGGCCGCCTGTTATCACGGTGACCAGCGTTGGAGCTTGCTGTACGAGGTGCTGTGGCGGGTCAGCCATGGCGACCGCACCGCGATGCTGGCGGGTGACAAGCTGGGCAGCGAGTTGCAACGGCGGATCAAGCAGGTCAGCCGCGAAGCGCATCACTTGCATGCGTTCGTGCGGTTTATCGCATTGCCGGCGCAGGCGGGCGCAGCGTTACCGGAATACGTGGCCTGGCACGAGCCGGCCCATGACATTCTCAAATCCGCCAGCCAGCACTTTATCGGGCGCATGGGCCGCCATCGCTGGATGATCGCCACGCCCCTGGACGGGGTGTATTACGACGGTGAGCAGTTGATTCATCAACGGGAATGCCCTAAGGCGTGGCGGCAACTGGCACAGAATGTCGACGACCCTCACAGCGCGATGTGGCTGACGTACTACAGCCACATTTTCAACCCGGCACGGTTGAACCCCAAGGTGATGGAGGGGCATTTGCCGAGTCGTTTCTGGAAGAATTTGCCGGAGGGTAAGTTGATTCCAGGGTTGATCAGTGAAGCGCGGACGGGGAAGCAGCGCGATGGGCAGGCGAAGATGATTGGCGTGAAACCCGGCAAGCGCATTGGGAATCCGGTTAAATAGGTATCCTGATGTTTGTTATTGCGGTGTCCGCCAGGAGGAATCATGTCTACCGCCGTTCGTCTCGCCCAGGCAGTCGATGCCGAGGGGATCAGCCAGGTCATCCTGGCAGCCTTGCACAGCAGCAATGCGCGGGATTACCCGGCGGATGTGATCGCGCGGGTCGCCAGTCACTTCACCCCCGACGCCGTGCGGGTCTTGCTCCAGCGGCGGGTTGTGCTGGTGGCCATCCAGGACGTGGAGATCGTCGCCACCGCGGCGCTTGATGGCCACGTGGTGCGCTCGGTGTTCGTCAACCCGGCACTGCAGGGGCAGGGCATTGGCCGCCTGCTGATGATCGAAATCGAACTGCGCGCCCGTGACGCCGGGGTCACGGTATTGAGTGTGCCGTCCTCGCTGACCGCTGAGCCGTTCTATACCAAGCTGGGTTTTCAGACGGTGCGCAATGTTTATCACGGTAACGAGCGCACCCTGGTCATGGAGAAGGCGTTGTTATCTCGCCATCCCATTGGGCCGTATCGCGACCGTCAGCACCGTGCGCAAGTGGTGGCCTTGTGGCAGGAGGCTTTCGGCTATGACACCGCCCACAACCTGCCCACCCTGGCCATCGATAAGAAGCTGGCGGTCAACGATGGACTGTTCTTCGTGGCGACGGATAAAAAAGCCGTGATCGGCACTGTCCTCGCAGGTTACGACGGGCATCGAGGTTGGCTGTATTCGGTGGCGGTGCACAGTGAATATCGTCGGCAAGGCCTGGGCGCTTCGTTGGTGCGGCATGCCGAGCAGGCGTTGACTGCCTTGGGGTGTATGAAGATCAACCTGCAGATTACGCGGGGCAATGACGCGGTGGTGGGGTTCTACGAGGCGTTAGGGTATGGGGAGGAGCCGAGGATCAGTATGGGGAAGAAGATTACCGCGAATATCCCGGCTCAATCCTGAAAACACTGTAGATCAAATGTGGGAGCGGGCTTGCTCGCGAATGCGCAGTGTCAGTCACCTGATTCAGTGCTGACAGACCGCATTCGCGAGCAAGCCCGCTCCCACATTGGGTTATGCGTGTGGGCTGTTAGACCTTGACGATCCAGCCTTCCGGCGCTTCAACGTCACCGGTCTGCACACCGGTCAGCTCTTTGTAGAGCTTCTGGGTGATCGGGCCCACTTCCGTTTCGCTGTGGAACACGTGCAGTTTGCCGTTGTACTGGATACCGCCGATCGGCGAAATCACCGCCGCAGTGCCGCAGGCACCGGCTTCCTTGAACTGGTCCAGTTTGTCGATGAAGACTTCGCCCTCGACCACTTTCAAGCCCAGGCGCGACTGGGCCAGTTCGATCAGCGACAGGCGGGTGATACCTGGCAGCACCGAAGGCGACTTCGGCGTGATGAACTGGTTGTCGTGGGTAATCCCGAAGAAGTTGGCCGAGCCGACTTCTTCGATTTTCGAATGGGTCATCGGGTCCAGGTAGATCGCATCAGCGAAACCGGATTTCTTCGCTTCGGCACCCGGCATCAGGCTGGCCGCGTAGTTGCCGCCGACTTTGGCGGCACCGGTGCCCTGTGGCGCGGCGCGGTCGAAGGTGGAAATCTGGAAGTTGTGTGGCACCAAACCGCCCTTGAAGTAGGCGCCGACCGGAATGGCGAAGACCGAGAAGATGAACTCCGGCGCGGTACGCACGCCGATGTTGTCACCGGTGCCGATGACGAACGGGCGCAGGTACAGCGCGCCGCCGCTGCCGTACGGCGGGATGAACCGCTCGTTGGCCTTGACCACTTGTTTGCAGGCGTCGATGAACGCGTCGGTTGGCACGTGCGGCATCAGCAGGCGGGCACAGCTGCGCTGCATGCGCGCGGCATTCTGGTCAGGACGGAACAGGTTGATCGAGCCGTCCTTGCAGCGGTAGGCCTTGAGGCCTTCAAAGCACTGCTGGCCATAGTGCAGGGCCGTCGAGCCCTCGCTGATGTGCAGCACGTTGTCGTCGGTCAGGGTGCCTGTTTGCCATTCGCCGTTTTTCCAGACTTGGAGAAACCGCTTGTCGGTCTTGATGTAGTCAAAACCCAATGTGTCCCAATTGATGCTTTCGTTACCCATGACACCCTCTATCTCTGGTCAACCGCCTGGTCGAAGGCAGGCTTGTCGGTTTTTTTCTGGATGGGCGCAACAATACTTCATTCTTGGCCGGTGTGGGAGCGGGTGGGCAGGCCATTCAGCCGGTGTGTTGGCTGATCCGCCACTATCGCAAGCGAACCAGCTCCCACCCTGGAATGCATTTCCCTGTGGGCGTCGGGCTTGCCCGCGATGGCCTCTGCGCGTTTTTACAGGTGCAGCGCGTGACCCAAGGCCCGTAACGCAGCTTCCTGCACGGCCTCGCCGAGGGTCGGGTGGGCGTGGATGGTGCCCGCCACATCTTCCAGGCGCGCTCCCATTTCCAGGCTCAGGCCAAAGGCCGTGGACAGTTCGGATACCCCCACGCCCACGGCCTGCCAGCCGACAATCAGGTGGTTGTCACGCCGCGCGACCACGCGCACGAAGCCGGCTTTGGACTCCAGCGTCATTGCCCGGCCATTGGCCGCAAACGGGAAGCTCGACACAATACAGTCCAGGCCCGCCGCCTTGGCTTCGTCCGGGGTCTTGCCCACCACCACCAGTTCCGGGTCGGTAAAGCACACCGCCGGGATCGCCGCCGGGTTGAATTCCCGCGATTTACCACTGATCAGTTCGGCAACCATCTCACCCTGGGCCATGGCCCGGTGCGCCAGCATCGGCTCGCCGCTCAGGTCGCCGATCGCGTACACATTGCGCATGCTGGTCTGGCAACGGCTGTCGATCTTGATCGCCGCACCGTTCATGTCCAGGTTCAGCGCTTCGAGGTTCCAGCCCTGGGTGTTGGGTTTGCGACCCACGGCCACCAGCACCTGATCCGTCTCCAGCGACAGGGTGTCGCCATTCGGGTCACGCACTTGCAGGCTGTTGTGCTCAAAACCGGTCACGCTGTGCTTGAGGTACAGCTTGACCCCCAACTGTTTGAGGGATTCAGCCACGGGCAGTGTCAGCTCGCCGTCGTAAGCGGGCAGGATACGTTCTTGCGCCTCGACCACACTGACCTCGGCGCCGAGCTTGCGGTAGGCAATGCCCAGCTCCAGGCCGATATAGCCGCCACCCACCACAACCAGGCGCTTGGGCACGCGGGTAGGCGCCAGCGCTTCGGTGGAGGAGATGATCGGCCCGCCAATCGGCAGCATCGGCAGGTTGACGCTTTTCGAGCCGGTGGCCAGCAGCAGGTGTTCGCACTGGATACGCTGGTCGCCGACGTCGACGGTTTTGCCGTCGACTACCTTGGCCCAGCCGTGAATCACGTGCACTTTGTGCTTTTTCAACAGCGCGGCAACGCCGGTGGTCAAGCGGTCGACGATGCCATCTTTCCATTCCACGCTTTTGCGGATGTCCAGGGTCGGCACATCCACTTCGATGCCCAGCTGTGAGCCCTGGCTATGGTGCACGGTTTGCTGGAACTGCTCGGCCACATGGATCAACGCCTTGGACGGAATGCAGCCGATGTTCAGGCACGTGCCGCCCAGCGCCTGGCCTTCTACCAAAATAGTCGGAATACCCAGCTGGCCCGCCCGAATCGCGGCCACATAACCACCAGGGCCGCCGCCGATAATCAGCAGCGTCGTGTTCAATGTCTGAGACATGCCTTACTCCAAAAACAGGCTGGCGGGTTGTTCGAGCAGGCCGCGAATGGCCTGGATGAATTGCGCCGCATCCATGCCGTCGACCACGCGGTGATCGAAGGAGCTGGAGAGGTTCATCATCTTGCGCACCACGATCTGGCCTTTGATGACCATTGGCCGCTCGACAATCCGGTTGACGCCGACAATCGCCACTTCCGGCAGGTTCAGCACCGGCGTGCTGACGATGCCACCGAGCGCGCCCAGGCTGGTCAAGGTAATGGTGGAGCCGGACAGCTCATCCCGGCTGGCCTTGCCATTGCGTGCAGCGGTGGCCAAACGTGCGATTTCCTCGGCATTGCCCCACAGGCTGCGTGCTTCGGCGTGGCGCACCACCGGCACCATCAAGCCCACGTCGCTCTGGGTGGCGACACCCACATGCACCGCGCCGAGGCGGGTGATCACCTGGTTTTCGTCGTCGTAACGCGCGTTGATCTGCGGGAAGTCGCGCAGCGCCACAACCATGGCGCGCACGATGAAAGGCAGCAGGGTCAGTTTGCCGCGTGTCGCGCCATGTTTCTCATTGAGGTGCACGCGCAGCTCGTCGAGGGCGGTGACGTCGATTTCTTCCACGTAGCTGAAATGCGCGGCGCGACGGGTGGCGTCCTGCATACGCTGGGCGATCTTGCGGCGCATGCCGATCACCGGGATCTGTTCTTCGCTGTTGCGTTCGGCGTAAGGGTTGCCCGCCGCAGAGGGTGTTGCCGGACCCTGAAGCAAATACGCCTCGAGGTCTTCGTGCAAAATGCGCCCCGCCGGGCCAGTGCCCTGGACCAGACGCAGCTGAATCCCGGCATCCAGCGCATGCTTGCGCACGGCAGGGGAGGCCAGTGGGCGTTCGTCGGCTTCACGGGCCACAGGTGCCTGAGTGGCCACGACCGGCGCGGGTTTGCTGGCGGCTGGCGCAGGCTTGGCTTCCACCACCGGCGCCGGCACTGCTTTTACCGGCTCAGCCACCGCCGGCGCCTCTTTGGCATTGCCTGCGCCTTCCACTTCGATACTGATCAAAATACTGCCCACGGCCATGACTTCACCCGGCTCGCCGCCGAGGGAAATCACTTTGCCGTGCACCGGCGAGGGAATGTCCACCATCGCCTTGTCGGTCATCACATCCGCCAGCACCTGGTCTTCAACCACCAGGTCGCCCACCTTCACGTGCCATACCGACAGTTCAACTTCTGCGATGCCTTCGCCGATGTCCGGCATCTTGATAACGTGCGTGCCCATTCAGACCTCCATAACCCGTTTCAACGCCGCGCCCACTCGGGACGGCCCTGGGAAATACGCCCACTCTTGCGCGTGCGGGTAGGGCGTGTCCCAACCAGTGACGCGTTCGATCGGCGCTTCCAAGTGGTGGAAGCAATGCTCTTGCACCAGCGCTACCAGTTCGGCACCAAAGCCGCAGGTGCGGGTGGCTTCATGCACCACCACGCAACGGCCGGTCTTTTTCACCGACTTGACGATGGTTTCCAGGTCGAGCGGCCAGAGGCTGCGCAGGTCGATGACTTCGGCGTCGATGCCGGTTTCTTCGGCGGCCACTTGCGACACATACACCGTGGTGCCGTAGGTCAGCACGGTGACGGCCGAGCCGGGGCGCACGATGGCGGCCACGTCCAGCGGCACGGTGTAGTAACCGTCCGGCACTTGCGCTTGCGGGTGTTTCGACCACGGCGTGACCGGGCGATCGTGGTGGCCATCGAACGGGCCGTTGTACAGGCGCTTAGGCTCGAGGAAGATCACCGGGTCATCGTTTTCGATGGAGGCGATCAGCAGGCCCTTGGCATCATACGGGTTGGACGGCATTACCGTGCGCAGGCCGCAGACCTGGGTGAACACCGCTTCGATACTCTGGCTGTGGGTCTGGCCGCCATAAATGCCGCCGCCACAAGGCATGCGCATGGTCAGCGGCGCCGTGAACTGGCCGGCCGAGCGGTAACGCAGGCGCGCCGCTTCCGAGATGATCTGGTCGGTGGCGGGGTACACGTAATCGGCGAACTGGATTTCCGCGACCGGGCGCAGGCCATAGGCACCCATGCCCACGGCCACGCCGACGATGCCGCTTTCCGAGATCGGCGCGTCGAAGACCCGCGAGCTGCCGTACTTGTTCTGCAAGCCTTCAGTGCAACGGAACACGCCGCCGAAGTAACCGACGTCCTGGCCGAATACCACCACATTGTCGTCACGCTCAAGCATCACATCCATGGCCGAGCGCAGGGCCTGGATCATGGTCATGGTGGTGGTGGTCATGGCAGTTTCCAGTTCAATACTGTTGTTGTGATCGTTCATGTCAGATCCCCAACGCTTGACGCTGGCGCTTCAAGTGCTCCGGCATCTCTTTATAGACGTCTTCGAACATGGTCGCGGCGCTTGGAATCTGGCCGCCGGCAAGGGTGCCGTACTGTTCGGCTTCTTTTTGTGCGGCAATGACTTCGGCTTCCAGTTCGGCACTGACCGCCGCATGTTCCTCTTCGGACCACTGGCCAATCTTGATCAGGTGCTGCTTGAGACGGGCAATCGGGTCGCCCAGCGGGAAGTGGCTCCAGTCGTCGGCGGGACGGTATTTGGACGGGTCATCGGAGGTGGAGTGCGGGCCGGCGCGGTAGGTGACCCACTCGATCAGGGTCGGCCCGAGGTTGCGGCGCGCACGCTCGGCGGCCCAGGCGGAGGCGGCGTACACCGCGATAAAGTCATTGCCGTCCACACGCAGGGAGGCAATCCCGCAACCGACGCCGCGTCCGGCGAAGGTGGTGGCTTCACCACCGGCGATGGCCTGGAAGGTCGAGATCGCCCACTGGTTGTTGACCACGTTGAGAATCACCGGCGCACGGTAGACGTGGGCGAAGGTGAGGGCGGTGTGAAAGTCGGATTCGGCGGTGGCGCCGTCGCCAATCCAGGCCGAGGCGATTTTGGTATCACCTTTGATCGCCGAGGCCATGCCCCAGCCCACACCCTGTACGAACTGGGTGGCAAGGTTGCCGGAAATCGTGAAGAAACCGGCGTCTTTGACCGAGTACATGATCGGCAACTGGCGGCCCTTGAGCGGGTCGCGCTCGTTGGACAGCAGTTGGCAGATCAGGTCGACGAGTGGCACTTCCCGGGCCATCAGGATGCTTTGCTGACGGTAGGTGGGGAAGCACATGTCGTCGATGTTCAAGGCCAGGGCCTGGGCGCTGCCGATGGCTTCTTCGCCAAGGCTTTGCATGTAGAACGACATTTTTTTCTGACGCTGGGCGACCACCATGCGGTTGTCGAAAATCCGCGTCTTGAGCATGGCGCGCATGCCCTTGCGCAGGATCTCGACCGGTACACCTTCGCCCCACGGGCCAAGGGCCTGGCCCTGGTCGTCCAGTACGCGAATCAGGCCTTTTGCAAGGTCGGCGGTGTCGGCGGGTTCTACATCGATGGCGGGTTTGCGCACCAGGCCGGCGTCGGTCAGACGCAGGTAGGTAAAGTCGGTCTTGCAGCCTGGGCGGCCCGAGGGTTCGGGAACGTGCAGGCGCAATGGTGCATATGGCTGATTCATGGCTTTCTACGCTCGATCTTGTGAATTCTTGTAGTGGGCGCGCTAGCTGACAGTCAGTCTCCGGGTAGGAGAAATCTGTCCTACAAACATCATAGGCGTGGCGTAGAAGAATATTTATCTGTGTTTCGTTGCGCTCGCGGTCATTTGCGGATAAAAAAACTGCATAACCATAATAAACAGGTGATTTTGTCTCATGCGTAAACTGGACCGTACCGATATCGGCATTCTCAACGCCTTGCAGGAGAATGCCCGCATCACCAACGCCGACCTGGCCCGCTCGGTCAACCTTTCACCCACGCCGTGTTTCAACCGGGTCAAGGCGATGGAAGAATTGGGCCTGATCCGCGACCAGGTCACGCTGCTCGATGCGGATCTGCTCGGGCTGCATGTCAACGTGTTCATCCATGTCAGCCTGGAAAAGCAGAACGAACTGGCCTTGCAGCAGTTTGAAGGCGCGATCTCGAACCGCCCGGAAGTCATGGAGTGCTACCTGATGGCCGGCGACCCGGACTACCTGATCCGCGTGCTGGTGCCAACAATCCAGTCACTGGAACGCTTCATGATGGACTTTCTGACCAAGGTGCCGGGCGTGGCCAACATCCGCTCAAGCTTTGCGCTCAAACAAGTGCGCTATAAGACGGCGTTGCCGCTGCCGCCGGATGGTTTGATGGTCTGATTGAAGGTTGACGGCGGCGCTACCTTGCGCTGCCGAGTCATAGGTTGACTGTGTGCAGAGACGTTTCCATCTTTTTATTGAGGCTTATCAATATAACCTGAACTTTTATCTGAGCGTTCCAACGCACCTGCTAAGCTGAACTTTTAAATGGCGGGATACGTCATGGATAATCAGCAATTAATATGCCGTGCGCTCTACGACTTTAATCTAACTCAGCTTTCTATTGCCGCAGCGCTAGAAGATATGGCCGCGCTGATCGAAACGCTAAGTTGCCTGCCGCCGCCGATCAGTGCGTCATTGAAACGCCACCTGGAAACGGTCGGCCGAAACTGTGATCGCTCCTGTAATGCGATGTATTCGCTACTTAGTGAAGAGGCTGAAGTCGAGTGACCTAGCGGGTTGTACGCAAGGATTGGGCAACTTTGTTTGTTAGCTAAGTAACAGAAAAGTCTGAACGTTGTTTGCCGAAATAATAAATTTTTACGTGAGTGCTCACATATTTTTCACACATGACTACACACGATGGTAGCTATAAGCCACTTAACTAATAAGACCAGGCAAGAGGTGAGTAGATATGTCCATGAGATGG
>NZ_LXJP01000004.1:0-206403 GCF_001728855.1 Pseudomonas sp. AP19 | reverse complement strand
GCAAAGCTGGCCGGGAGCGGCGCACGCGCCGCCACGTCGGCGGCCAGCAGCGCCAAGTCCGCATTCCAGGCCGGTTCCGCCGCTGCGGGCGGCGGGGCTAAAGGCGCGGCTGCGGGCCTCGGCAATGTCGCCAAGACCGGCGCGCAAGCGGCAGGCCGCCGAGCTGCATCGGGCGCTTCCGCTGCCGGTCAGAAGGTGGCCGACTCCTTCCGGGCAGGATGGAACGGTGCGGATGTCGGCGCTGCCGGTTCCGGCCAGGCCGCCGCAGGCGAAGGCGCAGCCAGCGCGCCGAAGCAAGAGCAACCCGCCTGGGCAAAGCGGATGCACCGCCGCCAGCAGATCACCCATGCCGCAACCACCGCAGCCCACACGCTGCGCAGTGGCGACGGCGGCGGCTCAGGGCAAGGCCCAAGCCTGCGCCCCGATGCGTGACCCGATACCTGACCACCAAGGAGAACCCTATGCGATTCAAACGCCCGCAGGTGCGCTATGCCGACACGCCGCAGCCTGCCACCCCGTACCAATCCGCCGCGCAGGTGTGGGACGAGCGCATCGGCTCGGCCCGCGTCCAGGCCAAGAACTGGCGTTTTATGGCCTTCGGCTGCCTCACGCTTGCGCTGCTGATGGCCGGTGGCCTGGTGTGGCGCTCGGCGCAGTCCATCGTCACCCCTTACGTCATCGAGGTCGATCAGTCGGGGCAGGTGCGCGCCGTCGGCGAAGCCGCCACGCCGTACCGGCCCGCCGATGCGCAGATCGCGCACCACCTGGCGCGCTTCGTGACGCTGGTGCGCTCGCTGTCTATCGATCCCATCGTGGTGCGGCAAAACTGGCTGGACGCCTACGACTACACCACCGACAAAGGCGCGGCGGTGCTCAACGACTACGCCAGCAAGAACGATCCTTTCGCCCGTGTTGGCCGCGAGTCGGTGACGGTGCAGATCACCAGCGTGGTACGCGCCAGCGATGCCTCGTTCAACGTCCGTTGGACGGAGCAACGGTTCATCAACGGTGCCCCCGCCGGGACCGAGCGATGGAACGCGGTGCTTTCCACCGTCCTGCAAACCCCGCGCACCGAACAGCGCCTGCGCAAGAACCCGCTGGGTATCTACGTCAACGGCCTGTCGTGGAGCCGCGAACTGGATTCTTCTGAAGGAGCCAAGCCATGAACCTGTCTTTCCGCTTATACGCTTTCGCGCTGACCGTGGTGGCCCTGTCGGGCTGCGCTTCGCAGGGCAAGCCGCCTCCGTCCATTTCGCTCGATGAGCCGGTGCAGGCACAGCCGCTGCCGGAGCCGCCTGCTCCAGTGGAAGTCGTCGCCATGCCCGAGCCGCTGGCGCTGCCAGCGCAGTTGAAGCCGCTGCACGAGTTGGACGCGGCCCCGGCTAAGCCGGAGCCGGCCGATGAGAAGGTGCGCGTTTCCCGTGCCAATGCCGAGGCGCGCATCGCGCCCACGCGCGAGGGCTACGTCAATGCGATTCAGGTGTGGCCCTTCACCGATGGTGCGCTCTACCAAGTCTATGCCGCGCCGGGACGCGTGACCGTGGTTTCCTTGCAGCCGGGCGAGGAACTAGTGACGGTCGCAGCCGGCGATACCGTGCGCTGGATCGTCGGTGACACGTCCAGCGGCAGCGGCGACGCGATGCGCATCAATGTGCTGGTCAAGCCCATCCGCTCAGGCCTCAAGACGAATTTGGTCATCACCACCAGTCGCAGAACATACCTGCTGGAACTGACCTCGACGGAAAAGGCATGGATGGCGTCGGTGTCCTGGGACTACCCAAAAGACCGGATGTTGGCCTTGCAGCGCCAGTCGCAGGCGGCTAGCGCCGCCGCACCGGTCGATACCGGACTGTCGCTGGAGAAGATCCGCTTCCGATATTCCGTCTCAGGCAGCAATCCGCCGTGGAAGCCGCTGCGCGCCTTCGACGATGGCGAGAAGGTCTATATCCAGTTCCCGCCGGGAATCGCCCAAGGCGAGCTGCCACCGCTGTTCGTCATCGGCGCGCAGGGCGACGGACAACTGGTGAATTACCGTTTTCGCTCGCCTTACTACATCGTGGATCGGCTGTTCGGCGCGGCCGAACTGCGCCTGGGCGGCGACAAGGGTGACGTGGTGCGTATCGAACGCACGGATGGCTTGGCGCGGAGGAACTGACCATGAGCCAGGACGACACTCCCGACCTCGCCACGCCGCATGCGGGCAAGGTGGCACCCGAGGCAGTTGCGCTGCGCGCCCAACCGCGCCCGGTCACGCGCCTGAACCGGCGCACGCTGGCCATCCTCGTCGGCGGTCTCTCGGTCGCTGTGCTCGGCGCGCTGATGTGGTCGCTGCAACCGCAGCGGCGCGGTGCAGGCGAGCAGACCGAGCTTTACAACGTCGATCGCGTCTCGAAGTCCGAAGGGTTGGACGCGCTGCCGGCGGACTACTCGAAGCTGCCGCCCCCCTTGGCGGCATCCGTGCCGGAGTTGGGGCCGCCGCTGCCAGGCGATCTTGGCCCGGCCATTGTGAAGTCGCAGCAGCCGGTGACGGCCGCCTACGCGGCCCCCGGCAACGACCCCAACGACGCGTTGCGCAAGGAAGCCGAAGCAGCAGCGGCATCGGCGGTGTTCTTCCGCTCTGGTTCGCAGAAGGCCGCGCCGGTGGCGCAGACACAGGTAGCCGCTGCGCCGGGCTTCACCGCCAATGCGGCCTTCGACCCGCTGGCGGCCGGGCCTGCGTCGACGGCGGCCCAGCCCGCCGACCCGACCGCCGTGCAGAACCGGCAAGACCAGAAAGAGGCATTCCAGAAAGCCGGAACCACGGAAGCCCGTGATTCCGGCAACCTGACGCTGCCGGCGTCGCCGTATCAGGTCATGGCCGGAACGGTGGTCGCCGGGGCGCTGGTGACGGGCATCAAGTCGGACTTGCCGGGCGATGTGATCGCCACAGTGACGGAGCCGGTCTATGACACGGCTACCGGCAAGTTCCTGCTGATCCCGCAGGGGTCACGCATCCTGGGCAAATACAACAGCCAGGTCAGCTACGGGCAGAGCCGCGTGCAAGTGGTGTGGAACCGGATCATCCTGCCCGACACGTCTTCGCTCAAGCTCGACAACTTGGCCGGCACCGATCCGGCCGGCTACGCCGGCTTGGAAGATGATGTGGATTGGCATTGGGATCGCGTCTTTGCCGGTGCGGCACTGACGACGCTACTGGGCATCGGTGCCGAACTGGCTGCGCCGGAGAACCGGCAGGACGGTGATCGCGTCATCATCGCCGGCCGCGATAGCGCCCAGGACAGCATCAATCAGGTCGGTCAGGAGATGACCCGGCGCAACCTCAACATCCAGCCCACCTTGACGGAGCGCCCCGGCTTGCCGGTTCGCATCATCGTCAACCGCGATCTGGTGCTGCGGCCGTACCAGCCACTTTTCTTCAACAGGGGGACTTCGCGATGACGACGCGCAAGCTACGGCTCGGGCCGCTGCCGAAAACGGAATCCACGAAGCTGACTTTTGCTTGCCCGGCCAGCCTGAAAGCCGACCTCGACCGCTACGCTACGCTGCACGCGCAGACCTACGGCGAGGCGGTCGATGCCACGGTGCTAATTCCGCACATGCTAGAAGCCTTCATGGTCGGAGATCGGGGATTCAGGAAGGGAGGCGCGGGCAAGGCCGCGCCGCCGAAGCCAAGCTGATGATGCCGGTTTCCGCTGGCGGCCATCCCTCAAACGCGCAGCCCAAGGCTGCGCGTTCTTCATTCTGGAGGACGGCGACCGATTGGGCTATGAAGACCAAACGCGGCTACCGCCTGCAGGCAACCGCCCCCGATGCAGCACGCTCGGGCTTTCTACCGCGAAGCTCCTATGTGGCTCCCAGCCCACAACGCCACAGCCCCGCAAGGCGGCCCGAAGTAGAGCCAAACCCGCACCCCATATAGACTTCCGGCCATCAGGCTGATTTCAACAATCGCTTGACTGCGGACATTTTTTATTGCCCACGCTCAAGCCTCCCTCGCAGCCGCTGTCACTACCAGCTCCTTGAAACGCTGCAAAACCGCCGAGCCGTCACCGAGGCGCGTCGCCAAATGCAACGGCGCTACCAGGCTGCGGCACTCCGTGAGTTCGCGATAAACAATGCCGTCGCCGCGCAACCGTTGCATCGACGCCGGTACGATAGATACCCCAAGGCCCGCCGCCACCAGGCTCAGCGTCGCGGTCATGCGCGGTGCCTCCTGGACCACTTGCGGGCTGAACCCGGCTTCCCGGCAGGCCACCAGAATTGCGTCATACAAACCCAGCCCTACGCGGCGGCGGTAAAGCACAAACGCTTCGGTTGCCAGGGCGGCCAAGGGCAGGGGTGATAGAGCGTCGAGTGCCAGCGGATGGTCGGTCGGCAGCGCCAGCAATATGGGCTCCACCAGAATCGGTTCGTCCTGCAGCGAGCGGGTGCCAGTGAGCGGCGAGCGGATAAACGCGGCATCGAGTTTTTCATGGGCCAGCGCGTCCAGCAGCTCACCGGTGCCGGCTTCTTCCAGCACCACCGAGACACCGACAAAGGTTTCGCGAAACAGCCGCACTATGCTGGGCACAAAAGGATGCAGTGCCGCCGAGCTGGTAAACCCAATCGCCAGTCGGCCCCGTTCACCCCGAGCCGCGCGACGAACCACATCGGCTACATCGTCGGCCCGCGCCAGGAGTGCGCGCGCTTCATCCAGCAACGCCAGTCCAGCCGTGGTCGGGCGCACACCGCGAGGCAAACGCTCCATCAATACAACGCCGAGTTCGGCTTCCAGGCTTTGCAGCATTCGCGTCAGCGGCGGTTGTTGCATGCCCAGGCGTTCTGCGGCGCGGGTGATATAGCCTTCCTCGGCAATCGCCACGAAGGCTTTAAGCTGGCGAAGTTCCAACATAGGCATACTTTCAAGGTATGGGAGGTTGCCAATCCTGGCATTTGTTCTCATGGCTCACAAGATTTAGGCTGTCGCCAACCTCAAAAAGAAGGAGCGCCGCGATGACCTGGTCAGCCAAGCAGTACACGATGTTTGAACAACAACGTACGCGTCCGGTCCGTGACCTGGTCGCGGCGATTCCCGCAACCGACGTGCGCACCGCCGTCGACCTGGGCTGTGGCCCTGGCAATTCCACTGAGGTATTGGCCGCACGCTTCCCGCAGGCGCACGTCACCGGTATGGACAGTTCCGACGATATGTTGGTCGATGCCCGCAAGCGCCTGCCGGCACTGAACTTCGAATTAGCGGATATCGGCGCCTGGAATCCCGCACACACCTTCGACGTGATTCTGGCCAACGCTTCCCTGCAATGGCTGCCGAATCACGCCACGCTCTATCCGCACCTGATCAACCAACTGACGCTGGGCGGCACACTGGCGGTGCAGACTCCGGATAACCTCGACGAGCCTGCCCATCGACTCGCTCGCGCAGTCGCGGCCGAAGGGCCATGGTCGGTAAAGATTGGCGCGGTTAAACACAATGAGCGGCACACAGCGAGCTACTACTACGAGCTGCTGAGCAAACATTGCAGCACTGTCGACGTGTGGCGCACCACTTACCTGCACCCGCTGGCGGATCATGCGGCAGTGGTGGAGTGGTTCAAGGCTTCGGCGTTACGGCCGTTTCTCGCGCCATTGTCCGATAGCGAAAAAACCGCGTTCCTGCAGGACTACCAGGCGCGGATTACCCAGGCCTACCCAGCCCTGGCCGATGGCACCGTGTTACTGCCCTTCCCGCGCCTGTTCATCATCGCAACGCGCTGAAACCCGGCAAACAAGCGGTGGTCACACAGCCGCCGCTTGGCTCTGCAGATACTCATCCGCCGACATCACGCTGGCGTAGGCAAAGCCCAGCGATGCCATAAAAGCCCCCTGCACTTGGGCCGCCGGAATCACCTGCCCGTTGAACTCCAGATCCCGCGTAGCGCACGCATCGTGAATCAACGTGACCTTGTAGCCCAGGTCCGCGGCCGCGCGCACGACGCCGTCGATGCACATATGGCTCATGCTCCCAACCACCACCACTTCGGTGATGGCGCGTTGTTCCAGGACGGCCTGTAGATCGGTGCCGCGAAACGCATTCACGAAGTGTTTAAGCACCACTGGCTCACTGCCTTCGTTCAGCACCTTGGCGTGCAGGTGAGCGCCCTCGGAACCCGGCGTGAAGAAAGGCGCGTCTTCGGAGGTGAACTCATGGCGTACATGAATCACGGCATCGCCCGCCTGACGAAACGCCTGCAGTAGCTGGGCTGCCTTGTCCGCCGCAGCCTCTACGCCGTCGAGCGGCCACTTGCCCTGGGGGAAGTAGTCGTTTTGTATGTCGATCAGGATGAGCGCTTGCTTGGCCATAACGGGTTCTCATGATGGGTGGATAGGCCCAGTATCTTAGCTGGCACCGGAGAAGAGGGCGGGGCGAGTCGTGCAGAACGCCGCGTATTTAGCGCGGCTTCGTGCAGAATCAGGCAGGCCTACTGCCATTACTTTTTCAGTAACGGATTGATTTAACAACCCTCCTGTTCCGCCGCGCCTTGGCTTGATCCGTGCAACCCTCTCTGCACACACACACATGGCAGGATGGCCAAGGGGGACGCATGACCCCGACTCAACGAAAAAAATGGGTGGTTGCTCACTCCACGAGAGACGGTGCGCCGCAGCACGAAGTCGACACCAACCGCGCCTTGGCGCGATGGCTGGCGCAGATACTCGGGCTTAAATTCGGCGGCAGCTATGACCCCCAACGCCATAGCGACCGTGACCTGTATCTGTTGCCCACGCAAACCCTGATCGGCGCGGCCCAAGCACTGCGGCTGAATGTAAAAGGGCCGCAAGACCTGTGGGGTGGCTATGTCGATTACGATTTTATCTGCACCAAAGCCATCACTCATGGCCTGTTAAGCCCGGATGCCACGGCGCCTGAGGGCTGGTCGCCGTTGTTTGGCGAGCGCGTGCGCGACGTTGTTCTTGAGGGTTTCAGTGTGTTCGCGTTGCAGGATGCGCGGCCCGCTGCCAGGCGCTTGCTCAGTCGCGGGCCGATTCGTCTGAAGCCCGTGCATGCCTGCGCTGGGCGCGGCCAGGAAGTTATCCACAGTGTCGACGCATTCGAGGCCCTGCTGGCCCGGCCCGATGCAGCGCAGTTGTTCAGTGAGGGCGTGGTGCTGGAGCAAGACCTGCACGAGGTAGTCACCCATAGCGTGGGCCAGAGTTTTATCGGCGATCACCTGTTCAGCTACTGCGGCGAGCAATACCTCACTCAGGACGGGCAGGGCGAAGACGTCTACGGCGGCTCCGACTTACTGGTGGTGCCCGGTGCTTACGAGGACTTGTTAATGCTCGACCTGCCCGCCGACGTGCGTGAGGCCATCGAGCAGGCGCGGGTTTTCGACAGCGCCGCCAACCAGGCCTACCCTGGTTTCTACGCGTCACGACGCAATTACGACATCGCCCAAGGCCTGGACAGTGATGGCCAACGCCGCAGCGGCGTGCTTGAACAGTCCTGGCGCATGGGGGGCGCCAGCAGCGCAGAGGTCGCGGCGCTGCAGAGCTTCATCAATAACCCCGGCCTGCGCGCTATTCGTGTGTCCTCGGTGGAAACCTACGTGGACCAGGCGCTGCCGGCGGATGCCATTGAGGTGTACCGCGGCCCGGCCGAAAACAGCGACTTTCTTCTCAAGTATGTGACGGTTAATTCTTATGACGGCTAGAAGCGAAAGCATTGCGATCGATATCGACGACGAACAGATGAGCGGCACGTTCCTGACCCCCAAATCGAAGGTCCCAGGCGTGCTGTTTGTGCACGGCTGGGGCGGTAGCCAGGAGCGCGACCTGGAGCGGGCCAAAGGCATCGCCGGCTTGGGGTGTGTGTGCCTGACGTTCGACCTGCGTGGGCATGCGAGCACCGGTATTCCGTTGTCCCGTGTCACTCGCGAAGACAACCTGCGCGACCTGTTGGCCGCGTACGACCGGTTGCTGTCACACCCGGCCATCGACACCTCGGCGGTGGCGGTGGTGGGCACCAGTTATGGTGGCTACCTGGCGGCGATTCTCACCTCATTGCGCCCGGTGCGTTGGCTGGCGCTGCGGGTGCCGGCGCTTTACCGTGATCAGGAATGGCTCAAACCCAAGCGCGACCTGGATAAGGCCGACCTGATGGATTACCGCAGCACACGGGTGCACGCCGAAACCAACCGCGCCCTGCATGCCTGTGCGCAATTCACCGGCGATGTGCTGATTGTCGAATCGCAAACCGATGACCATGTGCCGCACGCCACCATCATGAGCTATCGCGCGGCATGCCAGCAGACCCACTCCTTGACCCACCGCATCATCGACGGCGCAGACCATTCGCTCAGCGATCCGGTGTCGCAGCAGGCCTACACGTCGATCCTGGTCGACTGGATTACCGAGATGGTCGTGGGCGAGCGCTTGAGCATCATCCAATCCCAATAACGGCGGCGCTTTGGGGAGCCTTCAACACCTGGTCAAGCAGGGGTTTTCTTCACCCGCAACGCTTTGGCTTTGGCTTCGACCGCGAGGTACATGACCAGCGCAATCAGCAGCGGCAAAATAAAGTAGATCGCCCGGTAGGCAATCAACCCGGCAAGCAAACTGCCGCGCGACGCTTCATGTTGCATCAGCGCGATAAACACCGCCTCCAGCACCCCCAGCCCGGCCGGGATATGGGTGATGACCCCGGCAATCGCGCTGATCAGCAGGACCCCCAGCACCAACGGATAGTCCAACTTGGCCGGCAACAAGGTAAAGATCACCGCCGCCATCAATGACCAATTCAACGCGCCCAACGCTAACTGCAAACACGCCATGCGCAGCGACGGTAAATTGATCTCGATGCCTTTGATCGACCACGCGCGTTTTTTCGAAAACCGGCAGGCCGCCAGATACCCGAGACTGGCCAGCACCAGCAACACACCAATGCCCTGCAACGCATCGGTGCTGACCTTCCAGCCCGGCGGCATCGTCACCCAGCCGCTGCTGAACACCACGCCGGCCAATGCCATGTAACCAAACCAATTGGTCGCCAGGCTCAGCCCAAGAATCTTCGCGATATTGCTGGTGCTCACCCCGAGCCGCGAGTACAGCCGGTAACGCATGGCGATCCCGCCGACCCACGCGCTCAGGTTGAGGTTGAACGCGTAGCTGATGATCCCCACCGGCAAGATCTGCTTCCAGCGCAATGGCTGGCGAACATAGGTGCGCCCGATCAGGTCGAAGCTGGCGTAGACGAGGAAACTGCACAAGGTCAGCCCACCGGCCATCAACAATGTGCGCAGCTTGAAGTCGCCGAGCGTCTGCAGCACTTCGCTCCAGTCGATGCGCCGCGCCAGCAGGGTGAACAGCACGATCAGCAGCAGGAAGAAGCCAATCGTCAGCGGCTTCTTCCAGCGTTTGAATCGCGAACCCTCAGTATCAGCGTTCATCGGGCTGGCTCTGGAATGGTTTCAAACGGGGTTTATGCGCCGGTAGCCAACCCGTCAGCGCGGGGAAATGGCGCATCACATGAAATACCAGGAAACCGACGGTCAATCGCCACAGCCACAGCCGTGGCTTGCGGTTTTCCGGCATGGTCCGGCAATGGTCTTTGGCGAGGATGGCCAAGCGTTCATACAGCTGTTGGTTGAAGGCGCGGTCGCGAATCAGCACGTTGGCTTCCAGGTTCAGCGACAGGCTCAACGGGTCGAGGTTGCTTGAACCCACGGTGCTCCAATGGTCATCCACCAGCGCGACTTTGCCGTGCAGCGGGCGTTGGCAATACTCGTGAATCACCACGCCGTCCTTGAGCAAATAGTCATAGAGCATGCGCGCCGCCAGCTTGGCCAATAGCACATCAGGCTGGCCCTGCATGATCAATTGCACCTGCACGCCACGGCGCGCGGCGTTGCGAATTTCGCGCAGCAGGCGGTAGCCGGGAAAGAAATACGCGTTGGCGATTACCACACGTTGCTGGGCCTTGCTCAGCGCGTGGATATACGCTTCTTCGATGTCGTCGCGATGCTGCACGTTGTCGCGGTAGATCAGGCGCACCAGCCCGTCGCTATTATCAGTTGTCCACAGCGCGGGCCGTTGCTGGCGCCGCCGCCAGCCGCGCCGCGTGCGCACCTGGCGACCACTTTGTGCAAGGGCGAAATGATGCAGGTCGGGCACCGCCGGGCCTGTCAATCGCAGCGCATAATCCTGTTTGGCTTCGGGGCCGAAATCCCCGAGGTGGTCGGCAGAAAAGTTGATCCCGCCGATAAACGCCACGGTGGCGTCCACCACCACAATCTTGCGATGCAGGCGGCGAAACCAGTTGGTGCGAACCCCCAACATTTTTGGTGCCGGGTCAAACATCTGCACCTCCACACCCGCCGCTGCCAGCTCGCCGAGAAAGGCCGGGCTCAGTTCGCCGCAGCCAAACCCATCGAGGCTGACCACCACCTTCACGCCACGTTGCGCCGCCTCTATCAGAATGCCCTGCAACTCATGGCCGACCTTGTCTTCAAACAGGATAAAGGTCTCCAGCAGAATCTCCCGCTGCGCCTTGCGCATGGCGTCGAAGACGCTCGGAAAGTACGCCTCGCCGTTTTCCAGCAACTCGATCTGGTTGTTGCTCTGCCAGCCGTAATCAAGATCACGCGCTTTCGCTTCATCCGGCGGCTGGTCGGTGGCGATGTGTTCTACCGCAACGTTCATAACTCGATCTCCACTGACAGCGGCACATGGTCAGACAAATGCGACCACGGCCGGGTCGTCAGCACCTTGGGGTTACGAATGTTCAAATTGCGCACATAGATGCGATCCAGCGGCAGCAACGGCAGGCGTGCCGGGAAGGTTCGGGCGGGCTTGCCGTGGGTTTCGACGAACACTTCCTTGAGGCCGCTCTCGCTCAGGTCAGCCTGCTGGCGCCAGTCGTTGAAATCACCGGCGACGATCAGCGGCGTATCGGCGGGGATCTCGCGAATGCGCTGCTCCAGCAAGCGCAATTGTTGCTGGCGATGCGCCTCGCGCAGGCCCAGGTGCATGCAGATCGCATGCACCTCCTGCCCGGAGCCGGGCAAGCGCAGCACACAATGCAGCAGGCCACGGTTTTCATGGCCGCTTTGCGAAATGTCGAGGTTGTCGTAGCGGATGATCTGAAATTTCGACAGCAGCGCATTGCCATGGTCGCCATGCGGGTAGACCGCATTGCGACCGTAGGCGAATTGCGGCCAGATGCTGTCGGCGAGGAATTCGTACTGCGGCATGTTCGGCCAGTCACTGTAGTGCTGAGGGTGGCGTTCGTGAGTGCCGTGAATCTCCTGCAGGAATACGATATCGGCGCCCACGCTGCGCACCGCCTCACGCAGCTCGGGCAGAATGAAACGTCGATTCAACGCAGTGAAGCCCTTGTGGATATTGACCGTCAGCACCGTGAAGCGCGTGATGGCGACGCTGGGGGTAATGGGCACCCAGTCGGGAATCGCAGCCATGATTGCTCCTGTGAAAGAGTGGGGGCGTGGCCCCCGTTTAAGGCTGACTGCGATGTTTCGAGGAAAGTTTCCACCTTCCTACGGACGGCACGCTCAAGACACGGCGGGATCAGTGGCCGGCCATCACGCGCGTCGAGGGCTCGGCATACACCGGTCCCCGTCGGTCAAGGCGTCCGCTCCAGGCGGTCAGCGCGAGGGCGACCAACACCACCAGGCCGCCGATCCATGCGGTATGGATCAGCCCCATGTGCGCCACGATCAAGCCGCCGGCCCACGCGCCCCCGGCGATTCCCAGGTTAAACGCGGCGATGTTCAAGCCCGAGGCCACATCCACCGCCTGTGGCGTGTGATGTTCGGCCTGGCGCACCACGTACACCTGCAGGCCCGGCACGTTGCCGAACGCGACTGCGCCCCACACCCAGACGGTGGCCAGCGCCAACCATGGGTTGCTGGCGGTCAGGGACAGGATGAACAGCACCGCGGCGAGCAGCGCAAAGATGATTGTCAACGCGCTGATCGGGCCGCGTTTGTCCGCCAGCTTGCCGCCCCAGATATTCCCGGCGGCTACCGAGATGCCATACACCAGCAATACCAGGCTCACAGTGCCGGCGCTGAAGCCCGCGATGTCCTGGAGGATGGGGGCCAGGAAGGTAAACGCGATAAACGAACCGCCGTAGCCGATGGCGGTCATGGCGTACACCAGCAACAAGCGCGGCTGCTTGAGCACCTGCAGTTGTTGCAGCAGGGATGCGGGCTTGCTGTGGGCGATGGTGTTCGGCACGTAGATCAAACTGCCGATAAAGGCGAGCACACCCAGCGCCGAGACGGCGAGGAAGGTTTCCCGCCAGCCGAAGTGCTGGCCGATAAAGGTGCCCAGCGGCACGCCGGTGACCAGCGCGACGGTCAAGCCGGTAAACATGATCGCAATCGCACTGGCGGCTTTTTCCTTCGGCACCAGGCTGGTGGCGATGGTTGAGCCAATCGAGAAAAACACCCCGTGGGCCAGGCCGGTGACGATCCGCGCCAGTACCAGCGATTCATAGCTCGGTGCCTGCCAGGCCAGCAGGTTGCCGAGGGTAAACAGCACCATCAGCGACAGCAGGAGTAATTTACGTGGCACCTTGCCGGTGAGGGCAGTGAGCACTGGCGCGCCGATGGCTACGCCCAGGGCATAGAGGCTGACCAACAGGCCGGCGGACGGCAGGTCAACGCCGAGATCGGCGCCGATTGTGGGTAACAGGCCAACGATGACGAACTCGGTGGTCCCGATGGCAAAAGCGCTGAGGGTCAGCGCGAGCAACGCAATAGGCATGGCTGCAACTCCGGTGGGTGTGATTCAGGAGCGCAGTGTCTGGGTTTGGCCTATGCGGAAAAAGGCAGCGATCGGCATTTGATATTTGCCCTGGGCGCAAAGGTGCCGAACGGGGGGAACGATCAAGGCTCAAACCCGTCAGTTCCTTACAGACCTTGCTGATGGAGCCCGGTGTTTTGCTGAATCTAAAAACTGCATTACTGTTTGGCGCGCTGCTGTTCTTTGGCAATGGTGCGTTGCAAGCCGCGACACCGGCGCCCGCCGCCGCACCGGCCACAGCCGCAGCCGAAACCAAGCCCGAGCTGTTGGTGGAAGGCGGCCTGTTGGGGGCCATCAGCTCCAGCATTGACGACGTGCAGGACAAACTCGACCTCAATCAGAACCTCATTGACGCCTGGCGCTTGCGCGCCGACCGTGCGGCGGATGAAGTGGGGCGCCTGGTCAACCAGACCGCCGAACGTTCGCCGTGGAGCGTGGCAGGCGATTTCCTGTTGCTGTCCGGCGTGTGGGCGGGGGCCTTTGCGGTGTTGACACTGCTGGCGCGCGTCATCGTGCGGCGCTTGAGTCGGCGGCGTTTCGTCGAGCGGCGCGCGCGTCTGCAAGCGGTGCTTGGGTATGTGTTGCCGTATACGATCCCGGCGCTGATCTGCCTGCCGCTGACCCTCTACGTCAGCCACTTTTTACCCACGTCAGTGGGGCGCGCGCTGGCGCTGTGTTTCGCCTACGCTACCAGCAGCGGGATCTTTTCCACCTCGATGCTGTTGTGCGTGATCGTCATGTTCAACCTCGGCCACAAGCGCCCGGCGGTGCAGATCATTCGTGACTACTGCCCCAAGCCGCTGTTCCTGATCGGCTTTCTCGCCGCCCTCAGCGACGCGTTGACCAGCCCGCAAATCGCCCGCCAGCTCGGCGGCAATATCACCAGCAGCATCGCGGTCTTTACCGGCCTGTTTGCCGCGGTGATTTTCGGCGTGCTGGTGGTGCGTCTGCGTCGCCCGGTCGCGCATTTGATCCGCAACCGGCCGTTGGCCCAGCGCCTCAAGCACCCGGCGCTGCAGCAATCGCTGCGGGTGTTTTCCGGGCTGTGGTACTGGCCGATTCTGTTGATGGTGCTGGTCTCGGCAATCAACCTGATCGGTGCCGGTGACGACAACCAGAAGGCGCTGCGTTGCGCGCTGTTCACCACGATTCTGTTGATCGGCACGGTGTTCCTCAGCACGGTTTTACAGCACCTGTTCAAGTCCCGCAGCCAGGTGGCGATCCAACGCAGCAGTGCCTACAAGGAGCGCTTCCTCAGCCTGCTACACGCGATCTTGCGCATTGCGATGGCCATCGCCTTTATCGAACTGCTTGGGCGCATCTGGGGCGTGTCGCTGTTCGAATTTGCCCAGCGCAACGCAGTCGGCCGGGCGATCAGCGATTCGCTCAGCAGTATCGGCCTGATCCTGCTGATGACCTGGTTGTTCTGGGTGGTACTCGACACCGCGATCCAGGAGGCGCTCAAGCCACCGGTGAACAAACGCTCCAGCCGCCAGCCGAGCACGCGGGTCAAAACCATCCTGCCGCTGCTGCGTAACGCGGTGAAAATTGTGCTGGTGGTGATTTGCGCGATCACCACGATGGCCAACCTTGGCATTAACGTGGCGCCGCTGCTGGCCGGTGCCGGTGTGGTCGGCCTGGCCATCGGTTTCGGTTCCCAGCAACTGGTACAGGACGTCATCACGGGCCTGTTCATCATCATCGAAGACACGTTGTCCATCGGCGACTGGGTGGTGCTCGACTCCGGCCACGCCGGCACCGTCGAAGGCCTGACCATCCGCACCCTGCGCCTGCGCGACGGCAAGGGGTTCGTGCACTCGGTGCCGTTCGGGCAGATCAAGGCGGTCACCAACCAGTCGCGGCAATTTGCCTATGCGTTCTTCTCGGTGCAGTTCACCTATGACACCGATGTGGACAAAGCCGTGGAACTGATCCGCGAGACCGGGCAATCGATCGGCGATGACGTGTTCCTCAAGTACAACCTGCAAGGGCCGCTGGAAGTCTTTGGCGTGGACAAGATGGACCTCAACGGCGTGGTGCTCACCGCGCAATTCCGAACGGTGTCGGGCGGGCAATATGCGGTGAGTCGCGCGTTTAACCAGCGCTTGAAAAAGCTTGTGGATAACTGCGATGCGGTGCACTTCGCGCAGACTTATCCACAGCAGGTGCTGTTGCCCAAGCGCACGGCGCGGGTGGATGAGCCGGATGAAGAGGTGCCGGCGTCGCGGGTGTTGACGGAGCAGCCGCGTACCCAGTAGCTATGGGACGGCTGGTCGGGCCTCATCGCGGGCAAGCCCGGCTCCCACACTCGACCGAGTACAGGGTTGGAATACGGTCAAAATGTGAGAGCGGGCTTGCTCGCGAAGAGGCCCTCAAAGCCAACCCACTTCAATGCCTGATCAACTTCTCCTGAATCGCCCGCAGATCCTGCTCCAGCAGAATCTGCTGCTTGCCGCCGACCATCACCGCCGCCGGCACGCCGTCACGGTACACAATCCGATTGCCGCTCACCGCCGGCACCTTGTTCCCCGGCAGCAGTGTGCCCACCAGGTTCAGCGGATCAGCCCCGCACACGGCAATCAAACTGCCGTCATGCGGCCTGCGCCGTACTTCGCGCAACAACGGGATGGCTTCCGGCAGCGCAAACTGCTCGCCCGCCAGCCCGCTGACAAACCGCCCGCCACGAATCTCGCCGCGCGCCTCCAGCCGATGGAAGGTGTGCAGCAGTTCGCGCCAGCTCGGCAGCCAATCCGCCTCGCGTTCCAGCAGCCGCCAGAACACCACGCCATAGCGGCGCAGCAAGGTCAGCGCCACGTGCTCCAACGTCTCCGCCGAGTGCGGCCCGGCGGCGGCGGACGAGCGGCGCACCAAGGCCCAGCGCCCGGCGTCGTCCATGCCGCCGACATACGCCCCGCGCCCGCGCCGGCTGCTGCGCGCCAGGCGCTTGCTGGCGGGTGTGGTAAGGGCGCGCAGGCCGGCGAAGCTGTCGGCGTTCACCAGCCCCGCGCCTACCAGTTCCTGTAATGCGATCTCCAGTTCGCTGCGCAGCAGATGGGCCTCGTGCACCAGCTCATCGAAAAACAGCGCGCCGTGTTCGCGCAGGGCCAAGTGGACTTTCTGCGCCTTGGGCGACAGCGTGGTGCTGTCGGTGAGTTCGGTCAGGCCGCTCCACAACGGCACTTGGCTGCGGGGCAGCAGCACCACGGGCGTACTGCGCAGCGCAATGGCGCTGGCCTTGTTGCTCAAGCGCGTCCACACCAGTTTGCCGCTGCGGCACAACTCGTCGAGCCAGGTCGAGGTGTAATCCTTGAGTCGAGCGCTGAGCAAGTCACTGTCCCAGGCCGACGTGGCGGCAGCGTAGCCTTCGAACTGGCTGACAATCTGCGGCAACATCGCACTGCCGTGGCCGCGCGTGCCGTCGGACAGGTGCTGCCAATCGAACAAAAAGCGCATGAAGTCCTGCAATGCCACCGGCTCGATTTCCCGGCGCAGGCGCCTGACCGTGTAGCGATGAATCCGCGCGAGCAGATGCCGCTCACACCATTGCTCGTGCGTGGCGCCGGGGCTGAAACGGCCGCGCAGCACGTAGCCTTCCTGTTCCAGGCGCGCCAGTGCCGGCGTGACGTCTGCCACCGGCAGGGCCAGCGGCGCTGCAATCTCGCTCAGGCTCAGCGGGCCAAACCCGCCAAGGCGGGCACGCAGCACTTCCGCCAGCGCATCCTCGACAGTCCAGGGCTCATCGAAGCCCGGCAGCAACGGCAGGTTGTTGGGGTAGATCGCCTGCACACAACTCAAGCGCTCCACGGCGACCCAAAGGCCATTCTTGAGTTGATAGGCGCGCCCGCCCTTGGCCAAGGCATGCAGCCACTGGGCCCATTGCGGCGTGACCTCATCCGCGGCGATGCAGGCCAGGCTCATCAACGCCTCATGCATTTCGTCCAGGCTGTTGGGGGCCGGCCACGCTTCCTCGCGCACGCCGGCGATGGCTTCGGCATCCAGTGCGCCGAGGTCGTCGGTGCTGTGCGGGTCGCTCCAGCGCCGGTTGAGCACCGCCTGGGTGCGGCGTTCTTCCAGCGGGGCGTCGTCGAGAAAGGTGTAGGGGCGCGCGCTGAGAATTTCCGCGGCCATGGGCGAGGGCGCGGGCAGGTCGCGGCTGATCAGGCGCACCTCGCCGCGTTCCATGCGCCGCAACAGGGTCAGCCAACCTTCGCTGTCCATGGCTTCGTGCAGGCAGTCGTCGAGGGTTTGTTCCACCAGCGGGTGTTCGGGTATCTCACGTTCGCCGGCGAGGTTTTCCAGGCAGGCGATCTGGTCGGGAAACACGCTGGCAATCAGGTCTTCGCTCTTCATGCGCTGGATCTGCGGCGCGACCTTGCGCCCGCTGGTATAACGCGGCAATGCCAGGGCCACACTGGCATTCCAGCGCCAGCGCACGCCGAACAGTGGCGCATCCAGCACCGCCTGGATCAGGATGTGCTCGGCGCTGTTGCTGTTCAGGTAGCGCCACACCTCATCCAGCTCAAAGCTGTGGCTGGTGGACAGCGACAGCACGATCGCATTCTCACTGGCCGCCGCCTGCAATTCAAAATTGAAGGTGCGGCAAAAACGCTTGCGCAGGGCCAGGCCCCAGGCGCGGTTGAGGCGGCTGCCGAACGGTGTATGGATGATCAATTGGGTGCCGCCGGAGGCGTCGAAAAAGCGCTCCATGATCAACGTGTCCTGGGACGGCAGGGCACCAAGGGCCAGGCGCGCGCGGGCCAGGTAATCGAGGATTTGTTCGGCGCTGGCGTGGTTCAGGCCAAGGCTGGCGGTGAGCCAGTCCTGAGCGGGTTGCAGGTCGCCGGGTGTGGCGCTGAGCAGCGCGTCCAACTGCGCCTGAAAACGCGCCACGGCCGCCGACAATTCATGGCTGCGCCCCGGTGCTTCACCGAGCCAGAACGGGATGGTCGGCGGTTGGCCATGGGCATCCTCGACGCGTACCTTGCCCGCCTCGACCCGCAAGATCCGGTAGGACGTGTTGCCGAGCTGGAAGATATCCCCGGCGATGCTTTCGACCGCGAAGTCTTCGTTGACGCTGCCGATATTCAAGCTCTGAGGTTCAAGCAACACGCTGTAGTCAGCGTTATCCGGGATGGTGCCGCCGCTGGTCACGGCGGTCAGCCTGGCACCACGGCGGCCGCGCAGGGTGTGGGTTACGGCGTCGCGGTGCAGGTAGGCGCTGCGGATGCCCTGGCGGCCGTTATAGCCGTCGGCGAGCATCTGCAACAGCGCCTGGTAGTGGCGCGGGTCGAGGTTGGCGTAGGGCGCGGCGCGCTGGATCAGCGCCAGTAGCGCCTGCTCCGTCCATTCACGGGCGCTGACTTCGGCGATGATCTGTTGGGCGAGTACGTCCAACGGCGCGACCGGGATGTGCAAGGTGTCCAGCTCGCCCCGACGCACGCAGTCGAGCAAGGCGGCGCATTCGATCAAGTCGTCGCGGGTGGTGGCAAACAGGCGGCCCTTGGGCGTGCCGCCGACCTGGTGGCCGGAGCGGCCGACCCGTTGCAAAAAGCCGTTGATCGAGCCAGGTGAGCCGATCTGGCAGACGAGGTCGACATCGCCAATATCAATCCCCAACTCCAGCGACGCGGTGGCGATCAGTACTTGCAGCTCGCCGGCCTTGAGCCGTTGCTCGGCGTCCAGGCGCATTTCTTTGGCCAGGCTGCCATGGTGGGCGGCGACGCAGGTCTTGCCCAGGCGCTCGCTCAAGTGCCGGGCCAGGCGTTCGGCCAGGCGTCGGGTGTTGACGAAGATCAGGGTGGTGCGGTGTTCGCGGGCGAGCGTGGCGAGGCGGTCGTAGACCAATTCCCACACGTCATTGGCCATCACCGCCGACAGCGGCACCGGCGGCACTTCAATACCCAGGTCGCGGGGGCGGGCGTGGCCGATATCGACGACGGCGCATTCACGGCCAGTGCCGACTAAAAAGCGCGACACCGCCTCGATAGGCTTTTGTGTGGCCGACAGGCCGACGCGGGTCAGCGGCTCGCTGCACAAGCCTTGCAGGCGTTCCAGGCTGAGGGCCAGGTGGCTGCCGCGTTTGCCGGCGGCGATGGCGTGGATTTCGTCGATGATCACCGTGCGGGTGCTGGCGAGCATGTGCCGGCCGGAGTCCGAGCCGAGCAGCACATAGAGCGATTCGGGGGTGGTCACCAGAATATGCGGCGGGCGTTTGCGCATCTGCGCACGGTCTTTTTGCGGGGTGTCGCCGGTGCGCACGGCGGTGCGGATCGCAAGCGGCGGCAGGCCCATGCCCTGCAACTGCGCGGTGATACCGGCCAGTGGGTTTTGCAGGTTGATCTGGATATCGTTGGACAGCGCCTTGAGCGGCGATACATACACCACCAACGTTTCATCCGGCAGTTGCCCGCCGTTGGCCAGGCCCTGATGCACCAGGTCGTCCAGCACCGCGAGGAATGCCGTCAGGGTTTTACCGGAGCCGGTGGGCGCGGCGATCAGTGTCGAGCGGCGCTGGCGGATCAACGGCCAGGCCTGGGCCTGGGCGCGGGTCACCGAGGGGAACGTGCTGCGGAACCAGGCGCTGACGGCGGGGTGGAAACCGTCCAGGACCGTGTCCGTTGATTCGGGAAGGCTCATTCACAATTTATGCGGCCGACCGGTGCAACTTGCAACCCCGCACTTTATAAGTGACGGTTGCGCTACAAACCCGCAAAATGCAACGATTCTGGCAAACACCCACGGCATGGCTCACAAGGCCGCCGATAATAACCATCGTTCCAAACAGACCGGGCCTGCACACTCTATGCGAATGCGCCTTATGTTACTGGGCGGCGGGAATGCCCTCGGGCAGGCGCTGATTCGCCTCGGTGCAGAGGAAGACATTGGTTTCCTCGCACCCAAACCGCCCCAAGACGGCTGGGATGCCGCAAGCCTCACCCAATTGCTCGACGACACCCGTCCCGATGCGTTGATCAACCTCGCCTACTATTTCGACTGGTTCCAGGCCGAAGCGGTCAGCGAAACCCGCTTGGCTGCCCAGGAGTTCGCGATCGAGCGCCTGGCCGAACTGTGCCAACACCACAACATCACCTTGCTGCAACCGTCCAGCTACCGCGTGTTCGATGGCTCGCGTGCCACCGCCTACAGCGAAAAGGACGAGCCGGTGCCCCTGGGCCTGCGTGGCCAGGCGTTGTGGCGCATTGAGCAAAGCGTGCGCGCCACCTGCCCGCAACACGTGATGCTGCGTTTTGGCTGGCTGCTGGATGACAGCGTCGACGGCACCCTGGGGCGCTTCCTGGCCCGTGCCGAGAAGCCGGATGAATTGCTGATGGCCGACGACCGACGCGGTAACCCGACGCCAGTGGATGATGCCGCACGGGTAGTCATCTCAGTGCTCAAGCAACTCGATTGCGCGGCGCCGCTGTGGGGCACGTATCACTACGCCGGCCATGAGGCGACCACGCCATTGGCGCTCGGCCAGGCGATTCTCACCGAAGCGCGCAACTACCATCCGCTGGCGATCGAGTCCCCGACCGCCCAGGCCCACGCGGCACGGCCGGATGCGGCCGATGAACCGCAACATGCGGTGCTGGCCTGCAAGAAAATCCTCCACACCTTTGGCATCAAGCCACGGGCATGGCGGGCGGGGTTACCGGCGTTGCTGGATCGGTTCTACCGGCACGGCCAAACATAGGAAAAAGGCGCCTGAAACAGGCGCCTTTTTTCTATGGAAGCGGTTGCACAATACCAAGCCGACCGTCCCCCTATTACGTTCTTCCAAAAATGGCGGTTTCTGGCAATTAAGTCGGCGCTCTAAAGTTGATGCTCATTCTCGCGGGCTTAATTCGTTATAGCGTCGGATTAATATTAATTGATCGCCAAGTTTTTCAAGTGGCCGACGTGCGAGCAACGCCAGGGTGGCTGCCGCGTAGAGCGCGGACTGGCGGTCTCGCGAGGCATGTTTTGCGTTGCCTGGCTAATTTTCTTCGTTCAACCGTGGCTTTGCTAGACTCGCCAGGCAGGTATTCAATTGACCGGGTTGAGTGACAGCGTTTTTAGTTGATGACTAAGGTCTTATTTAACCGGGGCTAATAATCTTTTTATTATTGTTGTGATGCGGCATTTCCCGGCGGGAAGAATGATTGGCAACGGATGCTTCTGGGAGCTGTGATGGCTGATGAAGGGATGCTGAAAACCCTCGAGAGCGTGCTTGGCTGTCTTTCGGGAGTGGTTGTGGCGTTGGACCGCGATGCCAGGGTTATCACCGGCAACCCGGCGTTCCTGGAGGTGCAGCGCCAACAGGCGGTATGCCCTGACGTGGCCGGCGAGTTTCTTTCACTGCTGCGGCCTGAAGACCACGGGCTTTTTTATGCTGCGGTTAAACAAGCGGAGGGCAACGAACGCGCTTTTTTCGACGCCGCCGCCACCGGGTCAGGTCGGTTGAGCGTAGCCATGACGCGGTGGCAGGCGCATTATTTTATTGTTGAAATTACCCCCGTTATGGCCTCTGCGGCGCCTTATCCGGGAAACGAACGTTTCGCTGATATTCCCCTTAGGTCCATTTTTGACTCTTCCGGTACGGGGTTGGCGCTGGTTGCTCTGGACGGACGTTGGCTGAGGGCCAATGGCGTCACCTGCACACTGCTTGGCTACAGCGAAGCGCAGTTGCAAACCACGACCTTCATGGCCCTGACCCATCCCGAAGACCGCGACGTCGGCAAGCAATTGATTGAAGAGTTGATTCGCGGTGCCAGGCATGGCGCCACGCTGCATAAACGTTATATCCACCGCAACGGGCAGGTGGTCTGGGTCAGGTTGACGGTCGGGATGGTGCGCGACGAGCAGGGGCAACCGTCCTGCTTTGTGTCTCAACTGGAAGACATCACCGAGAACTGGCAGCTTCGCGAAACGCTGATGGGCAGCGAGCTGAAATTTCTCACGCTGGCGGAAAACTCGCCGAATATCATCGTGCGTTACGACTGCAACCTGCAGCGCGCCTACGTCAATCCGGCCTTTCTGCTGTTGACCGGAATGACTTATGCCGAGTCGATCGGCACGCGTCCTGACGCGCACGCGGGTGACTATCTGAGCCAATTGCGGCATGTTTTGGAAACGGGCGAAACGGCGCAATTTATAAACACCTGGACGATTGCTGATGGCAACGACTATGTGAGTTGTGCGGTCAGCCTGATGGCCGAGCGCAGCAATACCGGCGCGGTGATCGGTGTGCTGGCGCTGGCCCACGACATTACGGAGATGCGCAAACAGCAGGTGCTGGAAGACGAGCGTCTGGGTATTTTCGAAAACATGGCCATGGGCGCTTCTCTGCAGGAAACGCTGGCGTTACTCGTGGGTTATCTGCAATTGGCCTTGCCCCACAGATCCTGCGGCGTGCAGCTCGTAGGGGCCGAACATGTCGGCGCGGCTGCGCGCATGCCTGCGGCCTGCTGGTCCGAACCCATCGTCGACAAACAAGGCCAGGTGCTGGGCACTTTCGAGTTATCCCAGCCTTTCGGCGCTGCGCCGCATGAGCGCGAAATTCAACGCGTGCGCCAGATGTGCCACATTGCTGCGATTGCTATTGAGCGCTGGCGCTCGGAATCACTTCTGCGCGAGCGCGAGCGCCGTTACCGCAATATTTTCGACCACACCCTGGATATGCTCTGTCTGCTGGAGGTGACGCCGGCCAGCGGGCTGCAGTGCGTCGAGGCCAACCCCGCGTTGTTAAACGCGCTGGGCAAATCCCATGGTGATGTCACCGGCGCGGCGCTCGAATCGATATTCGGTCGTTTAAATGCGCAAAAAATCCAGGGGCTCTGCGAGCAGTGCATGACCGCCGGGCGGGTGGTGGAGGCCGATGAGGGCATGGTGCTTCGCAATGAGGTGCGGCACGTGCATTTAACCCTGGTGCCAGTGGCTGATACTGCGGGTGCGGGCTCACGGATATTGGTGATTGGCCGCGACATTACCCTGTTGGTCAGGGCTCGCCAGAAGGAGCTCGAACGCCAGCACGATATCAATGCGCTGGTTGAAAACAGCCCGGATGCTGTCGCTCGGTTAAGTGCTCATGGCTACGTGCTCTACGTCAATGCACGGTTGAAAGAATGGGTGGGCGCAGCCGCACCGGAGCTGACAGGAATGCCCATGGACGCGGTGGCCCCTCTCAATAACCAGTCCCAGTTGTTTTGCGAATTGGTGGCTCAGGTGATTCGAGAGAATAAAGCCACGGAGCAGGAGTTTCGACTCTCGGGATTGAAGACTGCGCCCAAAGTGGTGCTGATCCACTTCGTTCCCGAAGTGGACGGCAAGCGGGTGGTCAGCGTACTGGCGGTGGGGCGCGATATCTCCAGGTTGCGTGCTGCCGAGCGGCGCCTGGCCAACTCCAATGCACAATTGCGTGACCTGTCGACCCGCCGCGAAACGGCGCGCGAAGAGGAGCGCAAACTGATCGCCAGGGAGATCCATGACGAGCTGGGCCAGCACCTGACAGCACTGCGCATGGGCATCTCGTTATTGCGCTTCCAGTTTGGCGCCACGACGCCTGAACTCACCCCCCAAGTTGAGCGGTTGATGGTGCTGACCGATAAAACGATCCAGGTCGTGCGCAATGTTTCTACCAGCTTGCGACCGTCCGCGTTGAACCTGGGGCTGGTCTCTGCGCTTGAATGGCTGACGACCGAATTCGTCACCTTGACCCAGGTTCCGTGTGTACTGCACCTGCCTATAATTCCTCTGACGCTGCCTGAAAGCCACGTTACCGCCGCGTTCCGCATCGTGCAGGAGTCGTTGACCAATATCGCCCGCTACGCCAGCGCGACACAGGTCAGCGTCACCCTGAGCCCGCAGGAGACGCATTGGTTGCTGGAAATTCAGGATAACGGCAAGGGGTTTGACCCGGACGTGGTCGGCGGCAAGACGTTGGGCTTGGCCGGGATGCGTGAACGTGGCCTGATGTTGGGCGGCAAAGTGATCATTTTCAGCCATCCCGGACAGGGCACGACTGTCCAGGCGTTCATTCCAATGCACAAGGAAACGTATTGATGATTCGCATGCTGATCGCCGATGACCACACCATCATGCGCGAGGGGCTCAAGCAGTTGTTCATGCTGGTCGCCGACGTCCAGGTAGTGGCCGAAGCCGAGAGTGGCACGCAACTGATTGAATTGTTGCGTCAGGTCGAGATCGACCTGTTGCTCCTGGACATGAACATGCCAGGCATCAGTGGCGAGATTTTGATCGCGCGTCTGCATACCCAGTACCCAACGCTGCCGATTTTGGTGTTGAGCATGCATAACGAAATCCACATTGCCCAACGTGCACTGCGCGCCGGAGCACTCGGTTATCTCACCAAAGACCGAGATCCCGAGACCTTGCTGGTGGCCATACGCAGGGTCGTCAGCGGTCAACGCTACCTCGACCCCGCGCTGGCAGAACAGATCGCGCTGCAAAGCAGTGGCTTGAAGCAACAGACCTTTGTCGAAAGCCTCTCCGATCGAGAGTTCCAGATCCTGCGTTTGCTGGCTCACGGCATGAGCGTCAACCAGATCGCCGAACAGTTGGTCATCAGTAACAAGACCGTCAGTACCCACAAAACCCGGCTGATGGACAAGATGGGGTTCAGCTCCACCGCCGACATTGTTCGGTTCGCCATGACCTTGGGTATTTCTTGAACGGCACATTTGGGTAGGGATTTTCCTACCCGATTTTCCGGTATCCCTACCCTAGAATAGGGATGGTCTGATGGTCGTCATGCCATTATTTAGCCAGTATCTCTCTCAAGCAATCTAACCACCGATCAACCGGTCAGGATTGCGTTGACTGGGAGACACATCGTGAGCGAACAGACCCCCACCCCTTCGGCTGCTTTGACGATGTTTCCCGTCGCTTTTTCGGGCCTGTTGGGCGGCCTTGCGGTGGCCTACAGCGACGGCTTCGGCGCAAGGGCTGTGGGCGCGGGGGGCGTGGTGTTGCTGGTTTGCATCGGTCTGGGGCTTTGGGCACACCGCACGCACCAGGCGCATTGGCGCCGCCTGTGCCAGCCGCTTGAGCAACCGGTCGCGGGCTCGGTGGCACTGGCCGTCGATTCGGGCCTGGCAGACGTATGCCAGGGCGTGCTTCCGGTCTGGTCCCGGCAGATAGAAGCCGCCCGCCAGCTCAGCGAAACCGCCATCCTCAAGCTCAGCGAGCGTTTCGGCACGCTGTCAGCAAACATCAGTCACAGCGTGTCCAGCCTTGGTGGCCAGGATGCTTCCCAGCAACTGGTCGACTTACTGGAAGTCGGCCAACGTGACCTTAATTCCATCGTACTGGCCCTGCGTGCTGCGCTTTCCAATAAAGAGAACGAACTCAAAGAGGTCATGCAGCTGTCCAGCTTCACTGAGCAACTTCAGCAGATGGCCAAGTTTGTCGGCGACATCGCCAGCCAGACCAACCTGCTGGCCCTCAACGCGGCCATCGAAGCTGCCCGTGCCGGTGACGCGGGGCGAGGTTTTGCGGTGGTCGCCGATGAGGTGCGTAAGTTGTCGAGTATGTCCGGCGAGACCGGGCGCAAGATCAGTGAAACGGTGATTACCGTCAACGCCGCGATTGCACGCACGGTGCAAATGTCCCGCCACCACGCCGAACAAGACACCTTGACCCTCGCCGACTCGGAGCGGGTGGTCTCGCAGGTTATCGAGCATTTTCGCGGCAACGCCCAGACCATTGTGCGTAACAGCCATGACCTGCAGCAGCAAAGTGCAACGGTCGCCGACGAAATAGCCCAGGTGTTGGTGGCCCTGCAGTTTCAGGACCGCGTCAGCCAAATGCTGACATTGATCACTCGTGACCTGGGCAAGTTGCAGGAGCAGTTAGATCAGCGTCACCAATCGAGCCTGAGCGGGCATGCCCTTGCCCCGATGCTCAGTGAGCAATGGCTGCAAGAGCTTGCAACGGCTTACACCATGCCTGAGCAACACGCTATTCACGGTGGCAAGCCACACGCCAAGGCCGACGCCAGCGAAATCACCTTTTTCTAGAGGAGCTTTTCCGATGAGCAAAACCATTCTGATCGTCGACGACTCGGCATCCATCCGGCAGGTGGTGAGCATCACGCTCAAAGGCGCAGGTTACGACGTGATCGAAGGCTGTGATGGCAAAGATGCGCTGAGCAAACTGGATGGACGCAAAATTCACCTGATTGTCAGTGACGTGAACATGCCCAACATGGACGGTCTCAGCTTCGTCAAGGCCGCCAGGCTGTTGCCGGCCTACAAATTCACGCCCGTCATCATGCTGACCACGGAAGCCAGCGATGCGATGAAGCAGCAAGGCCAGGCCTCCGGCGCCAAGGCCTGGATGGTCAAGCCCTTTCAGCCGGCGCAGATGCTCACCGCGGTCTCCAAGTTGATTTTGCCCTAGCGATGGCCGGCGACCGCTGGCCAGGAGGTTTCCATGAATAGTCCCGTCCCGATGCTGCGTCGAATCCAGGTCATGGAAGGCCCTCTGACGATCTACACGGCCAGTGAACAAAAAGACGTGTTGTTGTCGCTGTTTCCGCTGGCCCATGAGGTCGAATTGGACTTGTCCAACGTCGACGAACTGGACAGCGCCGGTTTGCAATTGTTGATCCTCATCAAACGCGAGTCCCTCAGGGAGGGCGCGCAACTGCTGCTGAGCAACCATAGCCCGACGGTCATTGAAGCGTTGCGGCTCAGCGGTCTTGAGGACTTCTTCTCCAATACGGCTATCGCCCAATCGAGCGGAGCCTGATCCCATGGCCCAGCCTATGAACATGGACGACGTGCTGCAGACCTTCATCGCTGAAAGTCGCGAGCTGCTGTTGCAGATGGAAGACGCGCTGCTGCAGATCGAGCAGTCTCCCCACGACATGGACACCATCAATGGCCTGTTCCGGGTGGCCCACACCATCAAAGGTTCGGCCGGCTTGTTTGGCTTGATGCCCATCGTTGAGTTCACCCATGTCGCTGAAAGCGTGCTGGACCGGGTACGTAGCCTGGAGGTCCGCGTCGATGAGGCGCTGAGTGCGTTGTTTCTCGACGCCCGTGACCACATCGCTCAATTGATCGACCTGCTGGCCGAAGATGGCAACCTGGATCGGTTGGACGAACCTTTGCAGGTCCGAGGCCTTCGTCTGGTTGACCGGCTCGCCTTGTACCTGGACGCCTCGGTAGCGACGGCGGCACCGGCCCATCAAGGCCCGCTGTCGGCGGATGCCCAGGATACCCAGGATACCGGCCCCGGCCACTGGCATTTGTCCCTGCGCTTTGGTCCGGATGTGTTGCGCAATGGCATGGACCCCTTGGCATTCCTGCGCTACCTGAGCACGTTGGGACGGTTGCTGCAGACCGTCACGCTGTTCGACGCGTTGCCGCCTATCGCGTCCATGAACCCGGAAACCAACTACCTGGGCTTTGAGCTGGCGCTGGCCAGCGACGCCTCCCGGGAGGTCATCGACGGCGCGTTTGACTTTGTTCGCGATGACGCGCTCGTGCAGATCCTCGCGCCGCACGCCTCTGTGCAAACGTGTCGGGCGCACATCGACGCACTGCCGGAAGGCAATGACGAGTTGCTTGAGTTACTGGTTCGCTGCGCCAGCCTGACGGCGTCGCAAGCCGTGCTCGTCGCCCAAGAGGGGCAGCCGGCAGCGGCCGAACCGCGGGGTGAACTTGACGCACTGCCGGATGCGGCCGCGCCGTCGATCAAGGCCGGTAAAGGCACCGCGAGTAACGATGGCAATCTGATTCGGGTCGATGCCGCCAAGCTGGATCAACTGATCAACCTGGTCGGTGAGCTGATCATCGCCGGTGCCGGCGCCAATCTGGTGGCGGTGCGTAGCGGCATAGGCGAGATGATCGAGGCCACCAGTCTGTTGTCTCGGTTGGTTGAAGAGGTCCGTGATTCGGCGTTGACCCTGCGCATGGTGCAGATCGGAGCAACCTTCACGCGTTTCCAGCGAGTGGTACGCGACGTGTCCAAAGAATTGGGCAAAGACATCGTATTGCGCATTGGCGGCGGCGAAACCGAGTTGGACAAAACCGTCGTCGAGCGGATCGGTGACCCGCTCACGCACTTGGTGCGAAATGCCATGGACCACGGCATCGAGGCCGCGTCCACTCGCCTGCTGCGGGGCAAGCCCGAGCAGGGCACCGTACGCCTGAATGCTTATCACGAGTCCGGCAGTATCGTCATCGAAGTGTCGGACGACGGCGGCGGATTGGCCAAGGACAAAATCCTGGCGAAGGCCCGCGAGCGTGGCCTGGTGGCTGAAGGTCAGGTACTGCCAGACAAAGACATTCTGAATTTGATTTTCGAACCCGGGTTTTCCACGGCCGATCAGGTCAGCAACCTGTCCGGCCGAGGGGTCGGCATGGACGTGGTGAAAAGGAATATCACGGCGTTGCGCGGCAGTGTGAGCCTGGAAAGCGAAGAAGGGCTGGGCACGACGGTGCGCATCCGTTTGCCGCTGACGCTGGCGATCATTGACGGGTTTCTGATCGGCGTCGGCAAGGGTTCTTATGTCATCCCGCTGAACATGGTGGAGGAGTGCATCGAGCTCGCCTCTGGGCGGGATGCTGACGCGGGCTACCTCGACCTGCGTGGCGATGTGCTGCCGATCCTGCGGCTGCGGGACATGTTTGATGTGCAAGAACCGGCCGGCAGCCGAGAAAACGTGGTTGTCGTGCACTACGCGGGGCTGCGTGCCGGCCTGGTGGTTGATCGCTTGCAGGGGGAGTTTCAAACCGTAATCAAGCCACTCGGCAAAGTGTTCGGTGAAGCCCATGGGCTCGGGGGATTCACGATCCTGGGCAACGGCGCGGTTGCGCTGATTCTGGATGTTCCCAATTTGTTAGGACTCGTTGCCAAGGAAGCCAATAACCGTTCGATTCCAAGTCCTCAGTCGACTTAATGAAGCGTCATCAGGAGTTCCTCGCCATGACCGTTATCAAAAATATAATGTTGTTGGTTTTCACGGCAGTGCTGGGTGTCCTCGTATTGGGTGGCACCAGCCTGTACCTGGCCGGTGAAATCAATTCGAGCGCCAGTTACGGCAACGCCAACACGGTGCCCAGCCTGCTGGAAATCGACCAGGTCGCAACGGCTGTAGGCGACCTTCATGGTTTGCAATGGCAGCACTTGAACGATCCCGGGAAAAGTGTCCTCCCGGGTTACGCGCAGAGCGTGGCACAACACTTCAGTTCAATTGGCAAAGCCCTGGATCACTATGAGGCCGAGTTGGTCTCTGACGACCATGACGCGTCGCTGTTGAAACAACTGCGCGCCCACTTGGGTGAATTGACCGCCTCGCAGGGGCAGTTCGACAAGCTCATCAACGAAGGCGACCAAGCCTCGGCGCGGGCATTGATTGAGGCGAGCCAGCCATTGCAGGCGTCGGTGCTGAAGGTGGTCAGTGACCTGCGTGAATACAACCTGGAACTGGGGCGCAAGGGCCAACTGCTGGCCACCGCCACTGAGAAGAATGCGCGCTACATCATTCTGTTGGTGAGCGGTTTGACCCTGTTCGCGACCGTGCTGATCGGAACATTCCTGGGCCGAAACCTGATGCGCCAACTGGGTGCTGAACCCGCCGTGGTTCGCGACTTTGCTGCACGTCTGTCCGCCGGTGACCTGAACGCAAAAGCAACCCTCAAGGCGGGTGACACCACCAGTCTGATGGCGAGCATGCAGCAGCTGGGGCAGGGCTTGCACGAGTTGATTGTGGAGATGGACCGAATGTCCGCTGCCCACGACAAAGGTGACATTGACGTGCAGATCGCGGCCGATCGCTTTCAAGGCAGTTACCGCTCCATGGCCCAGGGCATCAACGATATGGTCAACGGCCACATCGCGGTGAAGAAAAAAGCCATGGCCTGCATTCGCTCATTCGGTGAGGGTGATTTGTCGGCGCCTCTTGAGTCATTCCCCGGCAAAAAAGCGTTTATCAATGAAAATATCGAGCTGTTACGCACCAATGTCCTGGCGCTGATCAATGATATGAAGCACATGTCCAGCGAGCACGAAAAAGGTGACATTGACGTCATGATCGATGTCGATCGCTTCCGCGGCTCGTACCGTGATATCGGTCAGGGCATCAATGAGATGGTCAGCGGCCACATCAACGTCAAGAAGAAAGCCATGGCCTGTATTCGCGCGTTCGGCGAAGGCGATCTGGCGGCGTCACTGGAGCAATTCCCGGGCAAAAAAGCCTTTATCAATGAGAACATCGAGCAGCTGCGCGCCAATATCCTCGCGCTCGTCGAAGACACCACCCAGATCAGTGACAGTGCGCTGATCGGCAAACTGGACACCCGGCCTGACGTCGCGCGGCACCAGGGCGATTTCCGCCGCATCATTCAGGGTATCAATGGTTCTCTGGACGCGATCATCGAGCCGATTACCGAAGCGATGGACGTGTTGTCGGCAATGTCCAACGGTGACCTGACCCGCAGCATCACCGGTGACTACCAAGGCAAGTTCCTGGAACTCAAGACCTCGGTTAACGGCACCGTGGAAAAACTCTCGGAAATCATCGGCGAAGTGCGCGGCTCAGCCGATTCGCTGTCCAGTGCCTCGGAAGAAATCTCCGCCACCGCCCAAAGCATGAGCCAGTCGGCCTCCGAGCAGGCGGCTTCGGTGGAGCAGACTTCTGCATCGATGGAGCAAATGTCCGCGTCCATTGCCCAGAACACCGAAAATGCCAAGGTGACCGATGGCATGGCGGGCAAGGCCAACAAGGAAGCCTCGGAAGGCGGCCGAGCCGTGAAGGATACCGTGGCGGCGATGAAGACCATCGCTGAAAAAATCGGCATCGTCGACTCTATCGCTTACCAGACCAATTTGTTGGCGCTCAATGCCGCGATCGAAGCCGCGCGTGCCGGTGAGCACGGCAAAGGGTTCGCAGTGGTGGCGGCAGAAGTGCGCAAACTGGCCGAGCGCAGCCAGATTGCCGCACAGGAAATCAGTGAAGTGGCCAAGAACAGCGTGGCCTTGGCTGAACGGGCGGGCAACCTGCTGGATGAGATTGTGCCTTCGATTGCCAAGACCTCTGACCTGGTGCAGGAGATCGCCGCAGCCTCGGAAGAACAGTCCATTGGGTCCGATCAAATAAACAGTGCGATGTCGCAGATGAGCCAACTGACTCAGCAAAACGCTTCAGCCTCCGAAGAGCTGGCGGCGACTGCCGAGGAAATGAGTGGCCAGGCCGAGCAGTTGCAGGAGCTCATGGGCTTCTTCACCGTACAAACCAAACGTGCCGGGCGCACTGCCTCGCTACCCACCATCAGCCGTGCAGCGTTAACGCTGGACGCCGACAATCGTTCGGTGGAGGGCGGGTTCGTCCGCTTCGGGAGTTGACCCATGAGTGCCTCAGCCAGTGTGTCGGACGGGCTTGAACGGCAGACACCCGTTGATGAGCCTTTGCAGTACCTGACCTTCTTGGCAGATCAGGAAATGTACGCGGTCAATACCCTGAGTGTTCGCGAAATCATCGAATACAACCAGGTGACGACCGTGCCGATGATGCCGACATTTTTACGCGGGGTGATTAATCTTCGCGGTTCGGTCGTGCCGGTTGTCGACCTCAAGGCACGGTTTGGCAAGGGCGTGACGGTACTGGGCAGCCGTACGTGCATCGTCATTCTGGAGGCGGCGAAGCAGGGCGAGTCATTGGTCTTGGGGGTGGTGGTCGACTCGGTCAGCGAGGTGATCGAGATACTCGATATCGATATCAAGCCCACCCCGGCGTTCGGCAATCATATTCGCGCTGACTTCATCCAGGGGATGACCAAGGTGCGCGGTGAGTTTGTGACGCTGCTGCAAATTGAGCATGTGTTGTGTGTCGATGAGATAGCCGGCTTGATGTGAGCGTGGCGCGTAGGGCCGCGTCTTCAGGCGCGTCCGGAATGTAATGGGTCCGAGGTGAATCATGGCGCTATCCATCGAAAGTCCAGGCAATACCCCAGTCTCAAGCCCGAGCCAATACCTCACCTTTGAACTGGGCGATGAAATGTTCGCCGTGGGCACGCTCAATGTGCGGGAGATCATCGAATATGGGCCGATCACCAGCGTACCGTTGTTGCCCTCCAGCATACGTGGCGTGATCAACCTGCGCGGCGCTGCGGTTCCCGTGCTGGACCTGGGGGTGCGTTTTCGTGGTGAGCGCACGGTGCAGACCTCAAGGACGTGTTTTGTGATCCTCGAAGTCCAGTCCGGCGCGGCGCGCAAGCTCGTGGGGATCATTGTCGATGCGGTCAGTGAAGTGCTTGAAATCGCCGATCAGGACATCGAACCCTCGTTGAACTTCGGCAGCGATGTCAGGGCTGACTTTCTACTGGGCATCGGTAAGTTGGAGAGCGGCTTTGTGCTGTTGCTGGACATCGGTCGGGTGTTGTCCCTGGAGCACGTGGAGGTGCTGGCCACCCTCGAATCCTCGTTGCCTGCAACGCCCGATTCTTCTTTGGGAACGTCTTTATGAACGTGATTCTCTCCGACACTGAGTTTCTGCAATTTCGTGACCTCATTCATCGAATCGCCGGCATCAGCCTGTCCGATGCCAAAAAGCAGTTGGTGAGTGCTCGGCTGGCCAAGCGACTGCACCTATTCAAGCTCACTAACTACGGGGCTTACTACAAGCTATTGATGAAGGACAGTGCGGAGTTGCAGGTGGCGGTCGACATGTTGACCACCAACGAAACCTACTTTTTTCGCGAGCCCAAGCATTTCGATTTCCTGCGCGATGTGGCGCTCCCCGAACTGCGCGGCAGCGGGCCTTTACGCATCTGGAGTGGCGCCTGCTCGACCGGTGAAGAGCCGTATACCTTGGCGATGGTCCTGGCGGACAACCTCGCGGGCCGGCCCTGGGAGATTGTGGCGTCGGACATCAGCAGCCGGGTGTTGGACAAAGCCCGGACAGGGCGTTACCCCCTTGAAGGTACGCGCGGCATTCCTGAAGCGCTGCTCAACAAGTATTGCCTCAAGGGCGTTGGCGCCAACCATGGCTGCTTCATGGTCGATCGTGCACTGGCTGCGCGGATCGATTTCCAGGCGATCAATTTGAATAATCCGTTACCCAAACTCGGCATGTTTGACGTGATCTTTCTGCGTAACGTGATGATCTATTTTGATAACGACACCAAAGTGCAGGTGGTCCAGCGACTGATCAACCATCTCAAACCCGGCGGGTATTTTCTGGTGAGCCACTCGGAGAGCCTCAATGGCGTGACCGATGAACTGCGACTCATCAAACCTTCGATCTACCGGAGGCCACGTGCCTGAAAACAGAGTGCCCCAAGAGGTTTTTCTGAATCCCGGAGAGTGGTTTTTCGGCGCTGGCGAGATTCGGCTGCGCACGGTGCTGGGGTCGTGTGTGGCACTGGTGTTCTGGCACCCCCGGCGCTTGTTGGGCGGCATGTGCCACTTCCTGTTACCCCAACGCGCAGTGCCGAACTCGCACGCGTTGGACGGGCGTTACGGCAATGAGGCGCTGGCATTGTTACTCGGTCGAATTCACGCGAGTAAGGCCCGACCTGCCGATTTCAGAATCAGCGTATTCGGCGGCGGGAACATGTTTCCCGGGCTGGCGCGTTCGGACAAACACTACGTCGGGCAACGCAATGTCGAACAAGCCCGGCGCCTGCTCGACCTGCACCATTTGCATTGTCACAACTTCCACGTGGAAGGCGTGGGTTACCGAACCGTGGTGTTCGACCTTGCCAACGGCAACATTGAACTCAACTACCTGGCCTTGCAGAAACAACCCGTCAGCCCTCTTGGAGAGCGTGCGACATGAGCCTGATAAAAGTACTGATCATTGATGATTCAGCAGTGGTTCGCCAGGTTCTGACGGCGACCCTGGGGCAAGACCCGGCCATCGAAGTCATCGGCGCGGCAGCGGACCCGGTGTTCGCCATGGACAAAATGAACAAGCAATGGCCGGATGTGATTGTGTTGGACATCGAGATGCCACGCATGGATGGCATTACCTTTCTGAAAAAATTGATGGCGGAACACCCGACGCCGGTGGTCATCTGTTCGACCTTGACCGAGAAAGGCGCGGCCACCACGATGCAGGCACTCGCTGCGGGTGCGGTCAGCATCGTTACCAAGCCACAACTCCATTTGCGCCAGTTTCTGACCGAAAGTTCCGATGAACTGGCGGGTGCCGTCAAGGCCGCCGCCCGGGCCAACATGAAGCGGATGGTGCCTTCCAGCGAGCGGGTTCCCGTGAGGCTGAGTGCCGACGTCATACTGCCTGCGGGCACCCAGGCGATGGCGCGCACCACCGAAAGTATCGTCGCGATTGGTACGTCTACCGGCGGCACTCAGGCCCTGGAGCTGGTGTTGACCGCTCTGCCCAGGGTCTGCCCCGGAATAGTCATCGTGCAGCACATGCCCGAACACTTCACGGCTGCATTTGCCGAGCGCCTGAATCGACTCTGTGAGATTGAAGTCCGAGAGGCGAAGAATGGCGACCGGGTTATCCCCGGTTGCGCGCTGATTGCCCCCGGTGGTCGGCACATGGTGCTCAAGCGCAGCGGTGCGCAATACCAGGTTGAAATTGTCGACGGTCCGCCCGTAAGCCGGCACCGTCCCTCCGTTGATGTGCTGTTTCGCTCCGTCGCCCGCAGTGCCGGAGCTAACGCGCTGGGCATCATCATGACGGGGATGGGGGACGATGGCGCCCGTGGGCTGAAAGAAATGCATGACAGCGGTGCCCACACCCTCGGCCAGGATGAAGAGTCCTGTGTGGTGTACGGAATGCCTAAGGAAGCGTTCAAGCTGGGCGCGGTGGAGCGTGAGTTGCCGCTTGAACATATTTCTGCGGCGATTCTGCAATCCATTCATCAGCGCCGCTGACTCCTCTTAGTGAGGAGAATAAAAAAGACCCTGTAAAAACAGGGTCTTGGATGGGATAAAAACCTAGAACTTGTAGCCGATACCGACCATGTACACCATTGGGTCGACGTCCACATTGACCTTGGCGCGCGTGCCTTGGCCCAGCGCGTTGTTGTCCACGGTGGCCTTGGTGCTGATGTCGATGTAGCGCACCTGGGCGTTGACCATCCACTTGTCGTTGATCATGTAGTCGGCGCCAACCTGCGCGGCCCAGCCCCAGGAGTTTTCCGCCTTGAAGTTGCTGAACCCGGCTTGCTGGGCGCTACTGCTGACGTGCTCGTCGTAGATCCAGGTGTAGTTGATACCGGCGCCCACGTACGGCTGGAATGCCAACTTGCTGTCCAGCGGGTAGTACACGATGCTCAGGGTCGGCGGCAGGTGTTTCAGGGTGCCGAGCTTGCCGTTGGCGGCGCCGAGCGCGGTGTTCTTGATCTTCACGTCGTGCTCGAACGGCGTGGCCGCCAGCAGTTCGATACCCCAGTGGCTGGTGAACATGTAGGCGAAGTTCAAGCCCAGTTGAGTGTCGCTGCTCATGGTCGCCTTGCCGCCCAGGTTGGTGCCCGCCAAGGGGCCCTGGTCAACCTTCACGCTGCTGCTGTCTGCTTTCGGGTTAACGGTGATTGCACCGGCGCGAATCAGAATATCGCCCGCTTCGTGAGCGTGGACGGCAGGGGCGGCGAGGGCGAGCGCGAAGAGGGACGCGCCGAGCAGGGACTTGTTCATGGGAGCTCCAGAAGGACGTTAAAAGTTGTACGTCCAATGGTAGAGATCGTTCCGTTCGATCCTTTGACTCAGCTCAATGAAAGGGTAACCACGGATCAAAAACCCTGGGATCTGTGCTGTTCTTGAGCAAGGCTCATTCCTGCAGCTCGTAGACGTAAATCTTCTCGGCATCCATTTGGTAGCCGGCATCCGCCAGCTCACTGGATGACGGTTTGACCTGCATCGAGCCCTCGATCCAATACGGCTGGTACAGCTCGTCAAGCTTTACCCCGACTTCGCTTTTCACATGCACGATCTGGTTCGACGGCGGCGGCGGTACGTGAATGCACGCGCCGAAATACGGCACCAGCAAAAACTCGGTGGTACGGCCCTCCTCGCTGACTTCCAGCGGCACGATATAACCCGGCAAGCGAATGTGCTGGCCGTCGAGGCTCTGTACCACCGGTGCGTTGGGCAGGTCCTGCTTGGCCGCAGGCGCCGCCTCGACCGACAACGCGTCGGCCATGTTCGACAGGTCGTGCAGCGGCTTCATATTGGGAATTTCCGGCGGCGCGTCCGGCGGGATCATCTCCTGCCAGGACAGGTCCTTGGGCTGGTCGGCCGCCCACGCGGGCACGGCCACCAGCAGCAACAGGGCAAACAGGGCACGGCGCATCGAAGCCTTCCTCATAAACGTATGGACAGGCCATCGGCCAGGGATTGTCGATAGGCGCGCCACGCGGGCACGCTGCCCATCAACAGCGCTGCTGCCAGGATACCGGCGAGCAAGGTCCATTCATATTCGCTGGGCCATGACATCGGCAGGTCCAGGCCATAGTTGGCCTGCAAATACCCGCGCGACGCGGCGATGCACACGTACAGCAGGCCTGTGCCTGCAACCACGCCGGACAGTGCCAGCGCGAAGGCTTCGAAGATCAGCAGTGTTGCGATGTGCCAGGGGCGTGCGCCGACCGAACGCAGGATCGCCATCTCACGGCGGCGCTCGTTGAGACTGGTGAGGATCGCCGTGAGCATGCCGATCAGGCCGGTCAGCACCACGAACAGCGAGATCACGAACAGCGCTTTTTCGGCGGTGCCCATCATGCTCCACAACTCTTGCAGCGCCACACCGGGCAGGATCGCCAGCATCGGCTCACCGCGAAATTCGTTGATCTCGCGTTGCAGCGCGAAGGTGGAAATCTTGTTGTTCAAGCCGAGCATGAACGCAGTGATCGCCTGCGGGGTCAGGTCCATATTGCGCGCCTGATCGGCGCTGATGCGGCCTTTGCCTTGGGCGGGTACGCCGTTGTGCCAGTCGATATGAATCGCTTCCATACCGCCGAGACTGATGTGCAGCGTGCGGTCTACCGGCGTGCCGGTGCGCTTGAGAATGCCGACCACGGTGAACGGTTTGTCATCGTGTTTGACCAGGCTGACCACTGCCACACCGTGGGCCAGCACCAGCTTATCGCCGAGCTTGTAATGCAGGGCGTCGGCGACTTCAGCTCCCAGCACCACTTCGAACGGGTCGGTGGCGAAGGCGCGGCCGCTGGCCAGTTCGAGGTTCTGCTTGCGGCCGTACTGGTAGTGCTCGAAGTAGGCTTCGTTGGTGCCCATCACCCGGTAGCCACGGTGCGAGTCGCCAAGGGAAATCGGGATTGCCCATTTCACTTGTGGGTCGGCGGCGAAGTGCTCGTAGCTGTCCCAACGGATGTTGTTGGTGGCGTTGCCGATGCGGAACACCGAGTACAGCAGCAGGTTGACCGAGCCGGAACGGGCGCCGACGATCAGGTCGGTGCCGCTGATGGTGCTGGCGAAGCTGTTGCGCGCCTCGACGCGCACGCGCTCCACCGCCAGCAGCAGGCACACCGACAGGGCGATGGCGAACGCGGTGAGGATCGCGGTAAAGCGGCGGTTAGCCAGGCTGGCCATGGCTAGACGAAACAAATACATCTCAAACCTCTGCGGGCGTGGCGGCGCGATTGAGTTCGGCCAGCGACAGGTTGCGGTCGAACAACGGCGCCAGGCTCTGGTCATGGCTGACAAACAACAGGCTGGCGCCCGCGTCGCGGCATTCGGCGAACAACAACTGTATGAATGCTTCGCGAGCGTCGTAGTCCAGGGCCGAGGTGGGCTCGTCGGCAATCACCAGTTCCGGTTGGCCGATCAACGCACGGGCTGCGGCCACCCGTTGTTGCTGGCCGATGGACAGCGAGTCGGCACGCCGCTCCAGCAGGTTTTTGTCGTTCAAACCCAAATGCGCGAGCAAGGTCGCGGCGGCCTGGTCCACACTGCCGTGGCGCTGAATCGCCCGTTGCGCGCGCAGCTTGGAAAAGTGGCAAGGCAACTCGACGTTCTCGCGCACCGACAGAAACGGCAGCAGGTTGAACTGCTGGAAAATGTAGCCGGTGTGGTCGACGCGGAAGCGGTCGCGGGCGCTCGCCGACAGCTCGGTCAATTCCTGGCCGAGCAGGCGGATGCTGCCCTGGCTGGGTTTCTGCACGCCGCCCAGCAGGCCGAGCAGGGTGGTTTTGCCACTGCCGCTCGGGCCCTTGAGAAACAGCGTTTCCCCCGCTTCCAGGCGGAACGCGGGAATGTCCAGCAACTGTGGGTGGCCGGGCCAGTTGAAGCCCAGGTCAGACAGTTCGATTAACGCTTGGGTCATGGGGAATCAGGGTCGCCTGGTGGTAGGAAGTAGCGCCGATCCACTGTGGCAGCAGGCAAGCCAGCCCCACAGTGATCGGGTTTTCACATCAGAATTTCAGGGTAGCTGCCTGTGCCGTCGCTTCCACACCTTGCTGGCCGCTTGGGCCGATCAACTGCACGTTGATTTTTTGGGTGGCAGGGAAGGTCTTGAACACTTGGCTCAGGTCCAGAGTGCTCAGGGCCGTCGGCGTGGCGCAGGTGAACTGGTAGTGGGCGTGGATTTCGCTGTGATCATGATGATGCGCGTGAGCGGCTGCGCCTTTGCCGTCGGTGGCGTGGTCATCATCATCGTCGTCGTCATGATCGGCTTCAGGCTTGTCGCCGAACAACGGGCTGTTGAGCTCCTGGGTGCTGATCACGCAACCGGCAGCTTTAGGCAAGTTGAACAGGGCCAACGGGTTTTCCAGCTGTTTGCGGCTGGCCGCGACCTTGGCTTTATCGGCGGGGGTGGTGGCCTGATGTTCAAAACCCACGAGGTTCATGGCCGGGCTGTCAAATTCCAGCTCCAGCGCCTGGCCGTCGAGCACCGCATTGAGGCGACCGACGCCGTGTTCGTGGGCGCCCAGGCTGCCGTGCTCGTGTTCATGGTCGTGGTCGTGCTCGTCAGCCGCATGAGCAATGGCGAGTGGCAACAGGGCAAACGGCAAAGCGAGCAACAGACGGCGCATGAGTAGGCTCCAGAACATGAAAGTTTTGTTATGTAATCTTATAACGATAGGCCGCGAGTTTGAACGCCCGCTTGGCGATGCGCAAGTCGCGTGGGAGCATGCGGGTCGGAAAAATGCTGGGAGTAAGGACGATGTTACGAATTCGTGGAACCGTCGGCGACTTGCCGGTGGACTTGACCCTGGAACTCGACGACGGCGATTGGGCACGGCTGGGCGCGCATTTGCAGGCGGCGCCGGCAGCCAGCGTGCCGACTGCTGCACCGGTCAAACACACCGACGATCTGTGGCAGAGCGCCCAGGACCTGTTGCGCCAGGCCGGGCAACTCAATGGGCTGGAGTTGCTCGACCAGTTGGAAGGTTTGTCAGGTGACGCGGTGTCAGGCAAGCGCCTGTTGGTGCGCCTGCGCCACAGTGCCAGCGTGAAAGTCGCCAGCGGCGGGGATACGCCGCTGTACAGCTGGGTCGGCGATTAATACAGCGCGGCGAACAACTTGCGGCGGTACACGGTGACCAGCGGGTGGTCATTGCCGAGCAATTCGAATACTTGCAGCAAGGTCTTGTGCGGCAAGCCTTCGCTGTAGCTGCGATTGCGGATAAACAGCTTGAGCAGGCCTTCCAGCGCGGCGTCGTATTGCTGGCGAGCGAGTTGCTGAATGGCCAACTGATAGGCCGCTTCATCGTCCTGCGGGTTTTGCGCCAGGCGGCTTTTCAAGTCGGCGGCGTCCGGCAAATCGGCCGCCTGGCGCAGGAAGGTAATTTGCGCCTTGGCCCCGGCGAGGGCGGCTTTGTGGTCGTCGCTTTTTACGGCGTCGAGCACGGTCTGGGCTTCGCCCAACTCACCGCGCTCGGCCAGGCAGCGCGCATACAGGATCAGCGCGGCGGCGTTGGTGTTGTCTTCGCCCAGCAGTGCGACCAGGACCGCTTCGGCATCGCTGACACGGCCTTCGGCAAACAACGCCTGGGCCTGTTCCAGTGGGTCAGCGGCCGCTGGCGGCGGCATCTGCACATGCGGCTCCAGCATCGCCCTTACCGCCGACTCCGGCTGCGCCCCGGCAAACCCGTCCACGGGCTGGCCGTCCTTGAACAGCACCACGGTGGGCAGGCTCTGAATGTCAAAACGCGCGACGATATCCTGCTCGGCCTCGCAATCGATCTTGGCCAGCAGCAGCTCGCCTTGATAACTCTCGGCAATTTTCGCCAGCATGGGCATCAACGCCTTGCACGGCGCGCACCACTCAGCCCAGAAATCCACGAGTACGGGTTTTTCGAAGGAGTTCTGGATCACGGCCTGGTCGAAGTTGGCGGTGGTGACGTCGAAGATGTACGGCGTGGGCTCACTCATGGGGCGTCTCGAATCAAGCGGGAATGGGGCAACTATAAGGGGATGCAGTCCAGATCGCCATCGCGGGCAAGCCCGCTCCCACAGCGGCACTCAGTCATCTGTGGGCGCGAGCTTGCCCGCGATGGCCTCAAGAGCGCCGCGAATGGTACAGGCTCACCTTGCGAAACTCCCAAGGCTCGGCCAGATCGGGCAGGGTCAGCGCATCAAGGATTTCCAGGCGTTGGTAAGCCGGGTGCTGGAAGTCGCGTACCCGCGAGTCTGCCACCAGTGCCTCGCGGCCACGGGTAAGGAACTGGTCGAGCAGCGGCAGGTTGGCGCGGTCGTAGAGCACGTCGGCGACCAGGATCAGGTCGAAGCGGTCGGCTTCGGCGAAAAAATCTGCTGAATAACTCAGCTCCACCGCGTTGAGTTCGGCGTTTACCCGGCAAGCGGCCAATGCCAGCGGGTCTAAATCACACGCGACCACTTCCCGCGCACCCGCCTTGACGGCGGCGATCCCGGCCACGCCGGAACCGGCGCCAAAATCCAGCACGCGTTTGCCGGCGACCCACTCGGGGTTGGCCGCCAGGTAGCGCGCCAGCGCCAGGCCGCTGGCCCAGCAAAAACTCCAGTAGGGCGGTTCATGCAGGATGCGTCGGGTCTCTTCGGGGCTGAAGGCGCGGTCCATATTGTCCGCGTCGAGCAGCCACAATGAGAGCGCGGTGCCCGGCAGTGGGCAGGGCACCAATTGCGCGTCGCCGATCAGTTCGCTCAGCGCCCGTTGCAGGTCCAGCGGTGGCGTCATGGTGCCTTGACGAGTTGCAGGGGGCCGGTGGTCTGGGTGATGGCTTGGGTGATGCGCACGGCAGGCAGGTGCAGGATCAACTGGCCGGACTGGCTGGCGCGACCGCGCAATTCAACCCGCGCACCGGCCGGGAAGGCGTCCGGGTTGAAGCGCAGACGGAAGGCCACGGGCTTGCCGTTGCCGGTCAGCACACTGCTGGCGAGCAGTTGTTGCGGGCGGTTGCGCTCGTCGATCACCAGCAGCGCCAGTTCGACTTCGGCGTTGGCCGGCACGCCGTTGAGGGTGCCGTTGATTTCACGCTGAAACGCCGGCAGCGGGCCCAGGTCTTCAATACCGGGGACTTTTTTCTCTTGGGCGGGCGTTGGTTGCGGTACCGACGGTTTCGGGGCTTCGCTGCTGCAGGCGACCAGGAAACTGAACAGGGTGAGTAAAACAAGTGGTCGTAACTGCATGTACGGCTCCAGAAAGGGCAAAATCCGTGGCTTAAAAAATATGAAACATAATAGTCAGCCTATATACCGTAAAGGCTATGGCTTGTCTTGCCATGGGGATGCGCTACCATGGCCCTCCCTTTTTTTGTTGCCTGCCACCATGCACTGTCCCTTCTGCGGTGCCAACGACACCAAGGTCATTGACTCACGTCTGGTCGCCGAGGGCGATCAAGTACGTCGCCGGCGTGAATGCCTGGCCTCTGGCTGCGGTGAACGTTTCACCACCTTCGAAACCGCCGAACTGGTGTTGCCACGTCTGATCAAGTCCGACGGCAGCCGCCAGCCTTTCGACGAAGAAAAACTGCGCGCCGGTATGCAGCGCGCGCTGGAAAAACGCCCGGTGAGTGTCGAGCGCCTGGAAGCTGCGCTGGCGCATATCAAGCACAAGCTGCGTGCGACCGGCGAGCGCGAGGTCAAGAGCCTGGTGGTTGGAGAGCTGGTGATGGGCGAGCTGCAAAAGCTCGACGAAGTCGCCTATATCCGTTTCGCCTCGGTGTATCGACGCTTCCAGGACCTCAATGAGTTCCGCGAAGAGATCGACCGCCTGGCCCGTGAGCCGGTAAAGAAATGACCGCACCTTCTGCAGAACAGACCATCCTCGACGCCCATTACATGGCCCGCGCCCTCGAATTGGCGCGCAAGGGCGTGTACACCACCCATCCCAACCCGCGTGTGGGCTGCGTGATTGTGCGGGATGGGCAGATTGTCGGCGAAGGCTGGCATGAGCGCACCGGCGAACCCCATGCCGAGCCGAATGCGTTGCGCGCCGCCGGTGACAAGGCGCGTGGCGCCACGGTGTACGTGACCCTTGAACCCTGCAGCCACCACGGGCGGACACCGCCTTGCGCCGATGCACTGGTGAGCGCCGGTGTCGCGAGAGTGGTCGCCGGGATGCAGGACCCCAACCCGGAAGTGGCCGGGCGTGGCCTGCAGCGTTTGGCCCAGGCCGGTATCGAAACCCACAGCGGCGTGCTGGAAAGTGAAGCGCGCGCGCTCAACCCGGGCTTCCTCAAGCGCATGGAACACGGCCTGCCGTTCGTGCGGGTCAAGCTGGCGATGAGTCTGGACGGCCGCACCGCGATGGCCAGTGGCGAAAGCCAATGGATCACCGGCCCTGCCGCCCGCGCCGCCGTACAGCGCCTGCGCGCCGAGGCCAGCGTGGTGTTGACCGGTGCCGATACGGTGCTGGCCGACGGTGCCCGCCTGACCGTACGTGCCGCCGAACTGGGCCTGGACGAAGCCACCACTGCGCTGGCCATGTCCCGCCCGCCATTGCGCGTGCTGATCGACGGCCGCCTGCGGGTGCCGCTCAACGCGCCATTCTTCAAGGCCGGCCCGGCGCTGGTCATCACCTGCGTTACCCCAGAGAACCAGTTCCCCCGTGGGCCCGAATGCCTGGTCGTGCCAGGCGTTGACGGTCAGGTTGACCTGCGCTCGGCGCTGGTCGCGCTGGCGGCCAGGGGTGTCAACGACGTGTTGGTCGAGGCCGGCCCAAGCCTGGCGGGGGCGTTTGCCCAGCAGGGGTTGGTCGACGAGTACGTGATATTCGTCGCCGGCAAGTTTCTGGGCTCCGCCGCCCGGCCTTTGCTGGACTGGCCGCTTGATAAACTCGCCGACGCCCCCCAACTCAAGATCACTGAAATGCGCGCTGTAGGCGATGACTGGCGAGTCACTGCCATCCCTCTTCCAGCAGCGAGCGTATAATTCTGACCGGGCGCTCAAGCGCCCGTCCCGTTTTCCAGGAGAAGGCCATGTTCACCGGCATTATCGAATCCATCGGCAGCATCCGCGCCATGACCCCCAAAGGCGGTGATGTGCGCTTGCTGGTTGAAACCGGCAAGCTCGACCTGGGCGACGTCAAGCTGGGCGACAGTATCGCCGTCAGCGGCGTGTGCCTGACCGTCATTGAGCTGCCGGGCAATGGCTTTGCCGCCGACGTCAGCCGGGAAACCCTGGACTGCACCGCGATGAACGACCTCAAAGCCGGCAGCCCGGTCAACCTCGAAAAGGCGCTGACCCCAACCACCCGACTCGGTGGCCACCTGGTCAGCGGTCACGTCGACGGCGTCGGCGAGGTGGTGGCGCGCAGCGAAAACGCACGTGCCGTGGAATTCCGCATCCGTGCGCCCAAAGAGCTGGCCAAGTACATCGCCCACAAAGGCTCGATCACCGTCGACGGCACCAGCCTGACCGTGAACGCCGTGAATGGCGCCGAATTTGAACTGACCATCATTCCCCACACCCTGAGCGAAACCATCATGGCGTCATACCAGCCAGGTCGCCGGGTGAACCTGGAAGTCGACTTGCTTGCCCGTTACCTGGAGCGCCTGTTGTTGGGCGATAAGGCCGCAGAGCCAACCGGGAGTCACATCACTGAAAGTTTTCTGGCCGCTAACGGCTACCTGAAATCCTGACCAAGGGGGTGCCGCGTGGCGCTCAATAGCATCGAAGAACTGGTTGAAGACATCCGCCAAGGCAAGATGGTCATCCTGATGGATGACGAAGATCGCGAGAACGAAGGCGATATCATCATGGCCGCCGAGGCCTGCAAGGCTGAGCACATCAACTTCATGGCCAAGCACGCCCGTGGGCTGATCTGCATGCCCATGAGCCGCGAGCGTTGCGAATTGCTCAAGCTGCCCTTGATGGCGCCGCGCAACGGGTCGGGTTTCGGCACCAAGTTCACCGTGTCCATTGAAGCGACCACCGGCGTTACCACCGGTATTTCTGCCGCAGACCGCGCACGCACGGTGCAAGCCGCCGCCGCCAAAGACGCCAAGGCGGAAGACATCGTCAGCCCCGGCCACATTTTCCCGCTGATGGCCCAACCGGGCGGCACCCTCGCTCGCGCCGGCCACACCGAAGCTGCCTGCGACCTGGCGCGCATGGCCGGTTTCGAGCCGAGCGGCGTGATCTGCGAAGTGATGAACGACGACGGCACCATGGCCCGTCGCGCTGAACTCGAAGCCTTTGCCGCCGAACACAACATCAAGATCGGCACCATTGCCGACCTGATTCACTACCGCATGATCCACGAACGTACCGTTCAGCGGATTGCCGAGCAGCCGCTGGACAGCGAACTGGGCCAATTCAATTTGGTGACCTACCGTGATTCAGTGGAAGGCGACGTGCACATGGCCCTGACCCTGGGCACCATTTGCGCCGACGAACCGACCCTGGTGCGCGTGCACAACATGGACCCGCTGCGCGACCTGCTGATGGTCAAGCAGCCCGGCCGCTGGAGCCTGCGCGCCGCCATGGCGGCGGTGTCCGCGGCAGGCAGCGGTGTGGTGTTGCTGTTGGGTAACCCGGTGGATGGCGACGTGTTGCTCGCGCATATTCGCGAAACCGCCGAGAACACGCAGGTCAAAACGCCGACCACCTACAGCATCGTCGGTGCCGGTTCGCAGATCCTTCGCGACCTGGGTGTACGCAAAATGCGCTTGATGAGTGCACCGATGAAATTTAATGCGATATCCGGTTTCGACCTGGAAGTTGTAGAATACGTGCCCTCCGAATAACGGCCGGCTATTTTTGCCCCTTGTTCGCGGTTAAATCATCACTGAGGGACGCACTTTTCGCGTCCCGGCTCTTTAAGAGATTTGTCGAATGACCCTGAAGACCATCGAAGGTACCTTCATCGCCCCCAAAGGCCGCTATGCCCTGGTAGTTGGCCGCTTCAACAGCTTCGTGGTTGAAAGCCTGGTAAGCGGTGCCGTTGACGCCCTGGTTCGCCACGGTGTGAGCGAGAGCGATATCACCCTCATCCGTGCCCCTGGCGCCTTCGAAATTCCTCTGGTTGCGCAAAAAGTTGCCCAACAGGGTGAATACGCGGCGATCATCGCCCTGGGCGCGGTCATTCGTGGCGGTACTCCGCATTTCGAATACGTGGCGGGCGAATGCACCAAGGGCCTGGCCCAGGTGTCCATGGAGTTCGGCGTGCCAGTCGCTTTTGGCGTACTGACCGTCGATTCCATCGAGCAAGCCATCGAGCGTTCCGGCACCAAGGCCGGTAACAAAGGCGCTGAAGCAGCCCTGTCCGCGCTGGAAATGGTCAGCCTGCTGTCGCAGTTGGAGGCCAAGTGATTTCTGACGAGAGCGATCAGTTCAACCCTCAGGACCCACGCCCTGCGGATGCCGGCAAGCCATCCAAAAGCGAGAAACGACGTAAAGCACGTCAACTCGCCACCCAGGCGCTGTACCAGCGTTTGCTGGCGGGCGCTTCGCTGAACGAAATCGAAGCGCAGTTTCGCGTCGATAACGACTTCACGTTTGCCGATCAGAGCTACTTCCACGACATCCTGCACGGTGTGCATGCCAACCTGACCGAGATCGACACGGCACTGGCGCCATGCCTGGACCTGACCATCGAAGAGCTGGACCCGGTTGAACTGTGCGTGATGCGCCTGTCGACCTGGGAGCTGCTCAAGCGCGTCGACGTGCCGTACCGCGTGGTCATCAACGAAGGTATCGAGCTGGCGAAAGTCTACGGTTCGACCGACGGCCACAAGTTCGTCAACGGCGTGCTCGACAAGCTGGCCCCGCGCCTGCGCGAAGCCGAAGTGAAGGAACACAAGCGCTAAGTTGCGCTTGAGTTCCTGTGCCTTGCCTTACCAATGCGTTCCTGTTTTGGTGAGTGGCTGTTGCTGCCAGACAAGGCGCCGCGACGACTCATAGCGTGCTATGGGGAGGAGCGGCAACGCAGTATGGCGGCAACAGACGCCGCCAAAAAGGAACCGCAGTGGTGAGGCAGGGCACATTGATGGGTGAGTTCGAGCTGATCCGCAAGTACTTCGCCGCCGCGCCGTGTGCGCAGGGCGGTGAAGGTATTGCCCTGGGGATCGGCGACGACTGCGCCTTGCTGGCGCTCCCCGCCGGGGAGCAGTTGGCAATCTCCACCGATACCTTAGTGGCCGGCGTGCACTTTGCCGACCCGTGTGACCCGTTCCTGCTCGGCCAGCGCTCGCTGGCCGTGGCAGTGAGCGACCTGGCCGCCATGGGCGCCCATCCCCTCGCGTTTACCCTTGCCCTTACCACCCCGACGGTTGATGCCGATTGGCTGCAACGCTATGCCCAGGGTTTGAATGCCATGGCGCAAAGCTGCGGTGTGGGCCTGGTGGGCGGCGACACCACGCGCGGGCCGCTGAGCCTGACCCTGACGGTGTTTGGTCGAGTGCCGGCCGGGCAGGCATTGACGCGCAACGGTGCACAGCCGGGTGACCTGCTATGTGTGGGTGGTGAACTTGGCAATGCCGCTGGCGCCTTGCCGTTGGTGCTGGGGCAACGTACGGCTGACGCCGCCATCGCTGAGCCGTTGCTCGCCCATTACTGGTCGCCGCAGCCGCAGTTGGCACTCGGCCTGGCGCTTCGCGGCAAGGCGACATCGGCCATGGATGTTTCCGACGGCTTGTTGGCCGATTGCGGGCATATCGCCAAGGCATCGGCTGTCAGCCTGCTGGTTGAGCGTCAGGCGTTGCCGCTTTCCGCAGCGTTGCTGGCGTTTGTCGGTGATGATGAAGCCCGTGTTGCCGCGCTGAGTGGGGGCGACGACTACGTGCTGGCCTTCACCTTGCCCCGCGCCGAGTTGGCACCCTTGTTGGCGAACGGCTGGCCGATCCATGTGATCGGCCGGGTCGAGGCAGGGCAGGGCGTGACGCTGCTCGACGCCACTGGGCAAGACATCACCCCGGTCGTGCGCGGCTATCAACATTTTCACGAGGCGCCGTAAGCCCACGAGCATGCGCTACCCTCTATACCGTTATCACGGTGTAGGAGGTTGTCACCATGGTTGTGCGCCGCTGGCTGCTGATCATGATGTGTGCCGCGTCGCTGGTGCTGGCAGATGAAGCCCCCGTCCCTGGCAAGGTGGTGCTGGCCAGCGAGGAATGGAGCAACTACACCAACAAAGATGGCAGTGGTCTGGCCTGGGATGTCTTGCGTCAGGTCTTCGAACCGGCCGACATCACCGTGCAAACCCGCACCGTGCCCTATACCCGCTCGATCGGGCTGGCCCAGCGGGGTGAGGTGGACGGCTGGGTGGGTGCCTATCGCGATGAAGCCAGCGGCGTGTTGTACCCGCACTGGCACTTCGACGCCGACCACATCTACGCACTCGGCTTGGCAACGGCGCCGACGCCGAGCCTCGCCACCCTGGGCAATTACCGCTTGGCGTGGGTGCGCGGCTATAAGTACGAGGCGTACTTGCCGAACCTGCACCGCTTCAACCAGATCGAGCGCCGTGACAGCATCCTGCCGATGCTGCAACACGCTCGCGTCGACTTCTATATCGACTCCCTTACCGAAGCCAACCTCGTGCTGAGTCAGTCGGATGAGCCGTCGCAATTCAAGCTCACTCATATTGCCGAGCTGCCGCTCTATGTAGGCTTCGCCGACACTGAGCGCGGGCGCGCCTTGATGGCCGTCTATGACCGGCGCATGGCGGCTTTGATCGACAGTGGCGAGCTGAAGCCGATTTTCCTGCGCTGGAAACAGCCGTATCCATTCTGACCTGCATAGAACCTGGACGAAGGCCAATCGAACCGATTGATCTTTATCAGCGATAATTCAGCTTAAGCGTCCGTAGGAACCTGCTGTTACAATGACGCCCTCTGTGAAATCTGAAATCAGGAGCACACGGTGCCCGTCGTTTTCGTCGCTGCTTCCAAGCTGCCTACCCCTTTTGCCACGTTCACCATGAATGGCTTTCTCGAAGAGGCCAACGGGCGCGAGCACGTTGTGCTCAGCCTGGGTGACATCGCCGACGGCGCGCCGGTGCTCGGCCGCGTGCACTCCGAGTGCCTGACCGGCGACGCGCTGTTCAGCCAGCGCTGCGACTGCGGATCGCAATTGGAAGCGGCCATGCGGGCGATTGCCCGTGAAGGCCGTGGCGTCTTGCTGTACTTGCGTCAGGAAGGCCGTGGCATTGGCCTGATGAACAAGATACGGGCTTACGAGCTGCAGGACGGCGGCGCCGATACTGTCGAAGCCAACGAGCGCCTGGGCTTCGCCGCCGACCAACGTGACTACGGCATCTGCCTGCCGATGCTGGAACATCTGGGGGTGAAATCCCTGCGCCTGATGACCAACAACCCGCGTAAGGTCAAAGCCTTGACCGACATGGGCATCACCGTGGCCGAGCGTGTGCCGCTGCACACCGGGCAAAACCCGCATAACAAACTCTACCTGGCCACCAAAGCCAGCAAGCTCGACCACATGATGGGTAACGAGCATCAAGGCGAGGTCGACCGCGCGTGACCCGTGGCCAGGTAAAACGCCGACTGTCCTTCAACTGGTGGCAGTACCTGGCCCTGGCAGTGCTCCCGTTGTTTGTCATCAACCTGGTGTTTGGTCAGGCCGAATCCCTGCTTCCCGTACTGGCCATGCCGTTCTTTATTGCCGGCGTGGCCTCGATGTTTCTGAGCCTGCGTTATTTCCATGGCTATAAACACGCGCTGATTGCCACTTCCAAAGCCCTCGACACGCCCGAAGAACCGGCTGCCTGGATCACCCTCGCGGCACGTCGGCGAACGGCGTTGCTGGTGGCTGCCCTGCCAGCCTGGATCGGTGCGTTAGCGGTGTTTGTCGGCCTGGAGGCGGTGCCGCTGTGCCTGCTGGCGCTGTCGACGCTGGTGCTGTTTTACCTCTATCGCATTCCGCGTCAGTTGGGATGAGGCGTTACTGGCTGGCGGTCCTGCTGCTGGTCTTCAGTGCCCAGGCATTGGCGGTCGAGCGGGTGGTCAGCCTGGCGCCGTCGCTCTCTGAAATTGTGCTTGAACTGGGCGCTGCCGACTTACTGGTTGGCGTGCTCGATGGCGGCGACCGGCCGGCGGCGTTGGCGAACGTGCCGTCGGTGGGGCATTACGGGCAACTGAACATGGAGCGCCTGCTCAGCCTCAAGCCCGACCTTATTCTGTTATGGCCCGGCAGCATTGGCCCGGCACAGCGCGAGCAGTTGCTGCGCCTGAATATCCCCGTGTACGTCGCTGAACCTCACAGCCTTGAACAACTGACCACCCAGGTCCAGGCGATTGCTCAACAAGTGGGCCGCGAGGAGGCTGGCCGGCAGTTAGCCGCGCAGTTGCGCCAGCGTCTGGTCGAGCTGCGCCAGCGCTATCAGCGTACCGAGCCGTTGCGAGTGTTTTACCAAGTGTGGAATCAGCCGCTATACACCGTCGGCGGCGGGCAGATCATCAGCGATGCCCTGGCGGTCTGCGGGGCACGCAATGTGTTTGCCGACCTCAAGCTGCCAGCGCCGCAGGTCAGCGTCGAGTCGGTGTTGCAGCGCAACCCGCAGCTGATTCTGGCCGCCGATCAGGCACAACTCGACGCCTGGAAGGCTTGGCCCCAAATCGCCGCAGTGGCCGACGCTCGGTTGCAGATTGTGCCGGATAAGGGGCTGGAGCGGCCGAGTGGGCAGATGGTCGAGGCTATTGCGAAGCTCTGCCAGTCAATCGCGCCCGAGCGCTGATTAACCATCGTAGTTTCGCCTTATACGTTCGGATTGATCTGTCATGAATGCCGGACGTTGCCGCCAGAACTGCATGAGCCACGATGTTAGTTTCGCTGCCTGCCCACTCGGGTTGATCAAGCAGCTTAAGGACACATCATGCGTTACTTTTTGGCGTTGGCAGGTATGGCCCTCACATTGGCGTTAATCAGCGGGTGCGATCTCTCCCAACGGATCACCGCGCTCAGGACATTCGGTGCTCATCCTGTGGTGGACCGCTCTTCGTCGATGGACAGCACCCAGCAGGACATGCTGAACATTCAGGCACCCACGAAAATCACCGCTATCCGTGGCGGCACGGCACAGTGCTTCGATTACGTATTGGCACGTGACGGGAAAAAAGCGGATTACTTTGTGTCGTTCACCTCGCAGGGTTGGGCTAACGCCTGGGGATATTCAACCTGCAGCGCAGCGCTGGCAGACGGCAGCCTTGCATCCAATGCGCGCATCAACAGAATCCCTCAGCGTTGATGGTGTGTGACCGCCATCGCGCTGGTGTGCGCGCGCACCGCGGCTGAGCGCCCGCGATCGGTCACCTGTAGGCAATTGGGTATTAACAGAACCCAGTGTCCGGCAGAAAATTTCTGCGGCAAGGCTGAGTCTTGATCGAGCGTGTGTTCGCAAGCATCGTCCATCAGACGGCTTGTGGCGTTTGCGTGCGTCTTCTGACTGCTTGCCTTGGAACACGGTTTTTTCCGCTACTGCGCCAGGTCCATCGAGATTCAATGTACGGTTAAAACATGGGCGTCCAGGTGACCCCGAACATCCATGCCCGGCCTTCTTCGCGATAATGCTGATTGTTCTGGAAATTCGGGTCCTGGTAGCTGTACATCGCCCTGGCATAGGTCTTGTCCAGCACGTTATCCACCTTGATCGACAGCAACACCTCGCGGCTCAACGCCCAACTGCTGCGCAGCCCCAACAACGCGTAACCGCCCAGGCGATTACGATTGTCTTCATCGTCGTAACTGCTGCTGATCGCTTGCCAGCTGGCGCCGACGCTCAACTGATCGAATTGTCGATCCAAATCCACGTTCAGCGTGCGGCGTGCACGGCGGGCCAACGTGTGGCCGGTATCGCGGTCACGCGGGTCGATGATCGAAACCCCCAGGTTGCCCTGCCAGCCGAACAGCTCTTGCTTGAGCGCCGCTTCAACGCCATTGATACGCGCCGACGCCACGTTTTGCGGCTTGCTGGTGCTGTCGAGGATGATCGCGTTGCTTAAGTCGGTGCGATACAGCGAGGCCTCTACGCGTGTGCTGTCACTCAGTTGGCTGCGCCATTGCAGCTCGTAGCTCTTCGAGGTCTCGGGCTGCAGGTTGGGGTTGCTGTACTGGGTGTCAGGGTAATAAAGGTCGTTGAAGGTCGGCGCGCGGAAACCTTCGCTGTAGCTCAGCAGCACGTCATTGTCAGGGTTGATCGGCACGGTAAGGGTGCCGCTCCAACTGTTCTGGCTGCCAAACTGCTGGTTCTGGTCGCGCCGCAGGCCCAATTCCGTGGAGAACCGCTCGCTATGGAAGCGATGCTGCACAAAGGCGGCGCGGTTCCAGCGGCTGTTTTCGGTAAAGGCGGTGCTGCCGTTGAAGCGATCTTCGTACCCGTCACCGCCGAGAATCAGGCTGTTCTGATCATCGAGCGTCAGGTCGTTCTGCCAGTTGAGCGAATCGCGATAGGTGTTGAATACACTGAAATCAGCGCTGAGCTTATCGCGCTTGGTGTCGCGGTTTTCGCTGTGGCCCAGCTCCAGGCGCGACTGCCAGCGCTCATTGAGCTTGGCGTCGACATAGCCACTGGCGCTGCTCACGGTGTAGTCGGTGTAGGGTTTTTGCCCGACACTTTGCCCGCTGGCGGCGTCGTAGCGGCCGAAGCTGTTGTCGTACTCTGACTTGCCACGGTTATCCAGCAGGTTGAAGCCCACTTCCAGCGCATCGTTGATGGCGTGGCTGAGGTTCAGGCTAATCGATTGATTGCGATAGGCATCACGGTCGCCATCGCTGGCAAACGACGCGTGGGAGGCGTTGATCCCGGCCGTTTCATCCAGGCTCGCCCCCAGGTTGAAGCGTGTGTGCTCGTCACCGCCGGAGAGGCCAAGGCTACGCTCCCACGTCTGGTGGCTGCCAAACCCCAGCTTCAGGCGCGGCTGCAGGCCCTGTTCGGCATTGCGCCGGGTAAATATCTGGATCACCCCGCCGATTGCATCGCTGCCGTAGATCACCGAACGTGAGCCGCGCAGCACTTCCACGCGTTCAATCTGATCGACGTTCAGGTACTGCAACCCGCTGTCACCGGAGGTGGTATTGGCGATACGTTGGCCATCGACCAGCACCAGGCTTTGCGCGGATTTGGTGCCGCGAATGTAGATCCCCGGCAGGCTGCCACGGCCACCGGTGCGCGCCACTTGCACGCCGGGTACGCGGCTGAGCAGGTCGGTCACGCTGGTCGGTTGCAGGCGGTCAATGTCATCGCGGGTGAACACGGTGTTGGCCGCACTGCTGTCATTGCGGGCCTGCACCTGACGGTTGGCGCTGATCACGACGTCCGGGAGTTTAAGCGCGTCGTCGCGCTCGAAGGCCTCGGCGAGCAAGTCAGTGCTGGGGAGCAGCAGCAAGGGCAGGGCAAAGCGAAGGCGGGTCATGGGCTGTCCCTGGCATTTGAAAATGGCATAAAACCAATGTGGGAGCGGGCTTGCTCGCGAATGCGGCGGCACCTTCAACCTCTCGGTTGACTGATACCCCGCATTCGCAAGCAAGCTCGCTCCCACAGGTTGGCCCGGTTTTCACCGGGAGGTCGGGTTACAGGCCGAGCAGTGCCATGCGTTCGCGCACCGAGGCTTCAATCCCGGCTTCGTCCAGCCCGCATTCGGCAAGCATTTGCGCCGGCTTGGCATGTTCGACGTACACGTCCGGCAAGCCCAGGTGCAGCACCGACTTGAGGATATTCTCCCGCGCCAGGAACTCACTGACCGCCGCACCGGCGCCGCCCATGATGGCGTTTTCTTCGACCGTCACCAGCAGCTCATGGCTCGCGGCGATTTCGCGCACGAGGGCTTCGTCCAGCGGTTTGACGAAGCGCATGTCGACCACGGTGGCGTCGATCTTCTCGGCGACTTTGAGGGCTTCGGCCAATTGCACGCCAAACACCAGGAATGCGGTCTTGCTGCCTTGGCGGCGAACAATGCCCTTGCCGATTTCAATCGGCTCAAGGTCTTTTTCGATCAGCGCATTCGGGCCGTTGCCGCGAGGGTAACGCACGGCGGCCGGGCCGTTGTACACGTGACCGGTGCTGAGCATCTTGCGCAGTTCGTTCTCGTCGCTCGGCGTCATCACCAGCATGCCGGGAATGCAGCGCAAGTAGGACAAATCAAAACTGCCGGCGTGGGTCGGGCCGTCTTCGCCGACCAAGCCTGCGCGGTCGATGGCGAACAGCACGTCGAGATTCTGCACCGCCACATCATGAACGAGCTGGTCATAGCCGCGTTGCAGGAACGTGGAGTAGATCGCCACCACCGGTTTCGCGCCTTCGCAGGCCATACCGGCCGCAAACGTCACGGCGTGCTGCTCGGCAATCGCCACGTCGAAATAGCGCAGCGGGAAACGCTCGCTGAACGCCACCAGGTCGGAGCCTTCCTTCATCGCCGGGGTAATCCCCACCAGGCGTGGGTCGGCGGCGGCCATGTCGCACAGCCATTCGCCAAATACGCCGGAATACTTCGGCCCGCTGGCCTTTTTCGGCGCGGCGGCGGGAGCGTCCACAGGCTCGAGCTTGGTGATCGCGTGGTAACCAATCGGGTCGACTTCCGCCGGGGCGAAGCCTTTGCCTTTTTTGGTGACGATGTGCAGGAATTGCGGGCCCTTGAGGTCACGCATGTTGCGCAGCGTGGCGATCAGGGTCGGCAGGTCATGGCCGTCGATCGGGCCAATGTAGTTCCAGCCCAGTTCTTCGAACAGGGTGCCAGGCACCAGCATGCCCTTGGCATATTCTTCGGTACGCCGGGCAATTTCCCACGCGCCGGGCAGGCGCGAGAGCACCTTCTTGCTGCCTTCGCGCATGCTGGCGTAGGTGCGGCTGGAGAGGATTTTTGCCAGGTAGTTGGACAGGCCACCGACGTTGCGCGAGATCGACATGTCGTTGTCGTTAAGGATCACCAACATGTTGGCGTTCACTTCCGGCGCATGGTTCAGCGCTTCGAACGCCATGCCGGCGGTCAGCGCGCCATCGCCAATCACGGCAATCGCCTTGCGGTCGCTGCCTTGCAGGCGGGCGGCAATCGCCATGCCCAGCGCCGCACTGATGGAGGTGCTGGAGTGGCCGACGCCAAAGGTGTCGTACTCGCTTTCGGCGCGACGCGGGAAGGCGGCCAGGCCGTCCTTCTGACGCAGGGTGCCCATGCGCTCGCGACGGCCAGTGAGGATTTTATGCGGATACGCCTGATGGCCCACGTCCCACACCAGCCGGTCGTCCGGGGTGTCGAACACGTAATGCAAGGCGATGGTCAGCTCGATAACGCCCAGCCCTGCACCGAAATGCCCACCGGTCTGACCGACCGTGTAGAGCAATTCCAGGCGCAACTCATCGGCCAGGGTTTCCAGCTCGGCTTCACCCAGTCGACGCAGGCCGTCCGGCGTGGCAGCACGGTCGAGCAGGGGCGTGGACGGGCGCTTGCGGGGAATCTCTTGGAACGTCGTGGGCATCAGGCGAATCGTTATAGGTATAGAAGAGGCGGCAGTTTACCTCAAGCCGTGCAAACTGCCCACGCAGAGCGCCGAACTTGGCTGATATGCGGCGCTAATAGCCCGCGTTATCAGTGGCGGCGTTCGACGATATACCGCGCCAGGTCGCGAAGTGGCTCGGCCGCCGCGTCGAAAGGTCGCAGGGCATTCAGGGCCTGGTCACGCAGTTCCAGGGCATACGCCTTGGCGGCTTCGAGGCCGAGCAGGGCCGGATATGTCGGTTTATCGCGTGCGGCATCCGCACCTTGGCGCTTGCCGAGGGTCGCGGTGTCACTTTCGACGTCGAGAATGTCGTCTTGCACCTGGAAGGCCAGGCCGATGGCTTGGGAATAGGTCTGCAAGGACGCCAACTGCGCAGCGTCGGCCCGACCGCTGGCCAGGGCGCCGAGGTGCACGGCGGCTTCGATCAGTGCACCGGTCTTGTGGCGGTGCATGTGTTCAAGGGCTTGCTGGTCCAGCTTGAGGCTGACCGAACCCATGTCGATCGCTTGCCCGCCGACCATGCCGGCCGGGCCTGCGGCCACCGCAAGTGCCGTGACCATGCGCAGGCTGATCTCGGCATTCACGCTGTTCAGGCGCGGGTCCAGCAAGGCGCTGAACGCCAGGCTCTGCAAGCCGTCACCGGCGAGGATCGCATAGGCTTCATCAAAAGCTTTGTGGGTGGTCGGCTGGCCGCGACGCAAATCATCGTCGTCCATCGCCGGCAAATCGTCATGCACCAGGGAGTAGGCGTGAATCAGCTCGACCGCACACGCCGCGCCATTGGCCTGCTCGGCAGGCGCGCCCAGGGCTTCACACGCGGCATACGCCAGCAACGGGCGCACACGCTTGCCACCATTCATCACGCTGTAGCGCATGGCAGCATAGAGGCGGTTCATTTCCGGGCTTGGCGCAACAAACAAGGGCTCGAGCGCCGCATTGACCCGGGCTTGGCTACTGGCCTGATACGCGTCGATCATTCCGGCTGTTCCGCATCGAAAGGTTCTTCGGCCAACTCCCCGTCACGTTCCAGCAGCACCTGGACCTTCTGCTCCGCCTGCGCCAAGGCGCTCTGGCAGTCGCGGGTCAGGCCGATACCTTGCTCAAACGCCGTCAGCGAGTCCTCCAGCGACAACTCGCCGTTCTCCAGACGCTCGACCAGGGTTTGCAGGTCGGCGAGGGATTGTTCGAAATCGAGTGCAACTTTTTTGCGGGCCATGGCGGCTATTCCGGTAGACGGTAAACCGGCGCGACACTAGCAGACATGGGGATTCTGGGCAAATGAGCGGGCAAATGAGTGGGGGCGCTTCAGTCGTCTCGGCCATTGATTTGATAACGCGTACTACGGCCTCCGCCGGGCAAGCGGACCAGGCAGTTTTTTTCCAGCAGATCAGCCAGATGGCGGGTTGCAGTAGCCTTGGACACCTTCGCCACGGCCTGGTACTGCGCGGCGCTGATGCCGTGTTCGAAGCCCTTTTCACCGCCGTCGAGCAGGCGGTTGAGTACCTTGATCTGTTCGGTGGACAACGAGAGGTCGCGGTGCTGCTGCCAGAACCGGGGCTTGCCTAGGACGCGTTCTATTCGCGCCATCGCCTGCTGCAGGCTGCGCAACAGGGTTTTCAAAAACCACGCCAGCCAATCAGTGATATCCAGTGTGGCCTTCTGGCTGGACTCCAGCGCGCTGTAGTAACCGGCGCGGTCCTCGAGGATGCTGGCTGACATGGCATAAAAACGGATGGCCTGATGGTCGCCCTGGGCCAATGCCAAATCAGTGATTGCGCGGGTCAGGCGACCATTGCCGTCATCGAACGGATGCAGCGTGACAAACCAGAAGTGCGCGACGCCAGCGCGGATCAGCGGGTCCAGCTCTGGCTGGTTGCGGCTGGTTTCGAACCATTCGAGAAAATCACCCAGCCCTTGCTCCAGGCCTCGGCGCGGTGGCGCCTCGAAATGGACCGTTGGCCGATCAAGTCGCCCCGACACCACCTGCATGGACTCATCTCCCCTCAGTGCGCCGACATTGAGCGCGCGTGGGGCAAAGCCAGCTTCCGGGGTGGGGAACACCCAGTGATGCCAATTCAATAAGCGCGTAAGAGTGAACGGCTGCGCGAATTGCTCGGTGGCGTCCATCATCAGTTCGGCGAGGCCTTCACTGCGTCGACTCACCTGGCCGTCCTGCATCGCCTCCAGGCCCAAGCGCCGCGCCAGAGAGGAACGCACGGAGCCGACATTCAGCTGCTCGCCCTCGATTGCCGAGGAGGTCAGAATATTTTGCAGCAACGCATCCAGCTCATTCTGCGCACTGACTGTCTGGCTGACGGAGCCAAGCATGCCCAGCAGCTTGCCTTGGGCTTGCCCGCACTCGCGCAGCAAGACCGCCAGCTGTCGGGGCTGCCAATGAAAGTGGGGCCAATCGGTGTGTTGCCAGATCCAGTACGGATGATCCATGGGGCATGCCTGGGTGCGTGAGCCGAATAAAAACGTTATTCGGCTCATTTTGTGAGCCGATTGTGCATCCTATTCGGCTCATCGTCCACCAGACACCGAGCCAGACGGCGGCGTCGTCCGGGAAAGTCAGTCACTGTCAGCGGTTAAATAACACTGCCCCTGCGCGTCCTTAAGCTGTGCTTCAAACGCGATCAACCCCGCCTGCATCTGCTGCAACCCGGCAATCTGTCCGGCCAGTTCGCGCTTCTTACTGGCGATGGCCTGCTCTGCCCGTGCCCAAGGCAGGGCATCGCCTTGGTGCCCGTGCAAAATCCCCTGCAACTCCTTGAGCTTGAAACCCAACTGCTGGGCGCACTTGATCAATGCCAACAGCTCGACACTGTGCGCGGAATAGACCCGATAGCGCCCCTCCCGCTGCGGTACTGGCAACAAACCTATCGCCTCATAGTGACGAATCGCCTTGATGGTCGTGCCCGATAACTGCGCGGCTTTGCCGATGTACATGAAAACTCCCTTTTCCCATTAGTCCGCCCGCCTGTGTCAGCCACTTTGCGCGGTGCGCTGGCGTAGATCCCAGCACCGGCCCGAACAGCAACGTCTTGGTCGGCCGGATGCCGCAAAACGCCAGGGTCGCGCTGCGCAGTTGATGAATGCCCGGCATGCGGTAGAACCAGCGGTAATACCACGGCGGCGTGTCCAGGGTCACCAACAAGTGCGCGGTTCGGCCGAGCAGTAGCTTGTCAGGAAACAACTTGCCTTCGCGGTATTTAAAGGCAAAGCCGGGTAGGAAAATACGGTCGATAAACCCCTTCAACACCGCCGGAATACCGCCCCACCAGATCGGGAAAACGAAAGCCAGGTGGGTGGCCCAGAGGATGTCGGACTGGGCGCTGAGCAAATCGGGCTCCAACGCCTGAATCTGCGTGTAGCCGTGGTGAAGCACGGGGTCGAAAGTCAGATCGCCCAGGGATAGCACGCGTACCTGGTGACCGGCGACTTTTGCGCTGTGGATGTAGGCTTCGGCCAAGGCTGAACACAGGCTCGTGGTGGAAGGGTGGCCGAGGATGACCAGGATGCGTTGGTGCATGGGGTGAGGTCCTGAACGTCGAGGCGTTCAGGGTAGGGTGTGCCGTATAGGGGAGAGTCAAGGGCCGCCCGGTTAAGCGAACCCAATACTCAAAGCAGCAACGATCCAAGGTGGGAGCGGGCTTGCTCGCGAAGACGTCGGCCCAGCAAACATTGAAGTTGACTGAACCACCGCTTTCGCGAGCAAGCCCGCTCCCACCGGGATCTGCACTTAACAGAACCGCAGGGGCTTGCCTGAAAAATGCCTACGCAACATCAGGCCGTGTGCTTGCTCCCTGTGTCCATGTCCGTGCTGCCCCAAGGCCGCCAATCATCAGTATGCCGCTCACTGCCATGTGGCCCGCTGGAGCTGGTCCCGCCTGCCAGGAATTTTTCCCACAGGTTCTTGCTGTCGGGGTCGCTGTCTTTGTGCAGGTAGGGCGCCAGCCGCGCCAGGGAGCTGCCTTTTTTGTCTTCGGTTTCCTTGAAGTGTTTCCACTCGTCGGACTGGTACTCGAACATCGACTTGTCGTCCGGCGTGTCCCGGCCGCCATACATATAGGTGGCATAACGCGCGTATTCGAGCTTGTCGCCCCAGTCGTCCTTGGTTACGCCGGCAGCGGCGAGGTCCTTGAAGAACTTGCCCTGGGAATCGGTGAGCTTTTGCAGCTTGGCATGCTCGACCGCTTCGGCGATCAGGGTGCCTGCGACCCCGAAGATCACCCCGGCCACGGCGAAAATCGGGCCCGCCACACGGGCGCCGATGGCGAGCCCGCGAATAACCGTCGCGGCCACATCACCGGCCAGTTTGCCGGCCAGGTGCGCGCCTTTGGGGGCGAACATCGCGATGGTATTGGCAATCGCCATACCGGTGCCGGACGCACCGCCGCCCAGCGTGAAGGCCGCGTCGGTTTTTTCCAGTGCGGTCTTGGCGTTTTTCAGTTTGCGCGCGCCGGAAACGATGTCCATCACGCCGCCGGTCAAATCCAGGCCGGCGCCGCCCATAAAGCGCAGGAACGAGCGCCCGGAGGCGATCGCAATTTCAGATTTCGAAGCCGGGGCGCCTTTGCCGGGAATGTCCTTGACGCCCATGTGTTCGCCAAGGGATTTGGCGGCGTTGTCATACTCCTTGACCTCATCGGCCGACAGGTTGCCCACGTCGAGCTGCTTGAGGGTTTCGGAAGACTCTTTGACGCGGCTGCTGATGGATGCGGCCAGCGCGTCAGATTGTTCAGTGGCTTTCTTGCCCCAGATATCCGGCAGGTTCTCATCGATCAGGCCGAGCCATTCGGTGGCTTTGATTTTAGGCGGGCCTTTGCCGTCTTTGTCCACGGCAGGGTCATAGGTTTTAGTGCCACCCAGGGTTTCCACAATGTTCGAGCCGAACTTGAGGAAGTCGTTGGTAAAGCTCAAGCCGGCGACCAGGTCTTTCGCGGCGGCGATTTTCTGGTCGTCGGTCATGTTGCCGCCGCCATTGGCGAGTTGCAGGGCGCCGCTGACCAGGTTCATGGTGCCCGCCATCGCACTCAGCCCGCCGGTGGAGCTGGCGGTGTGCAGCACCGTCTTCAAGGAACCGGCCGCCGCTTCGCGATTGGCGCCCAGGCCCTTCAATTGGGTGTCGACCACCTTGTCGATGGCTTTCGGGTCGCCGCTGGCAGCCGCCAGACGAATGGCCGCAGCGATCTGTTTGTTTTCTGCCGGGGTCAGCCCTTTGATATGGCCGTCGAGGATGTCGATCTCATCCTTCATTTTTTTGTACATGTCGTAGGCTTTGTCGCCCTTGTCCAGCCCACCCAGGGCGGCGTTGATGCCACCCTTGATCATGGTGAACGAGGCCTTCAGCCCGCTTTCGGCATTCTCCGGCGAGACCTTGTCGGGGTTTTCCATGTAGGTGTTGAGTTTGTGCGTCATCATGTTCTGGTCGAAGGTCTGACGGCGCGCGGTGAAGCTGTCCGGTTCGAGGATGCGCAGCGACTCGAAATAGCGGTCCACGTCCAACTCGGCCATTTCCGATTTTTTCGGATCGCCCGAGTCATTCATGGCGATTACATATTCTTCGAAGTTCAAGTTGGCATCACGGCTGCCATCTTTAAACAGCGCCGGGAACACTTGTTCGCGCACTTCATTCAAGCGGTCTTGCGACAAACTACCGACACTTTTCTTTAGTTCGGCGTCGTAACGATCTTTAATCCCTTCCTTGCCCATCAACGTGGAAATTTCTTTGGCGAGTTTGTCTTCGTCGACCATCTCCTTCACGTCGTTGCCATTGAGCTTGGTCGGGGTCTTGTCCGTTTCCCGGTAAGTGCCGCTGCCCAGGTTGATGCTCTCGGCATAGCCGTACAGGTCGTAGCCACTGTCCAGTGCGGCCTGGGCGTCCATCAGCTTGACGATCTTGGCTTCATCCGAGTCTTCGCTCAGCTTGCCGCTCTTGATGTCATCGCGAATGCCCTGCACAAAGTTCTCGGCCGTCTGGCCGCCCACGGTCTTGTCGTTGGGCAACTCCATGTCCATTAACCCTTCGGCGCCGAAGGTGGGGATGTTGTAGGTGTCGCGCAGGGCCTGCACGTCCTGCGGCTCATCGGGTGGCGCGGCCTTGTCGGTATGGGTCGCGTCTTTGACGTGCATCAGGTCACCCTTGAGGCTTGAGTAGCCGTACTTGCCGAAATCCTGCAAGCGGCCGGCCTCGGTGCCGTGGCGGGCTTCTTTGTCTTTGGTGAAGCCATCAATGCTGTCGTTGTCTTTGTTGCGGGCGTCATAACCGGTCAGCAGCTTGCCGTTTTCATCGATACTGACCACGTGCTCCAGCACCTGGGTGGCGCGGTACGCGGCGTCGGCATCGTGGTCGAAATCCCCCACCTGTTTCTTGAGGTTCTCCTTCACATCGCTCTGGTTACCGAGGTTTTTCAGCAGCGGTGTGGCGTCGATAATCTCCTTGGCCGAGCGCGTGTCACCGTCGGGGCGCTTCTGCTGGTCGCCCAAGTCCGACTTCACCACCTCGCCGCGCAGGCTCGAATAGCCGTACTTGCCGAAATCCTGCAGGCGACCGGCCTCGGTGCCGTGCCGAGCGTCGCCGTCCTTGGTGAACCCGTCGATGCTGTTGTTGCCGACATTTTCGCCAGCAGTCAACTTGCCGCTCTCATCGATGTACTCGACATGTTCGAGCACTTTGGAGGCGCGATAGGCCGCGTCCGCGTCCTTCTCAAAATCGCCGACCTGCTTTTTAAGGTTGTCCTTGACCCCACTTTGATTGCCCAGTTGGGCGAGCAGTGGCGTGTCATCAATGATTTGCTGGGCCGAGCGGGTATCACCCTCAGGGCGTTTCTGGCCCTTGCCCAACTCATCCTTGGGCGCAGAGGCTTTTTTGACGGATTTTTCCCAGGCAGCGACGGAGCTTTTAGGGGTGACCGCGGCGTCCTTTGGGGTCGTTTCTACCTTCGCTACCATGGTTCTTCTCCTGATGTAATTATTGCCCCGGCGTCTTTTAAGACGCGCAGGGGCGCCCAACTTCCTGGATAACTACCCGAGGCTGTTTATTGAATAACAAGAGGGCGGCCTTAGTGGCGCGGCCGCTGTGCATGAGTGCTGCCAATAACACTGTCACGCAACTTAGCATGATGAATTAGCCGACTAGCCCAGCCTTCACAACAATTCACAACGCCACGGCTAATGTGAAACATTCGGGGCGTAGTGCCGGCCCCTGCAAAAAAAGCGCGCCATTCAGGGCAGGCTTATCCTAGAGCGCGGCAAGCGAAGTGTTGAGGCGCTGTCAGCGCCGCATAACCGTTCATCAGATTGCGATGCAGTCGTGTCAACCTTGGCCAAGGGGGGCTTTTGGCTGGGGCGCAAACGCCAGGTAAAAAATCTCACGCGTGAGCTATTGAGCATGCCGAGCATTACCTGTAGATTTTCTCACGCGTGAGTTTTTCACAACGAGGTCAGTACCATGAAAAGCAGCTCTCCATCGAGCCCGCCAGCAGGGCCCGATACCGATTCAACAAGCCGCAAGGGAGAGCGCTTGAAATCGCCTGCGAAAAAGCCATCGAGCTTTTACATGAAGCAGATGCGCGCGGGCTTGGCGGCCGCCGGTTATGTGAAACACGAGACTTGGGTGCTTCCCGAAAACCGAAGCCTGCTCAAGCAGATGGAGAAACAGCTTCGCCAGCCGATTCTGGCTGGCTCATTCATGTCGGAGAATTTCATGAGCGCAGGTACTAACTGGAATATCGATCGCCTCTTCACGGCTTTTCAGGCGTTGGACGAAGTGGTGTCCAACGACATTACGCTTTCTCTGGTTCAAGGCTCCGAGTCCAGCATCAAGCTGGAAATGAACGACTTCGGGGGCTTGCCGATTTATATCGCGGTAGTGGGCGAGCAGATCATCGTGGACACCGTGCTGGTCGACGTCGAGTCCATCAACGACGTAACCGCCTTCAATGACGCAGTGCTGCGCAGTCGGGAAATGTTCCCGTTGTCTTCGATCGGTATCGAGTCCATGCCTAACGGGCAAGTTGTTTACAACATGTTTGGCGCACTGAGTTCCGACTCCAGCCTGACTAACATCGTGACCGAGGTGAAAACCCTGGTTGATAACGTGCAGCGCGCCAGCGAAGCCTTCGAACGTTTCTTCAATTAATTATTCGGGAGTATCCAATGACTCAGTCCATCTGGAGCAAATTGTTCACCGCGCTGCGTGGCGGTGCCAGCGAAGTCGGCGAATCGATCGTTGACCAACAAGCCCTGCGCATCCTCGACCAGGAAATTCGCGACGCCGACACGGCGCTGGCCAACGCCAAGCGTGAGCTGGTCAGCATCATGGCCAAGCACAAGCTGGCGTCTGATCGCGTGGGCGAGTACGACGCCAAGATCAAGGACCTGGAGTCCAAAGCGATGGCGGCTATCCAGGCCAATCGCGAAGACCTCGCCCTGGAAGTCGCCGAAGCCATTTCGACCCTGACCAACGAGCGTGACGTCGAGCAAAAGCAGACCACCGAGTTCGGCGGGTACGCTGAGAGCATGCGCAAAGACATCACCAAAGCCGAAAGCCGGATCAAAAGCCTGCGCCAGCAAGTGGACATGGCCAAGGCGCGTGAAAGCGTACAAAAGGCCCAGGTCAGCGCGTCCATCGCCAGTGGCGGTGCCAACGGCAAGCTGGAAACCGCCGTCGGTACGCTGAACCGCTTGCAAGCCAAGCAGCAGCAACGTGCCGCTGAACTGCAAGCCCAGGATCAACTGGCTGAGGCCTCCACGGGCAACGACCTGGAGCGCAAGCTGCGCGAAGCTGGCATTACGCCGGACACAGGCAGCGCCAACGCGATTCTGGAACGCCTGAAGCAAAAGTCGGCTGAGTAAAAAGCGCCGAAGCAGGCCGGGCAGGTCAGTTAAGTGAACGAAATGCTCAAAGCAGCGGCGCTCCCACAGAGGCCTTGCACTTAACTGACCGGCATTCAGGTCTGCCCTTCCTTTTTTTACCTCGAGGTCAGGATGAATACCCTCAAGGGTTTCAAGACAATCGCCGGCCTGGCCGTTTTTATGGTCGCGCTGCAACTGCTCAATGTCGCCACCGGTTACAGCCTCATGGCATTCGGCCTGGTCCCGAGAACCGTGCAGGGGCTGTTCGGCATCCTTGCCTCACCTTTTTTACACGCGTCCTTCGCTCATCTGAGCGCCAACCTGATTGCCTTTTTGGTGCTGGGCAGCCTGGTCATTGTCGAAGGGCTCAACCGGTTCATTGCCGTCAGCGCGATCATCATTCTGCTGGGCGGCTCGCTGGTCTGGCTGTTCGGTTTCAGCGGCGTGCACGTCGGCGCCAGCGGCTGGGTATTCGGCCTATGGGCCTACCTGCTGTCTCGCGCCTGGTTCCACCGCAGCTGGAGCAACCTGATCATCGCCGGTGTGGTGGCGGTGCTGTATGGCGGCCTGATCCTTGGCTTTCTGCCGCGCCAGGGGATTTCTTTCGAAGGTCATCTGTTTGGTGCGCTCGCCGGGTTTATTGCGGCCAAGGTACTTCTCTCTACGCCGCGCAGCAGGTTTAATGCCGGGTGAATGCCGAGGCGATGACGTCATCAGGAATCAAGTACCCAGGGAATCGGGACGACATGTCGATTTTTCTTTTATTGCGCCTATACGCGGCCTGCCGCTTTCACCGCTTCGGTTACCGCGCCAACGCGGCTCGACACCCCTCAATCAACCCGCCTGGCGCCACGCGCGTTGAAGGCGGCGAACGCTTCTACATCGCCTCCACCCGCCTCAAGGAAATCTCCAATGGGATGGTTTAAACAGTTGATGGGGCTTGAGGCCCCGCAAGCGAATACAGAATCGAAATGGACCGCAGGCCAAACCCTGCCGGCCACGGGCCCGTTGGGCCTGGCGCCGGGCAAAGGCGTGATGTTCGACACGAGCCTGAAATTGCTGCTCGATGAGAAAACCACGGTGGTGATCCCCGGCTCCCAGGAAATCTGGGCCAACGGCAGCGTTGACCTCGGGCAATCGACCTGGCTGTCGCGCTACTACATGAACGACGAAGATTACTGGCTGCAGGTGCACACCACCGGCGAGATCGCCGGGCAGGTCGAGTCGGTGATCCTGTTCAACTACCTGAGCGTCGTCACTATCAACAGTGAAGCGGAACTGCGTCGGCTGGCCGGGCCACAAAGCCTGATCGGGCTGCCGACCTACACCCACGACGGCGTCGAATACGCCCGCGTGTGGGGCAGCGAGCCTGGCCAGACAGAACTGGTGGCGATGACCGAACAGGTGATCAACCCCGAGACCGCCTACACCGTCGAGCACCGTTCGATGCTGTACGCCCGCGACACAGGCCTGACCGATCGTCGAGAGTTTTTGCTGTTTTCCGTCGAAGAAGACGCCGAAGGCACCATCAGCCTGAGCACCTCGCTGGGCATTTCGCTGTACACAACCGACCTGACTGCGCTCTAAAAAAGGAACACGTCCATGCTAGAAGCTCTCTCCATCTCTCTGAACAAGGCGGCTGTGTTCGGGTTTGTCACCTATATCCTCGGGGCTGCGATCATTTTCGCGCTGTTCCAGTTCATCTACACCCGCGTCACCCCGCACAAGGAGTTCGAACTGATCCGTGCCGGCAACGTGTCGGCGGCGGTCGCCCTGGGCGGTGCCATCATCGGTTTCGCCATTCCGGCCAGCAACGTGATTGCCTACTCGATCAGCATCCTCGACTTCGTCGTCTGGGCGGTGATCGCCGCCGGCGTCCAACTGTTGGCCTTTCTGCTGACCAGCCTGGTGCTCAAAGGCACGTCCGAGCGCATCAAGAACGGCGAACTCGCGGCCGGTATCTACGTGGCCGCCGTGGCCATCAGCGTCGGCATGTTGAATGCCGCGTGCATGACGCCCACCCAGTACTGATTGCGCACGGAGCTCTCGATGAAACGAAGCAAGTACGTCCAGCTGTCGCTGGCAGCGTCGGTCGCCATGGCGATATCCGGTTGTGGGCCGACGGAAAAAACCTACGATTTGCAGAAGAAGTACAACTTCCAGTCGGTTCAGCAATGCGCCGATGAAAAGCTGCCGGTCGACGTGTGCTCGGACGCCTACATGACGGCCATGGCCGAGCATCGCCGCATTGCCCCGGTGTACGACAGCCAGACCGATTGCGATGCCGACTTTGTCGCCGGCTGGTGCCAGCAGGATTCCACCGGCAAGTTCATCCCCAAACTCGGCGGTTTTGAACTGACCGCCGCCGGCCAGGTGACCCAATCCCAGGTCGATGCGGCCAATGCGCAAGCCGGCGGTTCCCAAGCGAACAGTGGCGGCTCAGGCTTCTCCACCAGCAGCCTGCTGACCGGCCTGCTGATCGGCAACATGCTCAGCAACAATCGCAACAGCTACCGCTCCGAGCCGGTGTATCGCTATCGCGATGATCGCGGCAATTACGGTAACTCGACGCTCAACCAGCGGGTCTCGAATGGGGCGACATTCGGCCGTTCGAATCAGTCCCGGTACGGCAGCAGCAATTACACCAACACGCTGCGCTCCTCCAGCAAGCCGGTGTCCGTGGCGTCCTCTACCTCGCGTGGCGGCTTTGGCAGCAAAGCCAGCGCCCGCAGCGGCTGGGGCGGCGGTGGGTCGAACAGTTAAGGAAACCGGGCCATGAAGAAGATCCACTGCGCAGAACGTCCTGACTGGCAACAGACTGCCGAGAGTCTCGGCTTTCTGTTCCACACCATCGACGGCGAACCCTACTGGGACGAGCGCGCGTACTACCAATTCACGCTCGAGCAAATCGAGCGTGACCTCGAAGACCCGACCACCGAGATCCATGACATGTGCATGGACCTCGTGGCCCGCGTGGTGCAAAGCGAAGAGCTGCTGGAACGGCTGAGCATTCCTGCGCCGTTCTTCGACATGATTCGAACCTCATGGCTCGAAGGCCACCCGCACCTGTACGGGCGCATGGACTTCTCCTACAACGGCACTGGGCCCGCCAAACTGCTCGAACTCAACTACGACACGCCGACCAGCCTCTACGAGGCGGCGGCGTTTCAATGGGGCTGGCTGGAACAATGCATCGAACGCGGCCTGCTGCCCAAGCATGCCGACCAGTTCAACAGCATCGACACCAAACTGCACCAGGCCTTCGCTCAATTGCAGGTCAACCAACCGTTCTACTTCGCCTCGATGAAAGACTCGGTCGAAGACAAAGGCACCACCGACTACCTGCGCCTCGTCGCGGAAAAGGTCGGCATCGAATCACGCCACATCGACATCGAGGACATCGGCCTGACCAGCGACGGCCGTTTCGTCGACCTCGAAGATCGCTGGATTCCCCACCTGTTCAAATTGCACGCCTGGGAATTCATCTTCCACGAGCCCTTCGGCACCGCGATTGCCCAGTGCGATACGCAGTTTTTCGAGCCCGCGTGGAAAGCCATCCTCTCCAACAAAGGCATCCTGCCGCTGTTGTGGGAATTCAATAAAGGCCACCCGAACCTGCTCGCGTCCCACCTGGATACCGACCCCGGCAAAGCCGTGCCAAAAGGCTGGGTGCGCAAACCGTTCTTCTCCCGCGAAGGCGCCAACATCGAACTGCAAACCGCCGACGGCCTGATCGTAAAAGAAGACGGCCCCTACACCGATGCGCCGTTCATCCTCCAGGAGTTCGCGCCGCTGCCGCGCTTTGGCGACAGCTACACGCTGATCGGGTCGTGGGTGATTGGCGATCAAGCCGCAGGGATTGGCGTACGGGAAGACAATAGTTTGATTACCAAAGATTCCAGCCGGTTTTTGCCGCACCTGATCCTCGACTGAGTAAGGGCAAACACCGCGTCTGTGGTGAGTGGGCTTGCCCCAATACTCAAAGCAGCGAAGATCAAATGTGGGAGCGGCGGTGCGACGATTCGACTTGCTCGCGAAGACGGTGTATCAGTCACCGAATTTATCGACTGATTCACAGCCATCGCGGGCAAGCCCATTCCCACAGTTTTTTGAGGGCCGCCCCTCAACCTCAGCCCTGACGCGCCGTCACCGCCGCGTACCCATTCATCAAATTCCGATAGTTAGGAATCCGCTGAGACAACAAATTCCCCAACCCTTCCATGTCATTGCGCCAGTCACCCTGCAACTCACACGCCACCGAAAACCAATTCATCAACTGCGCCCCCGCCCGGGTCATCCGGCTCCACGCCGCCTGCTGCACCGTGGTATTGAACGTGCCCGACGCATCCGTCACCACAAACACCTCAAACCCTTCCGCCAGCGCTGACAACGTCGGGAACGCCACACACACATCCGTCACCACACCCGCAATGATGATCTGCTTACGCCCAGTCGCCTTGACCGCCTTAACGAAATCCTCGTTATCCCACGCATTAATCTGACCAGGGCGCGCGATATACGGCGCCTGCGGGAACATCTCCTTCAACTCCGGCACCAACGGGCCATTAGGGCCTTGCTCGAAACTGGTGGTGAGGATGGTCGGCAAGTTGAAGAACTTGGCCAGGTCCGCCAGGGCCAGCACGTTGTTCTTGAACTCGTTGGGGGAGAAGTCCTGCACCAGCGAGATCAGCCCGGTTTGGTGGTCGACCAGCAGGACTACGGCGTCGTCTTTGTTCAAACGGCTAAGGGTTGGCGTGCTCATGGTTGAATCCTTTTTTTGTTTAGGTTGGGTTGGCGTTGCGTTCAACATGGGCACAGATTAATGGGTGAGTTAGCAGTGATAAATCGGCTGGCGCGTGTCTTACCGTCAACTCAAAAAGGACAATCAAACCGATGGAACAAACACGGGGACTTTTTGGCCGTTCGGCGTGGGTGCAAACGCCACCTTGAGCCGTTGCCCGATGCGCAAGCGGTGCGCAGCGTCACACTGGATGACCGACAACACCGTTGGCCCTTCGTCGAGCATCACGTAGGCAATGCAATGCACGTCGTCTGCGCGCCCGCTATAGCTGAAGCTGTACAAGGTGGCGCCACCGCTGGCGACGATCCAATCGGTTGCGGTGCTGCCGGTGAAGGGGCTGTGATCGCGGGGGTAGTAGTAGGCCTTGCCGGTGTCCAGGCAGCGGCGTAGCAACAGTTGGTCTTGATTGGCCGCGGCCCAGAAGGGCGCACTTTCCGGGGTGATGTGCGGTGAGGTCAGTGGCATATCAGAGGCGCTCCAGTATGAGTGTGGCGCTGCCGTGGCGTGAACCCAGCAGGCCGCCGGTGCCGTGGGCCAGAGCCAGTGCGCAATGCGGCCGTTGAACGGCCGGGTGCGCTTCGCCGCGCAACTGGCGCACGGCCTCGATCAGCCTGGCCATGCCGCCGCGATGGCCGGGGTGGTTATTGCACAGGCCGCCGCCGTCAGTGTTTACCGCCAAGGGGCCGACACCGCTGATCAACTTGCCGTCGGCGACAAAGGCGCCGCCTTGGCCAGGGGCGCAAAAACCGAGGTTTTCCAACTGGATCAATACGGTGATGGTGAAGCTGTCGTACAGCGAGGCGTAGTCAATATCGCCCGGTGTCAGGCGCGCCTCGCTGAATGCGTCGGCGCCGGATTGCGCGCCGCCCGAGGTCAGCAGGTCGAAGTAACCACCGTTCAGATGGTTAATCGCATAGCCCGAACCGATAGGCGTAATCAGCGGCCGTTTGAGCGAGCGCGCAATGGCCGGATGGACCAGCACCAGCGCGCCGCCGCCGTCGCTGATCACACAGCAGTCCAAGCGCCGCAAAGGGGCGGCGATCAAGGGTGAACTCAGTACGTCTTCCACCGTCACCACATTGCGCAACATCGCCTGCGGGTTGTGTTGGGCATGGTGCGACGCCGCGACTTTTATCCAGGCCAGTTGCTCGGCCGTGGTGCCGTGTTCGTACTGATGGCGCATGGCGCACATCGCGTAGAGGTTGACCACGGCAGCGCCATAGGGCGTTTCAAACGGCGCTTCACACGCGCTGTACGCGGGGTCTGATGCGCTGCTTTGCGGACGTTGGCGCTCGGCACGCGGGCGCCCGGCCTGGGTGATCAAGGCGACGCGGCAGCGCCCATCGGCGATGGCGCGTGCAGCCTGGGCGACTTGATGCATGTAGGACGAGCCCCAACTTTCCGTCGTATCCAAATGGCGTGGCTGGATGCCCAGGTACTCGACCATGGAGAACGGCCCTACGCCTGGCGCCCCCCAGCCCGGCACATCACTGGCGCAGAAATAGCCGTCGACATCACCGAGGCTCAGCCCTGCATCCTCCAGGGCGCCGCGTGCCACATCGGCATGCAACTGCGCCAGGGAGCGGTCCGTGGCGTGACGGGTAGGGTGTTCATAGGCTCCCGCGATATAAGCTTTACCCCTCATGGCTGGCAGCTCCGGGCGGCGTATTCGATAAAGAACTCAAGCGCCTGCGGGTCACGCATGGCGCTGGGGTTGGCGACTTTCTGCGGGTCGTGCCCCATCAGGATCCGGCGTACCGGCACTTCCATTTTTTTCCCGGTGAGGGTGGTGGGAATCAGCGGTACAGCCAGGATGCAGTCCGGCACATGCCGAGGTGTGCACGCCAGGCGCAGGCAATCATTCACGCGTTGCTGCAAAGGCTCATCCAACACCGCGTCGGCACGCAGCTGGACAAACAGCGGCATAAAGAAACCGCCCTGGGGCAAATCAAGGTTAACGATCAGTGCATCCTCGATTTCTGCGATGTGCTCCAGCGCCCGATAAATCTCCGCCGTGCCGATCCGCACGCCAAAGCGGTTCAGCGTCGCATCGGAACGCCCCAGCACCTGGCAGCCGCCGCGTGCATTGAGTAAAAAGAAATCCCCATGGCGCCATACGCCGGGCCACGGCTGAAAGTAGCTGTCGCGATAGCGCTCGCCCGTGGGGTCATTCCAGAAGTACACCGGCATCGACGGCATGGGCGACCTCACCACCAGCTCGCCGACTTGATCGATCACCGGCTGGCCGTGCGCATCAAATGCATGGGCATCCACCCCCAGGGCGCGCGCCTGGATCTCGCCGGCATACACCGGCAAGGTCGGTACGCCACTGAGCAGCCCGGTGCAGATATCCGTACCGCCGCTGCCCGTGTTGACCCACACCGCCGCGTTCAGGTTGCGATAAAACCATGCATTACACTGCGGTGAAACCGGCGACCCCACCGGCATTACCGTGCGCAGTGCGTGCAGGTCAAAACGCTCGCCGGGCACTATGCCCTCGCGCTGCATCAGCTCTATGTAGGTGGGGCTGGTGCCGAAAAAACTCGCCCGGCTGTCTTGCAGGATTTGCCACAGCGCATCGGTGCCTGGCCAGGTGGGATGGCCGTCGTAAAGCACCGGGCGAACACCGCAGAGCAAGGCGCTGAACAAGGTGTTCCACATCATCCAGCCGGTGGTGGTGAAAATAAAGGCGGTGTCACCCGGACGAAAATCCAGGTGCAGATGCAGTGCTTTGAGCTGCTCCAGCAGAACCCCGCCATGGCTGTGAACGATGGCTTTGGGCACCCCCGTGGTGCCGGACGAGAACAGTACCCACAACGGATGATCGAAGGGAACTTGCGCGCACTGGAAATCGGCGGCGGGCACACTGGGGCGCCGGCGCAAACTGTGCCAGTCGATGGCGTTAGCCAGCGTCAATGGCTCATCAACAAACAGCGTCGGCAGCACAATCACCTGCTGGATACTGCCTAACTCGTCGACGATCTGCCGGACCTGGTCACGCCGGTCAAACGCCTTGCCGCCATACCGGTAGCCGTCCACCGCCAACAACACTTTCGGCGCTAATTGCCGCACCCGATCCAGCACACCCTCACTGCCGAAATCCGGCGAGCAACTGGCCCAGATCGCACCGATGGCTGCGCAGGCACACAGCGCAATCATCGCCTCGGGGATGTTTGGCAGGTAAGCCACCACGCGATCACCGGGCACTACGCCGAGCTCTCGCAGATAGCTGGCGAGCGTGCGTACTTGGTCGGAGAACTCAGCCCAGGGCAAGCCCTGCAAGGCGGCGGATTCGCTCAGGTAGAGCAGCGCATCGCCTTGCCGTTCGTTGCGCAAAATGTGTTCGGCAAAATTCAGCTGCGCGCCGGGAAACCACTCAGTACCCGGCATCCTGCGATCACCCAGCACCGCGTGGTATGGGCTACTGGCCTGCACCCTAAAGTGATCCCAGATCGATTGCCAGAAAGCGTCCAGATCATCGACCGACCACTGCCATAGCCCGTGGTAGTCGACAAAGCTCAGCCCGCGCTCGCGTTTGAGCCAAGCCAGGTAATGCGTGAGGCGGGTAGGTTGGATATGTTCAGGGGAGGGCTGCCAAAGCCGTTGGCCCTGGACCACTTCGTTGAATGCAGTCGCCACGATTAAAGACCTCTGACGTTTTTGTTTTTAGGGTCATGGGGTATTCATACGTGGCGGACTGTAACGCCAAATTGTACGGCGTACAATTAATGGGCTTTCTGATTATGTTGTGCGATTTTTCAGTGACGCGCCGCCAGGGTTTCCAGGCCGCAGAGGAAGGTCTCGACATAAAACGCAAAGCTCTCATGCAGCGGCGCGTGCACACCATTTTGCCAGCGCAGGCTGAAACCGCGGTTGCTCAGTTGGTTCATGTTCTGCGCAAGGGTCGGGTGCTGCTCGGCGTCAATGGCCTGCAGGCTTTCCTGTACTTGGTGCTGCCACGCCTCGGTGTCCTCCGGCAGCGGGGCGAACTCCAAGGTGGTGAAACCGGCAAGGGCGGCGATAAAGGTGTTGTAGGCGCCAGCCAATGAAGGCCCGCTGAAACCCGCTTGCTGCAATGCCGCCAATACGCCTTCCACCAACTTGAAGTCGGTGCGGGTGTTGGAGACCAGTTGCGCACCAAGCAACGGCGCGACATTCGGGTGCTGGTGCACAGCGTTATGGCAATTAACCAGGGTGGCGCGAAGGTAGTCCTGCCAGCGTTCCTGAGGCTGCGGTGCGACCTGTTCGAGGACTTTGGCCAACACTTCGCTCAACAGCAATTCACGTGACGAGACGTACCAGTAAATGGCCGTGGGGTACACGCCCAGGCTATTTGCCAAGTTGCGCAGGCTGCATTTTTCCAGGCCTTCGCGGTCGATCAACGCCAATGCAGCGGCGATAATCGTGTCTTTATTCAGTTGGTTTTGCGGGTCTTCGCCAACGGTTTTTTTACGCCTGCCTCGTGGGTTTGCGGTTTTGCTGGTCATGGACGTTGTTCCGGTTGAGCGACGGCGAAAGGATAGCCGGTCGTCGATTCGCTGTCGCTCTTCCAGGTAGGGCGTCAGTCGCCGGTCAACATGCCGCCATAGCGTTCGACAAAAGCCTGTGTAGCGTTAACCAGCCGATTCATTTCGTGCTCGGTCAGCGGCAGGCTCAACGCAAACAGCCCGCGCCGCGCACTGTAGATCCCACCTTCAAGCAGGTGGAAAAAGAACAGGTCCCGTAGGCTGTTTCGGTCTGTCGGGATATCCGTGGGCCGCAGGATCGGCCTGCCCGTGGGATGCAGGTTCATCACTGAACCCTGCCCGGTAAACTGCATCGGCATGCAGGCGAGCACCTCGTTCAGTTGCTCGCGTAACCGGTCGCCCCTCGCATTCAACGCAAGGGCTTGCTCACGGGTATACACCTGCTCCAATCCAGCGATACCCGCCGCCATGGTCAGTACGTTGTTGTTGAAGGTGCCTGCGTGAGAGAGGCGGCCATGGCGCGGATCGAACTGCGCCATGATGTCTCGTCGGCCACCCAACATGCCACAGGGCATCCCGCCGCCGAGGTATTTGCCCAGGGTCATCAGGTCCGGCTTTATACCGAGCTTTTCCTGTAAACCGCCTGGGCCAAGGCGTGAAGTCATCACCTCATCGAACACCAGCAATATCCCGTGTGCACGGCTCAACGCGCGCAAACCCTCGAGAAAGCCCGGCGCGGCGCAGATACAGCCACCGGCGCCCAACATCGGCTCCACGAGGATCGCCGCACACGCGCCAGGGTGCTCAAACAGCAAACGCTCGACACTGCGTAGATCGTTGTAATCCGCCAGGTACACGCGGTGGGGCACATTCATCGGCGTGCCTGGCCCGGCAAAACTCAGCACGCCGCCGTGATAAGCGCCGTTAAACGCGATGACGCCGTCGCGCCCGGTGTAGGCCCGTGCCGCCGCCAGCGCGAGCAGGTTCGCCTCGGTACCGGAATTGGTAAAGCGCACCTGTTCGATACAACCGAAGCGCTCCACAATCAGCGTTGCCAACCGCGCTTCCAGTTGCGTGTGGGCGCTGAGGTTCAGCCCGTTCGCCATCGCCGTCGTCAGCGCCTGGATGATCACCGGGTGAGAGTGCCCATACAGCGCTGCGGTGTATTCGGCGAGAAAGTCGACATAACGATGCCCGTCCAGGTCATCCAGAAAACAGCCCGTCCCGCCCGACATCACCAACGGAAACGGCTCATAAAACAGCACTGAGCGGGTATTGCCACCCGGCATTACCCGCGCGGCCAAGTCCAGTTGCCGGGCGCTGTTGGGGTTGGCGTGGGTGTAGCGGTTGATGCAGTGCTGCAACACGGACTTATCAGGCGCTGTGAACATCGCTCACCTCCTTGGATGCGTTGCGCTTCGGATACACCAGCAGCAACAGCGCAAACCAGGCCGCCGCCACATAAAACGCCGTGCGCGTCTCCGGGTCGCGAATCACCAGCACCGTCAACCCAGCCAAAAACAACAGTACCAACACGCTGCTGCCCCGCGCCCACGGCAAGCGATACGCCATCAGCGGCAACTCACCGCGCTGCACCTTGCGCCGATACGCCATATGCGTGGCGATGATCACTGCCCACACCCAAATCAACAGGCCCAAAATGCCGGTGATTAATAGGTTGAAAATACGTTCCGGCATCAGATAGTTCAGCAAGACCCCCACCAGCAAAATCGCAGTCGACACCATCAAACAACGCGCCGGCACCTGGCGCGGGCTCAACACCTGCAATTGACGGGGTGCCTGCTGAATATGCGACAGCGCAAACAACATCCGGCTGGTGGCAAACAACCCGGTATTGCACGACGACGCCAGCGCGCTGATCACCACAAAATTGATCAACCCGGCCGCAACCCCCAGGCCAATGCTGTCGAACACCCTCACAAACGGGCTTTGCGAGGTATCGATCTGGTTCCAGGGGTAAAGGGCCATGATCACCGCGATCGACCCGATATAAAAAATTGCCATCCGCCAGATGATGCTATTGATCGCTCGCGGCAATGTGCGCTCCGGGTTGGCCGTTTCCGCCGCGACCAAGCCAATCACCTCGACCCCGGCAAAGGTAAACGCCGCCAACGGTATCGCGTACCAAAAGCCACTCCAGCCATTCGGGAAAAACCCGCCGTGCCGCCACAGGTGGGTGATTGAAGGGGGGGGCTGCGACGATGTCTCCAGCCCGAACAGCAGAATCGCCAAGCCTGCAGCAATCAGCCCGACAATCGTCACCACCTTGATCAACGCCAGCCAGAACTCCACCTCGCCAAACGTCTTCACCGCAAACAAATTGATCACCATCAACACCACCGTGGTGACCAACGCCGGAATCCACTGCGCCAACTCCGGGAACCAATACTTCATCAACAAACCGATCCCCGTAACCTCCAGCACCCCCACCAGAATCCAGATCAACCAATACGACCACCCGGTGATAAACGCCACCCGCGGCCCCAAAAACTCCTCTGCATACGTTGCAAACGACCCGCTACCGGGCCGGTACAACGACAACTCCCCCAGCGCCCGCGCAATCAAATAAACCATCCCCCCACACAACGCATACGCCAGCAACAACGCCGGCCCCGCCGTGGCAATTGCCTTGCCCGAACCCAGAAACAAACCGGCCCCAATAATGCCGCCGATAGCAATCAACATCACATGACGCTCCTTGAGCGACCGTGCCAAGCCATGGTTGGAAGAGTGAAGCGGTGGTGTGGACATCAGCATTCCCCGAGCTGTATTGCACAGCAGTAGTGAGGTGGCCCGGCTCAGACCGGATTTTATTGTACGGTGTGCAATAAGCAGGTTTTGGGCCAAATGCCAAACGTGGCGGCGAGCGGTTTTTAAAGGGGCTGTTTAGCTATGTTTGTAGGAAGGATTCTTGGGGTGATGTTGATTCGGGGGAGGAGGCAAACGTGTCACCTGGGGAAACAGATGGGTGGGGGGGGATACGGTCGAGTATTGGGGCGATTTTCAAAGGCCAGCAGGGCGGATCCCTTTCATTTGCAGGACGTTTCCTAGAGAATTCCAGTCGCTTGCGCCAGCTAAACTCCGCGACTAGGCTGCGTTCCGTCACTGCCTATTCAGTGATCGGGTTTAGTCGCCCGGATTCGATTGGCGCATAAGCAATTCATGAGTCAGGCACCCCTTCGCCTGCATCTTATGGTGGCTGTGCGCAGGGCACCTCCGGGTGCGCCGGGTTCCCAATCGACCGGTCGACTAACCTGCGTACAGCTGCCGCCTTTCGTTTAGTCGCGGATCTTGGCAGCTCCAAATTATCGATTGGAGTTTTGCTATGGATAACGTTGTATCGGATTCGCCGTCATCGGCCGCGACTCAGCCATTTACTGTCAATGAAGAGCTGAGCTTTGAAGATGCCTGGCTGCGTGTGGCCGAGTTGCTGCAGTGCGCGGTGGCTACCTCGCAGGCACTGGGTGAACCGCTGGGCGCGCCGCATCGGGCGGTGATGCATTTGGTTGAGATGGCGAAGATGGTGGCGGATCGGGCTGTGGAGTGTTTGCAGCCGAAGTAAGAAAACGTCGCCTGTTCAGTCTTCACCGTGCAGGCGATTCAATACTCAATGTCCTTCACTACGGCTCAGGTGTACGTCTTGAAGTCGTTGCTGTCGCGAATCAGTAGCTGCATCAGCTTTGGATGAATGAAGAGCTTTTCCTTGCCAACCTGAACCTCCTGTAGAACGCCAATGGAGACCAACTCTTTGAGGTAGCGGGAGGCGGCCTGGCGTTGAGCGATCTGCTTATCCACGACGTTGCTAATGCGGCAGTAGGGTTGCTCGAAAATCACATCCACTAATTCGCGGGTATAGGTTTTCGGCAGACGTTCACGAACAAACTGGCTGGTGTGTTCGGATAGGCCGCGAATAGCGGCAATTTTGGCGCTGGTCCAACGGGCGGTTTCCTCTACGGCGGTGAGCATGTAGAGCAGCCAGGGCTCCCAGGCTTGCTCGCGGGTCACATCAAGCAGCAGTCGGTAGTAATCGGCTCTATGCGCAATGATGAAATGGCTGAGGTAGAGAATCGGCAGATTCAGCAGACCTTCCTGAATCAGGTACAGGGTATTGAGTACCCGGCCGGTACGGCCATTGCCGTCGGTGAACGGGTGAATGGCCTCGAATTGATAGTGCCCCACGGCCATTCGTACCAAAGGATCGAGGTCTGTCTCGTTGTGTAAAAAACGTTCCCAATTGGCTAGCAAGTCGCGTAAGCGATCTTCGCCCTCTGGTGGCGTGTAGATGATCTCGCCGGTGCGGTCATTGGCTAGCTGGACGCCTGGTACACGGCGAATGTCCATGTTCACGCCCTTGAGCGTGCGACAGATTTCTACTGCCGTGCCTGTGGAGAGTGGGCGCTCAGCCAACGATTGGTAACCGTTATGAAGAGCCTTGCGGTACCGCAGGGCTTCTTTGGTCGCGGGGTCCGCGTGATTTGCTCCATCCTGGGCATGCTGGAAGAGCAGGTCCGTGGTGGTGACGATACTTTCAATCTCGGAGCTGTCCTTGGCTTCCAGCAAGGGGATGGTATTGATCAGCATCGTTTGGTTAGGGATCAGCTCGGCAGCTTGTTTCAATTCGGCCAAGGCTGCGCGGGCCTCAATGCAGCGTTTGAGTACTGCCCGGGTTTCCAGCTGTGCTGACGGCGGTAGTGGCGGAAGCTGGTTGTAAGGCTTATCGGCTTGCCATGGGAAATGAGGTGTTGTCATGGATGAGAGTGTGTCCACGAGGTTCATTTATAGGCGAGGTCGCTTTCATAAGCGCTCTCTCATGGCGTCAGTGTAAGCATGTGGGTGTCATGTGTCGCTATTTTATGATTTTTGCGACATGTCTTGTTCTTGTGTCGCTGGCGGCGACACTTTAGCTATGAGTCAACGAGCTAGGCGGCTATTAATTGAGGCGCGCGCTTTAGAATAGAGTTTTTGCGGAGTAAGGGTGATAGTCGCAGCGTGCCTACTTGCCCCAGCAGGTACCAATGCGTTTTTGAGGTTAAAAGGGCATTAAAAAGCCGGCTTGTGGCCGGCTTCTCGGGGACTGCCTCAGCTTGTTTTTGACAAACCTCACCAGCCTTCAAATCGCTCAGCCAACTTACCGTCTGGCTGAATAGTAGGGGCATCAGCGGGAACTCCTCCGCATCGCCAAGCAGGGTGGATAGCGCAAAGCCACCCCCTGCCAAATGTGGGCGGCATGATACCCACATTCATTTCAAATGCCTACCTCCGGGTCCGATTTAGAGCCTTCCCAGCCCAGCAGGTGTTCGTCCAGTGGCACCGGTCGGCGGTTGTTGAGGGTGGACCACCAGAACACCCAGCCGACGATCTCGAAGTTCTGTTCAAAGCGTTGTTCGTGGGTGAGGTATTCATCGGGGTGTTCGCTGGCGTTGTGGCTGCGCATGCGCAGGCCGCCGCCGGGGCGGTTGTAGAGGTATTTGATGCGCAGCATGCCGTCGTGTTCGACGGCGTAGATTTCGCCGTCGGTGATTTGCGTGCGGCCGCGGTCGATGGCGAGGGTGGCGCCTTGTTGAATGATGTCGATCATGCTGTTGTCGACCATGTAGGCGCCTACCGCGCGGTCGGGGTTTACGTTGAGGGTTTCGAGGGTGTGCAGGGAGACGCGGATGCGTTCGCTGGAGGTGAAGGTGGGGTGGAGAGGAATCTCCACGTCGATTTTTTCCGGGAGGCAGGCGGGGCCTGTGAGGTATTTGCCGCTGTCTTCGCGGGTGCGCAATCCTTTGGCGGTGTCCGGGCCTTCCAGCAGGAAGTTGGCCGGTGGGTGTTTGAGGCCTTCGCCGGTGCGTAGCCAACGGCTGGAGACGCAGAGCAGTTCTGCGATCTCGTTGAGTCGGGCCATGGGCACGCCGCGTTTGAACCAGTTGTTCACGTGTTGAGGCGTGACACCGCGGTTCTTGGCGAAGTCGGAGGCGGAAAGATGAACTTCCCGCAGTAGTGCTTTTAGTCGATCACCTGATGTATTCATAAACGCAGAGTTTACTGGCCGAAAAAATACATCAAATAAACTATGCGTTGAATTGCGCGTGTAGGGATTTGCTTAGTTGTAGTCCGATATTTCAGAGTTCTAACTTGGTTAAACGCTGCGCATTAAACATTGAACTTTGAGTTTAAATTTTTCCCACAAAAAAAGCCCCGAATCGTCGGGGCTTTTTTGATTGCCAGGGCAATGAGGAGCGGGTATCAGCCTTTGTAGGCAGCGACCGACTTCATGATCTCGGCGCGGGCGGCGTCTGCGTTGCCCCAACCGTCGATCTTCACCCATTTGCCTTTTTCGAGGTCTTTGTAGTTCTCGAAGAAGTGCTTGATCTGTTCCAGCAGCAGTGGCGGCAGGTCAGTGTATTCCTTCACGTCCACGTACAGCTGGGACAGCTTGTCGTGGGGTACCGCGATAACTTTGGCATCGCCGCCGCCGTCGTCGGTCATGTTCAGGATGCCGACTGGGCGTGCGCGGATCACCGAGCCTGGGGTTACCGGGTAAGGGGTTACCACCAGCACGTCGAGGGGGTCACCGTCGTCAGCCAGGGTGTTCGGGATGAAACCGTAGTTGGCCGGGTAGAACATCGGGGTGGCCATGAAACGGTCAACGAACAGGCAGTCACTGTCTTTGTCGATTTCGTATTTGATCGGCGCGTGGTTGGCCGGAATTTCGATGGCGACGTAGATGTCGTTCGGCAGGTCTTTGCCAGCCGGAATCTTGCTGTAGCTCATTGGGCGTTGCCCCCGTAGTTGGCCATGGAACATGGCCGGATTGGCCTAAAAGTGGCGGCGATTATAGGCATATTCTGACGCCGACGCTATGCGTCAGACGTCGTGTGGCGCGTGGCGTTCAGTCTGATAGCGGGTGTCGCTGGCTTGCAGCTGGGTCAGGCGGGCCAACGGGTCCTGGCGATAGAAGCGACTCAGTTGCGCGTACACCTGGGGATAAGTGCTGACCAGTAAATCCGGTGCGCTGAAAAAATATTCGCTGGTGACCGCAAAGAACTCTGCCGGGTTTTCGGCGGCGTAGGGGTCTATCTCGGTGTCGGCGTGCGGGTTGGCGTCCAGCTGGCGGTTGAGGTCGTCAAAGGCGCTTTGCATCACGCTGGCCCATTCCTGCACGCGCATGTCGTGGTGCAGCGGCGGCAGGCCGTTGGCGTCGCCGTTGAGCATGTCGAGCTTGTGCGCCAGTTCGTGGATCACCAGGTTGTAGCCTTCCCACTGGCCGCTGGCCAATACGCCGGGCCAGGCGAGGATCACGGGGCCTTGTTGCCAGGCTTCGCCGCTGTGTTCGCCGTCCCACTCATGCTCGACGCCGCTGGCATCGCGATGGCGCTGGGGGCTGAGGAAATCGTCGGGGTACAGCACGATTTCGTGGAAACCTTGGTACCAATCGAGGTCGCCGAGGTTCATCAGCGGTAATTGCGCCTGGGCGGCGAGCAGCAGGCGTTGTTCCTGGTGCAGGTCGACGCCGGGCAGGGCGGTGAGGTGTTTTTCGGCGAGGAACACCACGCAGGCTTCGCGTAACCACTGGTCTTGCTCGGCGCTGATGCCGTCGAGGAAGGTCAGGTGGTGCCGCACCCGTTGCCAGGTGTCATCGGCAATCGGGTGCTTGGCCAGCAGGCGCCGGCGACGCCAGGCGCTGAGGGACCACATCGCGGGTTACTGCGGTTTGGCTTCGGAAGACGTGCGGCCAAAGCGGCTGCGGACCACACCGATGATCATCGGCACCAGCGACAGCAGGATGATGAACACCACCAGCAGCGAGAGGTTTTTCTTGATAAACGGCACGTTGCCGAAGAAGTAACCCAGGGTCACCAGGCCACCGACCCAGATGATGGTGCCGAACACGCTGAAGCCGAAGAAGCGCGGGTAGGGCATTTTGGCGATGCCGGCGACGAACGGCGCAAAGGTGCGCAGGATCGGCAGGAAGCGCGCCAGGGTCACGGTTTTGCCGCCGTGCTTGTCGTAGAAGTCGTGGGTTTTTTGCAGGTAGTCGCGGCGGAAGATTTTCGAGTTCGGGTTGCTGAACAAGCGTTCCCCGGCCGTTCGTCCGATCACGTAGTTGGTACTGTCGCCGAGGATAGCTGCGAGCATTAACAGGCCACCCAGCAGTACCGGGTCCATGCCGCCGCCTGCGGCGATGGCGCCGGCAATAAACAGCAAGGAGTCACCGGGCAGGAAAGGCATGACCACCAAACCGGTTTCGCAAAAGATAACCAGGAACAGAATGGCGTAGATCCACACTCCGTAGTTTCTTACCAGCATGTCGAGGTACACGTCGAGATGCAGGATAAGGTCGAGCGGGTTGAAATCCATGGATGGCACCTGTGTGAATGGCCCGGCTCAGCAGGCCTGTGCGGAAGCTACGGGTAAGTTAGGCTACAAGCTTATGTCGCGATTCTTACAGCTCTGAGAGGTCCGCATTATACGGATTGAGAGGTGAAAAGCGTGTTGGTTTTGTAGCGGGGAGTGTCGCTGGTAGCAAGGCTTTACACCGATCTAAATGTTGCTCAGATGTAAATGTGGGAGCGGGCTTGTTCGCGAAAGCGGTGGGTCAGTCGAATCTTTATTAACTGATACACCGCTTTCGCGAGCAAGCCCGCTCCCACAGGGGGATCTATGGTGGTTGGGCTAACAGCGTCAGTCCTCACTGATCGGCAACACGTAGTTCTTGAACTCCGTGTCTTCCCGAAACCCGATCGACTCGTACGTCTTCTGCGCCACGTCATTGTTGCTGCTGGTCGACACCCGCAGCCGCACCGCGTGAGTTTCCTTGGCCATTTTTTTCGCCGTGCGCATCAGGTTATCCGCCACCAACTGCCGGCGGGCGTCTTCAGCCACGTAGATGTCGTTGAGGATCCATACCCGTTTCAGCGACAGCGACGAAAAGCTCGGGTATAGCTGGCAAAACCCAAGCAGCCTCTTGTCGTCGTCATCGGCCAGGGCCAGGTAGATCACCGACTCCTTTCGGCGCAGGCGCTTTTCCAGAAAGGCTCGCGACGAGTCCGGGAAGGGCAAAGCCCCGTAGAACTCGCGGTATTTGACGAACAGAGGCGTCAACAGGTCCAGGTGTTCCAGGGTCGCTTGAGTAATCCGCATGCCAGGCCTCAACTTCCAAAGGGGTATGACCACACACGCGGCCGTGACTGGATGCTGCCTAATGGTGAAAAAAAGTGCAATCGCGCTGCTATTGGTCATCCGGTGGGCTGAGTAGGAAATTGCCTTTCATCAGGTCGGGATCATCGGATTCGAGGGTCATCACCTGCGCCTCGTCCTTGAGATTGACCCCCGACAGCTGCCGACGGCACGCCTCTTTCATCAAGTACAGCAAGCGATGCGCGGCCATGCCGTAGCTCAACCCCTCAAGCCGTACGTTGGAGATGCAGTTGCGATAGGCGTCGGTCAGGCCGACCTTGGGGTTGTACGTGAAATACAGGCCCAGGCTGTCCGGCGAACTGAGCCCCGGGCGTTCACCAATCAAAATCACCACCATCTTGGCGCCGAGTAACTGGGCGACTTCATCGGCGACCGCCACACGGCCTTGTTCCACCAGGATCACGGGCGACAAGGACCAGCCTTCGGCGTGGGTCTGTTCTTCCATGCGCGTAAGAAACGGCAACGTATGTTTATGCACGGCCAGCGCCGACAGACCATCGGCCACCACGATGGCCAGGTCTACGCCGCCAGGGTTGGCCGCCGCGTAGTCGCGCAGGCGTTGCGCCGACTCATCACTCAAGCGCCGCCCCAGGTCCGGGCGTTGCAGGTACATATGGCGGTCAACCGCAGCGCTGTGCAGCAACAGGCTGTCGCGCCCACGCTCGGCCATCTGGCTGCTCAGGCCCGCGGCGTCGAAGGGCAGGTGCACTGCGTCGCGCGCCTGGGCGTGGGCGAACTGGAAGTCCAGCTGCGCGCCGGTGGGGATGCTGGTGCCGGTGCGGCCCAGGGCAATGCGCGCCGGGGTCAGGCGGCGCAGTTCCAGCCACGGATTATCAGGCAGTTCTACTTGCACGGGCGGCTCCTTCATCCCAATTGCTTCAAGGCGTGGCGAAACGCCGGTGGCAGGCTGTTGCCGAAGTGCACTTTGCCGTCGGCTTGCGTGAAGATGCCCATTTTCGCCAGCCACTGTTCAAACTCCGGCGCCGGCTTTAAGCCCAGTGTCTGGCGGGCGTACAGGGCGTCGTGGAACGAGGTGGTCTGGTAGTTGAGCATGATGTCGTCGGAGCCGGGGATGCCCATGATGAAGTTGATCCCGGCCACGCCCAGCAGGGTCAGCAGGGTGTCCATGTCGTCCTGGTCGGCTTCGGCGTGGTTGGTGTAGCAGATGTCGCACCCCATCGGCACGCCGAGCAGCTTGCCGCAGAAGTGGTCTTCGAGGCCGGCGCGGATAATCTGCTTGCCGTTGTACAGGTACTCGGGGCCGATAAACCCGACGACGGTGTTCACCAGGAACGGTTTGAAATGCCGCGCCACGGCGTAGGCACGGGTTTCGCAGGTTTGCTGGTCAACGCCAAAGTGCGCGTTGGCCGATAAGGCGCTGCCCTGGCCGGTTTCGAAATACATCAGGTTCTGACCCAAGGTGCCGCGATTCAGGCTCAAGCCCGCCTCGTAACCTTCCTGCAGCACGCTGAGGCTGATGCCGAAACTGGCGTTGGCGGCCTCGGTGCCGGCAATCGACTGAAACACCAGGTCCAGCGGCACGCCACGGTTGATGGCCTCGATGGAGGTGGTGACGTGGGTCAGCACGCAGGCCTGGGTCGGGATTTCGTAGCGCTGGATGATCGCGTCGAGCATCTCCAGCATCGCGCAGATCGAGGCGATGCTGTCGGTGGCCGGGTTGATGCCGATCATGGCGTCGCCGTTGCCGTAGAGCAGGCCGTCGAGAATGCTTGCGGCGATGCCGGCTGGTTCGTCCGTAGGATGGTTGGGCTGCAGGCGCGTCGACAGGCGCCCGCGCAGGCCCATGGTGCCGCGAAATTGGGTGACCACGCGGATCTTCTGCGCGACCAATACCAGGTCCTGCACGCGCATGATCTTGGAGACGGCGGCGGCCATTTCCGGGGTCAGCCCCGGCGCCAGGGCGCGTAGGCTGTGTTCGTCGGCCGCGTCACTGAGCAGCCAGTCACGCAGGCCGCCGACGGTCAGGTGGCTGACCACGCTAAACGCCGGTTTATCGTGGGTGTCGATGATCAGCCGCGTGACTTCGTCGTTTTCGTAGGGGATCAGCGCTTCTTCCAGGAAGTGTTTCAACGGAATGTTCGCCAACGCCATCTGCGCGGCCACGCGCTCGCCGTCGTTCTGCGCGGCCACACCGGCGAGGAAGTCTCCGGAACGCGCTGGGCTGGCCTTGGCCATCACGTCCTTGAGGCTGTCGAAGCGGTAGGTTTGAGTACCCACCGCGTGGGAAAAGCTTGCCATACAGTGTCTCCTTGGCGACGCGGGCAGGCTGAGAGTAAAGCGCCCGCGTCGAGGTTTACGGCAGTTAGTGCAAGGCGGCCTCTGCGGCCTGGATCGCCGCGAATTCCTCCTCCGGCGTGCCCGCTACCAAGTGATGCCGGCTGTAGAAAGCAAAGTAAGCAATTAATACTCCATAGATGATCGCCGCGCCAATCACCACCCGTGGATCCACCAGAAAGCCCGCTACGACGGCCACGCAGGCCAGCACCAGCGCAACGCCGGAGGTGAAAATGCCGCCCGGTGTGCGGTACGGACGGTCCATTTTGGGGCGACGGATGCGCAAGGTGATGTGCGCGGCCATCATCAGCACGTAGGAAATGGTCGCGCCAAACACGGCCACCAGGATCAGCAAGTCACCCTGGCCGGTCAGCGACAGGCCGAAACCGATGATGCCGGGGATCACCAACGCGAGCACTGGCGCCTTGCTTTTATTGGTCTGCGACAGTTTGCGCGGCAGGTAGCCGGCGCGGGACAAGGCGAAGATCTGCCGCGAATAGGCGTAGATAATCGAGAAAAAGCTCGCGATCAACCCCGCCAGGCCGACCAAATTGACGAAGCCGCCCATCCAGGTTGAACCGCCGTAGGAGAGTGCCAGTGCTTCCACCAGCGGGTTGCCGGATTTGATCAGCGCGTAAGTGCCGGCGCCGCCCGGTGCGATCACCAGAATCAGCAGGGCAAAACTGGTCAGCACCACAATGGCGCCAATCAGGCCGCGAGGCAGGTCGCGTTTAGGGTTTTTGGTTTCTTCAGCGGCCAGTGGCACGCCTTCAACGGCCAGGAAAAACCAGATTGCATAGGGAATTGCCGCCCATACGCCGACGTAGCCGAACGGCAGGAACGTGCTGGCGCCTTTGGCTTCCGTTACCGGGATGTCCAGCAAGTTGGCGACGTTGAAGTGCGGCACCATCGACACCAGGAATACACCCAGGGCAATCGCCGCGACAGCCGTAATCACAAACATCAGCTTCAAGGCTTCACCCACGCCAAAGATGTGGATGCCAATAAAGATGATGTAGAACGCCAGGTAAATCATCCAGCCGCCAATGCCGAACAGCGACTCGCAATAAGCGCCGATAAACACCGCGATGGCAGCGGGGGCGATGGCGTATTCGATCAGGATGGCGGTGCCCGTGAGGAACCCGCCCCACGGGCCGAAGGCGCTGCGGGCAAAACCGTAGCCGCCGCCGGCGGTGGGGATCATCGAAGACAGTTCAGCCAGAGAAAAACACATGCACAGGTACATGGTGGCCATCAGTAAGGTGGCAAGGAACATGCCGCCCCAACCACCCTGGGCCAGGCCGAAGTTCCAGCCGGCATAGTCGCCGGAGATTACATAGGCAACGCCGAGGCCGACTAACAGCACCCAGCCGGCGGCACCTTTTTTTAATTCGCGTTGTTGGAAGTAGTCGCTGCCGACTTTTTCGAAGTCGACGGAAGATCCAGTAGGTTCGCTAGGCATGGGAAGTACCGTCCGTTCTTATTGTTTTAGCTCGGCCTCTGGGTGCCGAATGCGAGTTGCAAGTACTTGCGAAGATCTAATGTGGGGGCTGGCTTGCCTGCATCGCAGGCAAGCCAGCCCCCACACTTGATTGCATTTCAAATGGGGGAGCGGGTGTTAGTTAGAAAAAGCCCAGCGGATTAATGTCGTAGCTCACCAGCAAGTTTTTGGTCTGCTGGTAGTGGTCCAACATCATCTTGTGTGTCTCACGGCCCACGCCGGACTTCTTGTAACCGCCGAACGCGGCGTGCGCCGGGTACAGGTGGTAGCAGTTGGTCCACACGCGGCCCGCCTTGATCGCACGGCCCATGCGGTAGGCGCGGTTGATGTCGCGGGTCCACACGCCGGCGCCGAGGCCGAACTCGGTGTCGTTGGCAATCGCCAGGGCTTCGGCTTCGTCCTTGAAGGTGGTGATGCTCACCACCGGGCCAAAGATTTCTTCCTGGAACACGCGCATTTCGTTGGTGCCCTTGAGCAGGGTCGGCTGGATGTAATAACCACCGGCCATGTCGCCGCTGAGCTGCTCGACCTTGCCGCCGGTCAGCAGTTGCGCGCCTTCGCCTTTGGCGATTTCCAGGTAGGACAGGATCTTGTCGAACTGCTGCTCGGACGCCTGGGCGCCGACCATGGTATCGGTGTCCAGCGGGTCGCCGCGTTTGATCTGCTCGACCTTCTTCATCACCACTTTCATGAAGTCGTCGTAGATCGACTCTTCTACCAGCGCGCGGGAAGGGCAGGTGCACACTTCGCCCTGGTTGAAGAATGCCAGCACCAGGCCTTCGGCGGCCTTTTCGATGAACGACGGTTCAGCCTTCATGATGTCGGCGAAGAAGATGTTCGGCGACTTGCCGCCCAGTTCGACGGTGGACGGAATAATGTTCTCGGCCGCCGCGTGCATGATGTGCGAGCCCACAGGCGTGGAGCCGGTGAAGGCGATCTTGGCGATGCGTTTGCTGGTGGCCAGGGCTTCGCCGGCTTCTTTGCCGAAACCGTGCACCACGTTCAGCACGCCTGGCGGCAGCAGGTCGCCGATCAACTCCATCAGCACGCTGATGCCCAGCGGGGTTTGTTCAGCGGGTTTGAGCACCACGCAGTTACCGGCGGCCAGGGCCGGCGCCAGTTTCCACGCGGCCATCAGCAGTGGGAAGTTCCACGGGATGATCTGGCCGACCACGCCCAGCGGTTCGTGGAAGTGGTACGACGCGGTCAGTTCGTTGATCTCGGCGCTGGTGCCTTCCTGGGCGCGGATGCAACCGGCGAAGTAGCGGAAGTGGTCAGCGGCCAGCGGGATGTCGGCGTTGAGGGTTTCCCGCACGGCCTTGCCGTTGTCCCAGGTTTCGGTGATGGCCAGCAGTTCGAGGTTCTGTTCGATGCGGTCGGCAATTTTCAGCAGCACCAGCGAACGGTCCTGAGCCGAGGTCTTGCCCCAGGCATCTGCGGCGGCATGGGCGGCGTCGAGGGCTTTGTCGATGTCTTTGGCAGTGGAGCGCGGGAATTCGGCGATGGGCTTGCCGTTGACCGGCGAGGTGTTGGAGAAGTAGTTGCCATCCACCGGCGCAACGAATTCGCCGCCGATGTAGTTACCGTACTTGGCCTTGAACGAAACGATCGCGCCTTCAGTACCGGGATGTGCATAACGCATGGTGGGTATCTCCTGACTTTTATGTTTATTGGAGTTCAGCGGTGTTGCGCTTGATAAAGCGTAGAGCAAAGGTTGGGCCACTGCGTTGCAGGCCAGGTAAATCAAGGGCTTGGGGTTTGTTGCAAGGCGTTGCTGTGACAGGCGTGGTACAGGTGGGGTGACAGTTTGTGCCATAAACGGTACAGCCTGTGACCGGTGGGTCTGCCCGGGATTGCAATGGCCGGATGGCTGGGGGATGCTGGCTGCTCTCCCGCAGAGAGAATAATAAGAACATGCACAACGATCATTTCAGTCGCCATGCCCAGCAAGTCCTGACCGTCACCCGTGGGCAAGACCTTGCCCAAGGCCCCGGCAGCGACCCGTCCATCGCCCGCTCCTGGCTGCGCTGCCTGGAGGATTACCACCTCGACCCCGCGTTGAGCATCGCCCCCACCGTGCTTGAGCATGGCCGCCTGCTGGAAAGCCGCGAACGCCTGCAACAGGTGCTGAGCATCGCCGGCAGTGAGATGAACAGCCTGCATCAACAGCTCTCCGGCGCAGGCCATGCGGTGCTGCTCACCGATGCGCGCGGGGTGATCCTCAACTGTGTCACCGCGCCGTCCGAGCGCAAGATTTTCGAGCGCGCCGGGCTGTGGCTGGGGGCGGACTGGAGCGAGGCGTGCGAAGGCACCAATGGCATCGGCACCTGCCTGGTGGAGCGCCAGTCCCTGACGATTCACCGCGATGAGCACTTTCGCGGCCGCCATACGGGGCTGACCTGTTCGGCGAGCCCGGTGTTCGATCCCCAGGGTGAGTTGCTGGCGGTGCTGGACGTGTCGTCGGCGCGCGAGGCGGTGTCGCGTCAGAGCCAGTTTCACACCATGGCACTGGTGAACTTGTCGGCGAAGATGATCGAGAGCTGTTACTTCCTGCGCCATTTTGAGAACCACTGGCTGCTGCGCTTTCACTTGCAGGCAGAATCGGTGGGGTTGTTCAGCGAAGGACTGCTGGCGTTCGACGGTGAAGGGCGTATCTGTGCGGTCAACCAGAGCGCGCTGAACCTGCTGGGGCAAGCGCGTGGCGGTTTGCTGGGGCAGCCGGTGGAGGCGTTTTTTGAATGCACCCTCGACCAGTTGCTCGGCCGCGCCAGCGCCAACGCTACCGCCAGCTGGCCGCTGCGAACGCGAGATGGCCGGTCTTTGTTCGCCGTATTGCGCGGGCAGGCGCGCCGCGCGCCGCCGCTCATGGCCAAGCCCGAAGCTCCACGCCTGCCGGGCATCTGCCTGGGCGACCCTGCGTTGCAGAGTGATTTTAACAAGGCGCTGAGGGTGTTCGAGCGTGACGTGCCGCTGCTGATCAACGGCGAAACCGGCTGCGGTAAAGAGGCGTTCGCCAAGGCCGTGCATCAGGCCAGTTCGCGTGCCAATAACGCCTTCGTCGCTCTCAACTGTGCCGCCATCCCGGAAAACCTGATTGAAAGCGAGTTGTTCGGTTACCGCGGCGGCAGCTTTACCGGCGCGTTGAAAGAAGGCATGCGTGGCAAATTGCAGCAAGCCGACGGCGGCACGCTGTTTCTCGATGAGATTGGCGACATGCCTTTCGCGTTGCAAACCCGTCTTTTAAGGGTACTGGAAGATCGCGTGGTGGTGCCCATCGGCGGTGCGCCGCAGGCGGTAGACGTCAGAATCATCAGCGCCACCCATCGTGACCTGTTAGCACGTGTTGCGAACGGTAGCTTCCGCGAAGATCTTTACTATCGTCTCAACGGTCTTGAAATAGCCGTGCCGCCCCTGCGTGAGCGGAGTGATAAAGCGCAATTACTGGCGTTTTTGCTGGCGGAAGAGGCAGCAGGACAGGTTGTGTTGCTTGATGAGAAGGCGCGCCACGCGTTGCTCGACTACGCCTGGCCGGGCAACGTTCGGCAATTGCGCAACGTACTTCGCACCTTGGCGGCCTTGTGCGAGAACGGGCGAATCAGGTTAGACGATTTGCCGCCCCTCATTCGCCAGGCGCGAGCGGCGATGGTTGTCGAGCCCCGGCAGGGGGGCGCTCTGGACGATGCAGAGCGCGTAGTGTTGCTCAACGCACTGAAGCAGCAACATTGGCACATGTCCCACGCAGCAGAAAGTTTGGGAGTGAGCCGGAATACGCTTTACCGCAAGTTACGCAAGCATGGAATCGAACGGTGTCCACAAGTGTGATCTGCACGTTGTTAGCGCAGCACGTATGAAGCGTGATTATTAGGCGCTGATGAGGGCACTATTTAGAGCTGAAATATCTGGATAAATTTTCTCGAATTTTTTTTGTATGATTTGTAAGACATTGCACCACTCAGCGTACGAAGAGTTATTCATTTGAATCGTACGCGGGTGTGGAAATGACAAATTTTCAAGACGTTAGAGTAACGCCTACCTTATCAGGCAGCGTGGTTGGCGAACCTCCTGCGGCGGCCATCAATAGTGCAGTCGTTCACAGCAACACACACGCGCAAATGCCTGACACTCCCGAAACGCGTGCAATGGCTGACGCTCAGTTGGCGAAGCCCTATGCGATCGCATTAGCGACGCGCTCCTATCACACCTCAATAGGGCCGCCTGACGTTCAAGTTACCCCTGAGTCCACACTCGGGCGTTGGCGCACCCTATTGGACAGTGCTTTCAAAAGCCCTGGATTTTTATCGTGGGCGAAAGTACAGGGGCTTGATACCAGGAGCCTCAAACTGGATCCCTTCCTCGGGGAGTTGACCGGCATTGTAAATGGCAAGATGCAAACGTTTTCCCTAAAAGATGATTCGGGCTGGGCAGATGTTTCTCGTGTGCTGTTGTCGATTGCCAGGGGCATCGCTCCAATGCCCGGGCAGGCGTTCAATTACCCCTGGCCGGACGGTAAGGTGCCGTTTTACACGGTGGGGCGATTTTACGGAGAGCCTATCGACCTCTCCCCTTCGCAAGCTGCCTCGCACATTAAGAAATTGAAAGAAGGCGCCGCGTTTGAGTTTGCACCTGTGGGGCATGCGGCGCAGCGATCGGTAGAAGCATTAGCGGAGCAGGGCAAGGCGCAGGGTGATGACGCTAACCGTCATGCACTTATCGCTGCACTGAGGTCCCAGGTAGACGATGCTGAAGGGAAGATCGATCTGAATAACGTTATGGTCCCGATTGACCGACGTTCAAGTTTATTTCTTACCGAACAGCGCCGGGAGATAAGTGTTGCACAACTGCTCGAAAGGCAAGGGCATAAACTACCCGTCGACAGCACGCAGGCGCATGGCCTGGCTAACGCACTGACCTTTGACCTTGCGCATAGGGTGCCTGGGGTTGACGCTGGGGGCGTCAGGCATATTGGTGGGCTGCTGAACAGAACTGAACTACGCAAGATGAAAGCGGTGGTGGATCAGTGGAAGTTGAAGCATGCAAGCCAGGCACCTGATCCGCAGACAGGGGGTGGGGCAGGCAGTTTGTTACGCGGCCTGATCAGCACACTTACGACGTCTACAAAGAAGGTGATTGCGGACAACCCTTCATTTGCTTTTGACCAACTCATCCGGTCGCCCGAGGCGCAGGCGTTGGGCAAAACCATACAAGGTAGAATCAAATTAGCAGCGTCGCCGACCGGTGCAACTGAGGCCTTGACTGCGGCGCTTGTGCAAGAGCTTGACCCTAATCCAGGAAAGTCACGTTTCAACGTGGCGGGTTATAACCTCTATAAAAGCGAAAATGTAGGTGCCACCGCTGCTGAAATCGTCAAGCGTTTTACCGCTTACCTTGAAACTAAGGTGGGTGTTGAAGCGGCGCCTCTTGCTGCGCAACTATTACTGTCAGCCGTCGCCCCTGAACTGCTGGTAAAAAACATTCCACCTGAACTTGTTTATGGGACTCATACGTGGGTGGATTTTTCTATAGCCGTTGCACTGGTAGAGCAAGAAGCGCCTGGCGCATCGGGGAACATGACGCTCAGTCAAGTCATGAACTATGCGGAAGCGCAACTTAGTATTCTTGACGGTGGGGATGAGTTAGCTGCCGCATCAACCGATGCGCTTATTGCGTGGGGCCTCGCTAATAAGGTGATTAAAAACAAACCCCAGGGTCACTATACGTTCGAAGACGTTGAGCAATCATTAACGGTGTTAAAAAAGCAGAAAAAGGAATTGGCGTGGGCACGCGCTGAGCTGATGAAGCCAGCGCCCACTCGGGAGGCGTTGGCGCTGGCTGAGTTCCAGCGGGTGTTCCCGGGGGTTGACCCGACGAAGATAACATTACGAAGTAAAATGGATGACAAGTATCGTGTCTCGCCACTTGATGTCTTCATGACGAAGCCTCTTAATCTGGACTGGTGGGAGCCGATAAATAAAGAGAAACTACCTTGGGAAACGATTAAGTCTCGCTTTTCCGAGCTTGGTCCAGACATCAATAAAACATTTTCTGAAGCGTTTGAAGACTATACAAAGACTCAAGCGGCGGCCTGGGCTATCCAGTTCAAGTACCAGGTTTCTCTGCTGCCTATAGCCGTACAAGAGCGTATAAACCAAGCGGATGTCACGTTCATGGGCGTGTCTCGCCCTTTTTTGGGTACAGAAGAAACGAACAACCACCGACTGTACCCCGGGCGCCGACCACGAACGCCGACCCCTAATGAACTCAAAGAGTTGGAAGGGCGGCAAGGTGTACTTATGAAAGTGCAGGGAGCTGATGGCAAGGTCGAGTACTATAGTTACTACCCAGGCCTGGGAAAAATCGTTAAGGAAAAGGGTAATCCGGGAGAACAGTCAAATTTTGACGACAGCAAGTATTTCGCCCCGAAGTACAGAGCCCGCGTACGCGGCACATATGATGTTTTTACGAAATTTGATGCCACCAATCAGGACCGTGATTTGCCTGAGGTAACCGGTGAAGGACGAGTTCCTTATTTTTCTCGACGAAACGGTTCGCTGGCTACCGTGGTGGGTAAGTTTTTTACAAAAGATTATGGGTATTTGAAAGCACTGTATGCCGGTCAAACGAGGATTGAAAAAAATACAGCAAGTATTCAAGCTGTCAATAATTTTTTGCTTTCGCTTATTCCTTTTTATGACGGTATTAAAGATGCGATAAAGGGTAATGTTGCGGGCGCAGTGTTTAATATCGGGTTCGATATTTTGGGGTTCTTTCTTCCCGGGGCAAGTGCCGCGAGCAAGGCGATGAAACTGGGCAAGTCAGCAGGTAAAGTACTCAAACGCTCTTTTTTTGCTGGTCTCGGCGCTTCGGCGGGCGTTACCGATGCTATTAACCTGCCGAGGAATATTAAGCGGGGGGTGGTGGCTGTCGGTAAGGATATGACGAAGGTGTACAAACACGCCGATGAGGTGCTTTCTCGACTCAAAGGCAACTATAGGTCTTATGAAGTAACACGGACTTATAAGGACGGTGATATCGTCAAGGGCTTCTATCAAGTGGAATCAGATGGTGTGCGTAGGCCAATCGTCGCTGTCTTAAATAAGGGGGTTTGGTATGCGTACAGTTCCCTCATGAATACACCCTTTGGTCCTCAGTTAGCGCAATTTGGTGTGCTGAACGCACTGACGCCGTCGAATAAAACGTAATGATGTTCAGGCGGGTGGGTTGACGAGCGCTCACCGCATTAGTGTGAGTGCGTTATAAGCGATGCGCATCGATGAGCGATTTAGCTGGCTGATGAGTTTCAGGCTGGCTGTTGAAGTGTACCTGCGCGCCTGGAAAGTATTCTCCAAGATTGTTGCGTATTTGTCATAGGGCTAAACTATTTGTTTTGTAGCTTGGAACTGCTTGCGGCCTGTCTGTTACACAGTAAGTGGAAGAAATGGATGGCTTTCTAATGCAAATCAATCATTAGGTAGATCATTATGATGTTTTCAAATGCAGCCGCAAGGCCGGTAGTATTCTCAAAGATTGGGGAGTTTTTCAGTGGTGGATTCACCAGAACCGAAACGCCTAGTTCTATAAAGGTAGGTGAAGCACCTAAGGTAGAAGGCCCGGGAGGGTCCAAGCCGGCAGACGGTAGCAATAACGATTTTGATCAGGGTTTTGTTGATAAAAAGGTGGGCTTCGACGGGCCGGGTCAAGCCACGGGTCATCGCCAGACTGGGAATGCCCCTGATACAGAGGCCCCAGTTACTCCGGAAGTGGCTCAATACAGAGAAGCCAACAGGAAGAAGTGGCAAGCTCAAAAAGATGCTGGCTCCCGGGATAAGCTATTTGCTCAGCCGACGGCAGGTCGAGTAGACGGAAAGGAGGTGGAGCCTTTTTCACAGAGTAAGCTGGAAGAAAGCGCCCAGGCGGTCGTGAATGCTAAAGCTGCGAAGGCGGATCGAGCACTCCCGCTTGAAAGGCGAAATATTGTCAAGGTCGCCGCAATTACGGCAGCGATCACAGTACCCTTAACAGTTGCCGGGACATTTGCCGCCAACGTCCTTCTTGAATTTCTCAAGCCCAAAATCAATCCAGCGCAAAAACCGGCCACAGAGCAACATGTTATGGAGTCGCGGTTGGTTGATGAATCTCAAAGGGGTGTATTCCTATTAGCCAATACGTTGGGTAGCCTTCGTACAGAATATGGTGTCACCCCAAGTATTGAATGGTTGGCAAAGACAAATGAAGAGCGGATGGACTATCTTGATGAAATACTTGACTTCCTCGAAGTAGAATTTGCTAAAGAAGCGGAAAAGCTGAAGATTAAAGTTGAGGCCCCGAAACCCGGTGCGCAGGAAGATGATATCAAGAGCCGGGCTATTGGCATGGAATCCAGAATGGCATACATCACCGAGCTGATGAAAGCTATCACCGCCAAGCAATAGTTAATCCCAGCGTTGTACACGTTGTAGTGGGTTGTTTCGACGGATCCACTGCTTAAGCAGTTGCTCACGTAACAGGGGTAACTGCTGACGCTGTTTTCATACAATAACCTCTGGTCACGCTGTCTCAAGGCGATCAGCCCGCATCACATGCACACCTCGCCTGTACCCATCCTTGGCCCGTACCTGCGCATCCCCGCACGCGTAAGTTTCCTCGCCGTGCAGCAACTGATCGTCGCATCCACCAGCGTGCCGTGACGCCGCAGCAAACCACGATCACCCAGATAGCCATTGGGGTAGGCTGTATGCAGTTGTTAGTTATATTAATCGACATAATTGTCTCGTGGCTTAGTTGTTCTGGGACTTATTGGGTGGTGTGGGCCAATTAATGTTTGAGTGCCGGGGAAGCCGCTCTTCAATGTCAAACACTGTCTGGTTGGCTTTCTGGTCAGTGGGTCTGCGCTCAGGGTATAGGGAATTAAAATAGCTCGCCAATTTGGACTTTTCGAATGATTGCCTTTGAAGGTTGGCGCTTATCAAGTAAGCCTTAAACTTGGTTGACCTTATAAAAATTTTTCGCAATTCGCGCTGTTGATTCAGGTGCGCTGGAAAAAAATGCTCGGGGTTTCAGAGCAACATCTAAAGAAAGCCGCTCGGCAGAACGGCATCGTTTATAAGCCGCATAAACCCGGCGAACAAATCCCTGCCGATGCAAAAGGGCGCCTTGGCCTGATTGAAAGGAAATTCGAACGCATGGTCGAGTCTTATGAAAACCTGCGCTGGCTGGCTGCGATAAAAGCCAGCCAGCGCGAAACCGGGGCCTCTGCCACCGCGTGAACGAGGCGCCATCGAGCGAGGTGCCTGGCGCATTTCGCTCGCGCTGCAACCGTTAAAAAGGTGCGATTTCCTACTCCCTGCGCTAACCTGCCTCGATGTTTACGAGGTCAACTATGCACATTCATATTCTAGGTATTTGCGGCACATTCATGGGTTCGATGGCGGTTCTGGCCAAAGAGCTGGGCCATCACGTCACGGGTTCCGACGCCAACGTCTACCCGCCCATGAGCACCCAGCTGCAGGCCCAGGGTATTGAACTGACCCAAGGTTACGACCCCGCGCAATTCGACCCGGTGCCGGACCTGGTGGTGATCGGCAACGCCATGTCCCGTGGCAACCCGGCGGTCGAATATGTACTCAACAAAGGTTTGCCGTATGTGTCCGGCCCGCAGTGGCTGGCCGACCATGTGCTGCAAGGCCGTTGGGTACTGGCGGTGGCGGGCACCCATGGCAAGACCACCACCAGCAGCATGCTGGCCTGGGTGTTGGAACACGCGGGCATGAGCCCGGGCTTTTTGATTGGTGGGGTGCCGCAAAACTTCTCGGTGTCGGCGCGCCTGGGCGATACGCCGTTTTTTGTGATTGAGGCCGATGAGTACGACAGCGCCTTCTTCGACAAACGCTCCAAATTCGTCCACTACCGCCCGCGCACCGCGATCCTCAACAACCTCGAGTTCGATCACGCAGACATTTTCCCCGATCTGGCCGCCATCGAGCGCCAGTTTCACCATTTGGTGCGCACCATCCCAAGCGAAGGCCTGGTGATCCACCCGACCACCGAACCGGCCTTGCAGCGCGTGATCGACATGGGCTGCTGGACGCCGGTGCAAACCACCGGTGTGGGTGGGCAATGGCAGGTTAACTTGCTCAGTGAAGACGGCTCGCGTTTTGAAGTGCTGTTCGAAGGTCAGGCCCAAGGCATCGTCGACTGGGGCATGACCGGCCAGCACAATGTCGCCAACGCTTTGGTCACCCTGGCAGCCGCCAGGCATGTGGGCGTGGTGCCTGCCATGGGCATCGCGGCATTGAGCGCGTTCAAGAGCGTGAAGCGCCGCATGGAAAAAGTCGCCGACGTGAATGGGATCACCATCTACGACGACTTTGCCCACCACCCGACGGCCATTGCCACCACGCTGGATGGCCTGCGCAAGCGAGTCGGTGATGCCAATATCATTGCCATTATCGAGCCGCGCTCCAATTCCATGAAGCTCGGCGCGCACCGCGATGGTTTGCCGGAAAGCGTCAACGACGCCGACCAAGTGGTCTGGTACGCCCCGGCCAACCTCGGCTGGGACCTGCCGGCGATTGCGGCGCTGTGCACAGTGCCTTCGATCGTGTGTGACTCTATTGAGTCGATCATCGAACACGTCAAACACCAAGCCAAGCCCGGCACCCATGTGGTGGTCATGAGCAACGGCGGCTTCGGCGGCCTGCACGGCAAGCTGGCCGAGGCGCTCAAATGAGTGGCCCGGAACGCATTACCCTGGCGATGACGGGCGCATCCGGTGCGCCTTATGGCCTGCGCCTGCTGGACTGTCTGGTACGTGAAGATCGCGAAGTGCACTTTCTGATTTCCAAGGCCGCGCAACTGGTACTGGCCACCGAGACGGATGTGCAACTGCCGGCCAAGGTGCAGATGATGCAAGCCTTCCTCACCGAGTACACCGGGGCGGCGGCGGGGCAGATCAAGGTTTACGGCAAAGAGGACTGGATGTCGCCAGTGGCCTCCGGCTCCGGTGCGCCGGCGGCGATGGTGGTGGTGCCGTGCTCCACCGGCACCTTGTCGGCGATTGCCACGGGCGCCTGCAACAACCTGATCGAGCGGGCGGCGGACGTGACCCTGAAGGAGCGCCGCCAGTTGATCCTGGTGCCGCGCGAGGCGCCGTATTCGAGTATCCACCTGGAGCACATGCTCAAGTTGTCGAACATGGGCGTGACCATCTTGCCGGCCTCGCCGGGTTTCTATCACCAGCCGCAAACCATCGATGACCTGGTGGACTTCGTCGTCGCACGGGTCCTCAACCTGCTGAACATTCCCCAGGACATGCTGCCGCGTTGGGGCGAGCACCATTTGAGCAGTGATGAATAAGGCGCTGCTGGTGGTGTTGGCGTTGCAGCTGACGGGCTGCGCCACGGCGCGCACGCTGGATGCCGCGCAACCTGGGGCGCCGGTGGTGTATGCCGGCACGCGGCTGGATTTGTATGCGATCAACGGCGGCTGTTGTGCCAAAGACCGCTTTGGCGCTGAGGCGCCGAGCTATCCGCATGTGGATCTGCCGGCCAGTGCGGTGCTCGATACCTTGTTGTTGCCGTTGTCGTTATTGACGGTGTTGGGCGTGGGGTTTAATGCCACCGGCGGGCTTTAACCCCAGACTTATAAGCGACCTGAATCTATTGTGGGAGCGGGCTTGCTCGCGAATGCGGCGTGTCAGTCAGCTTATGCATCGACTGAAACACCACATTCGCGAGCAAGCCCGCTCCCACATTTTCAGATCGTATTACTTGCCGAGCTTGCGCAACTCATCCGACTCCACCACCCGCACGCCATCTTGCTCTTCCAGCGCCAGGCGCCACATGGCGCGGGCCAGTTCGCAAACTTCGATACCGTGGTATTTGCCCGGAATCAACCGCGACAACGGCCCGGCAATCTTCTCGGCCAGGCGCGATTCCAGACGCTCCCCCAGCAGCAAAGAAGGCCGCACGATGGTCAGTTGCGGCCAGTCCTGAGCCCTCAACGCCTGTTCCATCTCGCCTTTGACCCGGTTGTAGAAGATTGAGGATTTCGGGTCGGCGCCAATCGCGCTGATGACGATCAGGTGCCGTGCGCCCAATTCCCGTGCGCGCTTGGCGAAGGCCACTACCATGTCCAGGTCGACAGCTTTGAAGGCGGCCTCGGAACCCGCCTGCTTGATGGTTGTACCCAGGCAGCAGAAGGCGATATCCACCTGGCCGCTCAATTGCGGCAGGAACACTGCCGGGTCACCCACGGGATTTTCCAGGCGTGGGTGTTCGGCCAGTGGTTTGCGACTCGGCGCCAGTACGCGGGTCACCGTCGGCTCGTTGAGCAGGCGGTCCAGCAGGTGCTCGCCAGTCAGGCCGGAGGCGCCGGCAAGCAAAATATGCTGAGGTGTCAGGTACATGGTGTTTCCCCCTTGTTACACGTTACAGCTTAGTTGCCTTTGGCTTCCTTGCTATTCATTGAGACGCTTTCGAGCGCCTTTCGTGCCTGCTGTTTACGTAATAGTTGCCAATGGGCGATCACGCCTTTGGGCGCCCAGATCTGCGGTTCGGAGGCTTCGAAGTTGTCCGCCTGTTCGCGTTCGGCGACATGCAGTTGCGCCAGTTTGAAGGCTTGTTGCAAGTCATCGGTCTGGTTGAAGGCTTGTGCGAAAAGGGCATCGCCGAAGTAGGTGAAGTCTGCCTCTTCTGAGCAACCGAACGACACGCGGTCGGCGCGGGAGGCGGTCATGATCAGCGTGCGCTCGTCCTTCAGTGCCGGGATAAAACCGCCCGAGTAGCAGGCGGAAATCACGATGATCTTGTCGCGGTTTTTCAGCGGCGCGAGCACGGCGGCCAGTTCATCGGCAGGCAGGTCGGCCAGTTCCATGCGCGGTTGGTCCAGCACCAATTCGTGTTCGTGGGTGCCGTGGCTGGTCATGTAGATAAACACCAGGTCTTGCGGCCCGGTGCGTTCGGCGAGGGTTTGCACGGCGCGGCGCAGGCTTTCGCGGGTGGCCAGGGGGCGGTCGGCGATGTGGTCGCGGTGGTTGACCAGGCGAATCTGCCCGCGCGCCCCGAAGCGGGTGGCGAGCAGGTTGCTGACGTAATCGGCCTCACGCAGGAACACGCTTTGCTTGCCATCACCGGCCAGCGCGAGGGTGTACAACTCGACGGCGCCCGTTGAGGGTGGCACGGCAGCGAGGGCGGCATCGAGCAGGCGGCCTTGGGCCAGTACGCCGATTTCCAGCGGGTCGGGCAGTAGCTTGCCGTCGGCATCGCGCACGCGCATGCCATTGACCCAGGTGCCGGCCTGCACGGTGCCGTCGGTGAGGACGAGGGTGCCGGTGCCTTGATAGCTGTCGCTGTCGAAGCCGCCGATGTAGAAGCTGCCATCCGTGAGGTTCAGGCGGCCTTGACCGGAGAAGCGCCATTCACTGAACTGGCCGACATAGTGGCTGCCATCAACGCCGATCAGCTCGCCTTTGCCACTGAGTGCGCCTTCCTTGAACTGACCGATCCACACGTCGCCGTCGGCGTTTTCATAACGGCCTTTGCCATTGAGCTGGTTCTGTTTGAACTGGCCGACATAGATATCGCCGTCGGCGCTGTTGAAGGTGCCGTTGCCTTCGAGCTGGCCGTCGACAAAGTGGCCGCTGAACTGGTTGCCACTGTCGTCGTTGCGCTGGCCTTCGCCATTCGGTTTGCCGTGGGCGAACTGGCCCTGGTACTGGCTGCCGTCGGGCAGTTCCAGGCGGCCGAGGCCGGAGTACTGATCGTCCTTGAATTCGCCGCGGTAGGTCATTTGCCCCTCTTTGAGGGTGCCTTCGCCGTTGCGTCGACCGTTCTTGAAACCGCCGACGTAGCTGCTGCCCGCCGTGGTCAGGCTGCCCTGGCCGTCGAACAGGCCTTGCTGGAACTGGCCTTTATAGACCTCGCCGTTGCTGCCATGCCATTCGCCCTGGCCATGCCACTGGCCTTTGTCGAACTGGCCGGCGTACCAACTGCCGTTGGGGTAGTCCACGCGACCCTGGCCTTGCAGTAAGCCATTGACCACATCGCCACGGTAGCGGCCGCCGTCGGGCAGGCGCGCATCGGGCGGCAACAGCGATTCGCCGTCTCCGCAAGCGGTGAGCAACAGGGCAAGGGCAAGGGGAGCGAGTGGGCGCATAGCGGGATCCGGATAATTGAGCGCCGAGTATGCCGCAGCTGCGAGTTTCATACATAAATTTACATACACTGTGGCAAGGTTTATCCCCTCACCACAGGCAAGGCCTTACACGAAGCAGAGTGACAGCGACTCAGCGATGTAAGCAGGTTTTTCCTGGCCTTCGATTTCCAGCGTGGCGGTGGCCTTAAATAGCCATTGGCCAGGTTTTTTCTCGTTGACGTCGGTGAGCGTGACGTTCAGGCGGACCTTGGAGTCAACCTTCACGGGCTGGATGAAACGCACGCTGTCCAGGCCATAGTTGACGGCCATCTTCAGGCCTTCGGGCATGATCAGGATGTCTTCCATGAGCTTGGGCATCAACGACAGCGACAGGAAACCATGTGCGATGGTGCTGCCGAATGGCGTCTTGGCCGCCTTGACCGGGTCGACGTGGATGAACTGATGATCGCCAGTGGCCTCTGCGAACAGGTTGATACGCGCCTGGTCGATGGTGAGCCATTCGGAACGTCCCAGTTCCTTGCCGACATAATCTTTGAGTTGCGCTACAGGTACATAGGGCATTGCGACTCTCCTTGGTTCATCGTTTTTTTAGATGTGCGAATTCCATCTTAGATCATCATGGGCAACCAGCCCGGTCAACCCACCATGCTTTTGGCGAATGCCGGCGCATAGAGCGGGCGTGCTTATAATGCGGGCGAGCGTCGAGGGGGAGAGAACGCATGCTGTTACGTGGCCTGACATGGCTGGTGCTGTTTCAATTGATGGGCACCGCCATCAATCATTTGCTGTTGCCGGTGCTGCCGGGGCCGATCATCGGCTTGCTGTTGATGCTGGGGTTTCTGATCTGGCGCGGTGAAGTCGGCGAACCCTTGAGCCTGGCCGCCAGCAGTCTGTTGCGTTATTTGCCGTTGCTGCTGGTGCCGCCGGCGGTGGGCGTGATGGTGTATGCCAAGGACATTGCCGCAGACTTCTGGGCCATCATCGGCGCACTGGTGTTGTCGCTGGTGATTGCCATGGGCGTTGTCGGCGTACTCATGCAGTCCATGGTCAAGCGCAAGGAGGAGGATCAATGACCGTCGACTGGCACGGCGCATGGACGGCAGTGATTCATCACCCGCTGTTCGGCATCGGTATCACCCTTGGCGCCTATCAACTGGTGCTGGCGGCGTTCGAGAAAACCCGCTGGATCTTCCTGCAACCGGTCCTGGTGTCCATGCTGCTGGTCATCGGCGTCTTGCTCTCCTGCGGCCTGACTTACGCCGAGTACCGCAAGAGCACCGAGATCATGGGCATCCTGCTCGGTCCTGCAACCGTGGCCCTGGCGGTGCCGCTCTTTTTGAACCTGCGCAGGATTCGCCAATTGTTCTGGCCGATTTTTACTACGCTGGTGATAGGCGGTGTGTTGGCCACCGGTTTGTGCGTCTTGCTGGGCTGGGGGTTTGGCGCCGAACATCGGATGCTGATGACCATGGCGCCCAAGTCGGTCACCTCACCGATAGCCATGCTGGTGGCCGAGCAGATCGGCGGCGTGGCCGCGCTGGCCGCCGTGTTCGTGCTGATTACCGGCGTGATCGGCGCGATGATCGGCCCGGCGTACCTGTCACGGTTGGGCGTGCACAGCCCTGAGGCGCGCGGCATGGCCCTGGGCATGACCGCCCACGCCGTCGGCACGTCGGTGGCCTTGCAGGAAAGCGAAGAGTGCGGCGCCTTTGCGGCGCTGGCCATGAGTCTGATGGGTGTGGCCACGGCGGTTTTTCTGCCGCTTGCTGTGTCCGTGATCGTTTAAACCGGGTTTAAGGAAACCTTTATGAGTCTGGCGCTGTTCCCGCTCAATACCGTGCTGTTCCCAGGCTGCACCCTCGATTTGCAACTGTTCGAGGCGCGCTACCTGGACATGATCAGCCGCTGCATGAAAAAGGGCGAAAGCTTTGGCGTGGTGTGCATCCTCGACGGCAGGGAAGTGGGCGTGGCCCCGGACGGCTATGCACTGATCGGCTGTGAAGCGCTGATCCGCGATTTCAAACAACAGGATAATGGCCTGCTGGGGATTCGCGTCGAAGGCGGGCGCCGGTTTCGTGTGCGTGACGCGGGGGTGCAGAAGGACCAGTTGCTGGTGGCCGAGGTGCAATGGCTCGAAGAAGTGCCAGACCAGCCTTTGGAAGAAGAGGATGCCGACCTGTTGGCGTTGCTTCAGGCCCTGGCCGAGCATCCGATGGTCGCCTCGCTGGACATGGGCACCCACGCCGACGGCCAGCAAGCCCTGGGCAATCAGCTCGCGTACCTGCTGCCGTTCACCGAGGCCGACAAGATCGACCTGCTGCAACTCGATGATCCGCAGCAACGGCTGGATGCGATCCAGATGTTGCTCGACGAATTGCAGGGCGAACTGTTCACTCAATAGGCGTAGCGCAACAAGGCGTGCGGGGTGCCGGTGAGGGCGATAAAGCTCAGCACTGCCAGCAGCACCGGAAGCAGCAGCCACCAGGTTTTCTGCGGCATCGCCGGCAGCGGGCTGCGATACTGGATGACGGCCAGGCTGAACGCGCACACCGTCATCGCCAGCAGCGTGCCAGCGAGGATGTCCGTCGGCCAATGCGCGCCCAGGTAAACCCGCGACAGCGCAATGAAGGCGGCCGGAATACAGCCCAGCAGCATCCAGGTCAGGCGCAACCGCGTGGGTTGGCCGCGACCGGCCAGCACCGCCAGCGCCAGGAAAAACGCAAAGGCGCCGGAGGCGTGGCCGCTGGGCATGCTGAAGCTGGTCAGTGGGTCCGTGAGGATTTCCGGTCGACCACGGGCAAAAAACAGTTTGGTGCCGGTGTTGATCACCGCCGCCCCCGCCAAGGTGGCGCCGACGAACACGGCATGCCGCCATTGCCGTGCCACCAGCAACAGGCCAGTGAAAATCGCGCTGGCGATAAACATCTTCCTGAACTCACCCAGTTGGGTAATCCGCACCATCACCTCGTCCAGCCACGGGCTGCGGTGCTCCTGCACCAGCGCACTGAGGCCCTGGTCGAAGTGGTTGAGGTGGGGATAACCGATAAACAGGGCGATCAACAAGGTCAGGCTGGCGCCACCGACCCACACAGTGGCGCGACGATGGCCGCGCAGGCTGCTGTTCAAGCTCAAACCCAGCAACACCGCGATACACCCGGCAACAATCCCGGCTTCCAGCCAGAAACCTTCCGGCAGCGGCAGGCGGAACGCGGCGCCGGTGGCCCAGCCTGGCAGCAGGTAGGCCACCGACCAACCGGCGGCGGCCAGCACGCTGACGGCGGCAAACCGTGGGAACGGCATATCGCACATGCCCGCCACCATCGGCAGCATGGGGCGCAGCGGGCCGATGAAACGCCCGACCAGCAGGCTGGCGATGCCGTATTTGTGGAAGTAGGTTTCGGCGCCGTTCATCCATTCCGGGTGGTGGCGTAAACCGGGCAAACGCCGGATGTTCTGATGGAAGTGTCGGCCCAGGTAGTAGGAAACCCCGTCGCCAAGCAAACCGCCGAGAAAGCCCAGCAGCAAGGTTTCACTCAGCGACAGCGCGCCGCTGCCGGCCAGGGCCGCAATGGCAAACAGCAAGACGGTGCCTGGCACGATCAGACCGGCGATGGCCAGGCATTCAACGCACGCGACGATAAATACCGCCACCGCCAGCCATTCGGGGTTCAGTGTGAGCCAGCCGGTAATGCTATCGAGCCATTGGCCCATAAAACGTCACTCCATTTATGCAAGACATAACCTGAGTCAGTGGCCCCGTTGCGCGGCCGGTCTCACTGTTCAATTCAATTCAAATCAAAAAATAATCACGACCTTCGACCTGGCCCCGGCGCAGTGGGTTCCGGGTGCAATAAGGCGCATAGCCAGCATCGACGAAGCGGTACATCAGGTGTTCATCGCGCCCGCTGGGGATGCCCAGGCGGGTGGTCTGGATGATCTGTGTCGGGGTTTGGCCTACGTCTTCAACAAACAGCCGTTCCTGATCGAAGCGCTTGGCATCCCACACCGGCACTTTCAGGCCCAGGGCTTTGCACAGCAGCGTTTGGCCGGCGCAGAGCTTTTGCGATGGGCGCGGATGGCCATTGGCGTCCGGGTTGTTGAGCAGCATCTGCGCCAGGCTGGCCGGGCCGGATACCTCATCGACCCACGGATAAGCCGATTTGATCAGCACCGCATTGCCGGGGCCGTGAGCGCTGAAGTTCAGCGAATCACCACCACGGGCGTAGTACATGTAGATGTGACCGCCATCCAGAAACAAAGCCTTACGCTTTCCTGTGTAGCCAAGCGATGCATGGCTGCCTTTTTCGGCCACGTAATAGGCTTCGGTTTCAATAATTCGCGCGCAAAGCCAGATATCGCCGACGCGATGACGTATGACTTTTCCGAGTAGTTCTCGCGCAAGAACTTGCGCGTCACGGTCGAAGAAACGGTCGGGCAGGGCGCTGGCGGTGGGCTGCGGAGCAAAACTGGGCATGGCTGTCTGGGGTTAATACGGCTAAATGTGACGGAATAATAACAACTCCCGCCTTAATTACGGCTGAACCCCAGGTTTTTACAGTTCATTTCGACCATCCGCCCCTCACCGCTGTCAGTCAGGCGGCGTCACAGCTATAATCTGCCGCTTTCCTCTTTGCCAAGACTCCCTGACCATGACTGAGTCCGTTCTTGACTACATGACCCGCCTGGGTCGCGCTGCCCGGCAGGCCTCGCGGTTGATCGCCCGTGCGAGCACTGCGCAGAAGAACCGCGCCCTGTTGGCCGCCGCCGATGCTCTGGATGCTTCGCGCTCCGAGTTGGCGGTCGCTAACGAACGGGACCTGGCCAATGGCCGCGCCAATGGCCTCGAGCCAGCCCTGCTGGACCGCCTGGCGCTGACGCCGGCGCGTATCGACGACATGATCGAAGGCCTGCGTCAGGTGGCCAAGCTGCCTGACCCCATCGGTGAAATCCGCGATATGCGCTACCTGCCATCCGGCATTCAGGTGGGCAAAATGCGCGTGCCCCTGGGCGTGATCGGCATTATTTATGAGTCGCGCCCGAATGTGACCATCGACGCTGCGAGCCTGTGCCTCAAGTCGGGCAACGCGACCATCTTGCGTGGCGGTTCCGAGGCGATCAATTCCAACCGCGCCATTGCCGCGTGCATTCAGCAGGGCCTGGCCGTGGCCGAGTTGCCGGCCGAAGTGGTGCAGGTGGTGGAAACCACCGATCGCGCCGCCGTAGGCGCGCTGATCACCATGCCGGAATTTGTCGACGTGATCGTGCCACGCGGTGGCAAGGGCCTGATTGAGCGCGTCAGCCGTGATGCCAAAGTGCCGGTGATCAAGCACCTCGACGGCGTGTGCCACGTGTTCATCGACGTCGCCGCCGATATCGACAAGGCGATCCGCATCGCCGACAACGCCAAGACCCACCGCTATGCCCCCTGCAACACCATGGAAACCCTGCTGGTGCACGTCGGCATTGCCGATCGCGTGCTGCCGCCGCTGGCTGCCATCTACCGGGACAAGGGTGTGGAATTGCGCGGTTGTGAGCGTACCCGGGCGCTGCTCGGTGCGGACGTGATCGAGGCGACCGAAGAAGACTGGTACACCGAGTACACGGCGCCGATCCTGTCGATCAAGATCGTCGACGATCTGGACCAGGCCATCGAACACATCAACACGTACGGCTCCAAGCACACCGACGCTATTGTTTCCGAGCATTTCAGCGACGCCCGGCGTTTCCTCAACGAAGTGGATTCCGCTTCGGTGATGGTCAACGCCTCGACGCGGTTTGCCGACGGCTTCGAGTATGGCCTGGGGGCGGAGATCGGCATCTCCACCGACAAGCTCCACGCACGCGGCCCGGTTGGCCTGGAAGGCCTGACCAGCGAGAAGTACGTGGTGTTCGGCGACGGTCATGTGCGCACTTGATGGCTAAACGCATCGGGCTGCTCGGCGGTACCTTCGACCCCGTGCACATCGGCCATTTGCGCAGTGCCCTGGAAGTCGCGGATGCCCTCGCGCTGGATGAGCTGCGCCTGGCACCCAATGCACGGCCGCCGCATCGCGATACGCCGCAGGTGTCTGCGCAGCAGCGCCTGGAAATGGTGCGCCTCGCCGTAGACGGGATTGCGCCGCTGGTGGTGGACGACCGCGAGCTCAAACGCGATAAACCGTCCTACACTGTCGATACCCTGGAACTGATGCGTGCCGAGTTGGCCGCGGATGACCAGTTGTTTCTGCTTTTGGGCTGGGACGCATTTTGCGGCCTGCCCTCTTGGCATCGCTGGGAGGAACTCCTCCAGCATTGCCACATCCTGGTTTTGCAACGCCCGGATGCCGACAGCGAACCGCCGGATGCCTTGCGCAACCTGCTGGCCGCGCGGTCGGTAAGTGACCCCTTGGCCCTGACCGGGCCGAACGGGAATATTGCATTCGTCTGGCAGACCCCGCTTGCGGTGTCCGCCACCCAGATCCGTCAACTGCTGGCCAGCGGGAAGTCGGTACGTTTCCTGGTGCCTGACGCGGTCCTGGCCTACATCGATGCGCACGGACTTTACCGTGCGTCGAACTGAAAAGGCGCGCTTGAACGCACGAACAATCGTGCAGCGAGCGCCCGAACATACGAGCAAAACGAGTTTTATATGACGAACAAAGACGTAAGCAAAGTTAAGCGCAAAGGCACGTTCAAAAGCGCCCCGCTGCCAGTTGAAGCGCACACCGGCCCTGAGCTGGCTGGCGAAGAGCTGGTAAAAGTCGCCGTGGCTGCCCTGGAAGATGTTAAGGCCCAGGACATCCAGATTCTGGACGTGCGCGACAAGCAGAGCATCACCGACTTCATGATCATCGCCACCGGTACCTCCAACCGCCAGATCGGCGCGATGCTGGACAAGGTTCGCGAAGCCGTCAAAGCCCAAGGCGTGAAGCCGCTGGGTGAAGAAGGCAAGGGCGACAGCGACTGGGTACTGCTGGACATGGACGACGTGATCGTTCACATGATGACTTCCAACGCCCGTCAGTTCTACGACCTGGAGCGTCTGTGGAAAGGCGCCGAGCAGAGCCGTGCCGCTGATGGCAAGCACCACAGCCCGGAAGTGGGCCACGCGCACTTCGACAAGCTCAACAAAGACCAGGAATAAGGAACGGCTGTGCGCCTGCGTCTGATCGCTGTCGGTTCACGCATGCCCAAGTGGGTGGAAGAAGGCTGGCATGAGTATGCCAAGCGTCTGCCCGCTGAGCTGTCGCTGGAACTGGTGGAAATACCGCTCAACACCCGGGGCAAGAATGCCGACGTGGCGCGCTTTATCCGTCAGGAAGGCGAAGCCATGTTGGCCAAGGTCGGCCCCAACGAGCGCATCGTCACCCTTGAGGTGCACGGTAAGCCCTGGAGCACCGAGCAGTTGGCGGTGGAACTGGACCGCTGGCGCCTGGATTCGCGCACCGTCAACTTCATGGTCGGCGGTCCCGAAGGGCTGGCGCCGGAGGTCTGTGCACGGGCGGACCAGCGCTGGTCGCTGTCGGCACTTACGCTGCCGCACCCGTTGGTAAGGATTCTGATCGGTGAACAGCTGTATCGCGCCTGGACAGTTCTGTCCGGGCACCCTTACCACAAATAATCTGCGCCCCTCCCGATGACCCAGCCGATCCGCATCAAGGACCACGAGAAAGACGCACGTCTGGTGCGCTCGCGGGTCATTTTCGGCGCGTTTTTGGTGGTGGGTCTGATTGCGGTGCTGATTGCGCGCCTGTATTTCCTGCAGGTGATCCAGTACGACTATCACTCCACGCTGTCGGAGAACAATCGGGTGCATGTGCAGCCGATTCCGCCGACCCGTGGGCTGATTTTCGACCGCAATGGCGTGGTGGTCGCGGATAACCGGCCCAGCTTCAGCCTGAGCATGACCCGTGAGCGTTCCGGCGACTGGCAGCAGATCCTCGATGTCATCGTCGAAGTGCTGCAACTGACGCCGGAAGACCGGGTGATCTTCGAAAAACGCATGAAGCAGGGGCGCCGGCCCTTCGAGCCGGTGCCGATCCTGTTTGAGCTGACTGAAGAGCAGATCGCACGGATCGCGGTGAACCAGTTCCGGCTGCCCGGTGTGGAAGTGGTGGCGCAGTTGGTGCGGCATTATCCGCAAGGGGCGCATTTTGCCCATTCGGTCGGCTACATGGGCCGAATCAACGAGAAAGAGCTGAAAAGCCTCGATCCGGTGAATTACAGCGGCACCCACCACATTGGCAAAACCGGTATCGAGCGTTTCTACGAGCCCGAGCTGCATGGCCAGGTGGGTTACGAGGAAGTCGAGACCAACGCCCGAGGCCGCGTGCTGCGGGTGCTCAAGCGCACCGACCCGGTGCCGGGCAAGGACATTGTGCTGAGCCTGGACATCAAGCTGCAGGAAGCGGCCGAAATGGCGCTCGGCGGTCGGCGTGGCGCCGTGGTGGCGCTGGACCCGAAGACCGGCGAAGTGCTGGCGATGGTCAGTCAGCCGAGTTTCGACCCTAACCTGTTTGTGACCGGAATCAGCTTCAAGGCCTACGCCGAACTGCGTGATTCGGTTGATCGACCGCTGTTCAACCGCGTACTGCGCGGGCTCTATCCGCCAGGCTCGACGATCAAGCCGGCGGTGGCGATTGCCGGCCTGGATTCGGGCGTCGTGACCGCATCGAGCCGCGTGTACGATCCGGGCTACTACATGCTGCCCAACTACGATCACAAATACCGTAACTGGAACCGCACCGGTGACGGCTATGTCGACCTGGATACCGCGATCATGCGCTCCAACGACACCTATTTTTATGACCTGGCCCACAAGCTGGGGATCGACCGGCTATCTGCCTATATGGGCAAGTTCGGCCTGGGTCAGAAAGTCTCCCTGGACATGTTCGAAGAATCCCCCGGCCTGATGCCGTCGCGGGAGTGGAAGCGCGCGACCCGTCGACAGGCGTGGTTCCCGGGTGAAACCCTGATTCTCGGGATTGGCCAGGGTTATATGCAGGCGACGCCGCTGCAGCTGGCTCAGGCCACGGCGCTGGTGGCCAACAAGGGCATCTGGAACCGCCCGCACCTGGCCAAGACCATCGAGGGCGAGAAACCTGTGGATGAGAACCCGATTGCTGACATCGTGCTGCGCGACCCGTCCGACTGGACCAAGGTCAACCACGGCATGCAGCAAGTGATGCACGGCGCCCGTGGTACCGCGCGCAAGGCAGCGGTCGGCGCGCAGTATCGGATTGCCGGCAAGAGCGGTACCGCCCAGGTGGTCGCGATCAAGCAGGGCGAGAAATATGACCGTTCCAAGGTTCAAGAGCGCCACCGTGACCACGCCTTGTTTGTCGGGTTTGCCCCTGCCGACGACCCGAAAATCGTGGTGGCGGTGATGGTTGAAAACGGCGAGTCCGGCTCCGGCGTCGCAGCGCCCGTGGTGCGTCAAGTGATGGATGCCTGGCTGTTGGCCGACGACGGCAGGCTCAAACCCGAGTATGGCGGCCCCCCTTCAAGCACCGAGGTTACGGCCCGTGAAGAGTAATTTTGACCGCATCCTCTCCAGCGAAGATGTGATGCGTCGGCGTGCGACGTTGCTGCAGCGTTTGCACATTGATGGCCCGTTGCTGATCCTGCTGCTGACCCTTGCCGCCGGCAGCCTGTTCGTCCTTTATTCGGCCAGCGGCAAGAACTGGGACCTGTTGATCAAGCAGGCCTCATCGTTCGGCCTGGGTCTGTTGTCGATGGTGGTGATTGCCCAGTTGGAGCCGCGTTTCATGGCGCGCTGGGTGCCACTCGGTTATGTCGCCGGCGTATTGCTGCTGGTGGTGGTGGACGTGATGGGCCACAACGCCATGGGCGCGACGCGCTGGATCAACATTCCAGGGGTGATTCGCTTCCAGCCGTCGGAATTCATGAAGATCCTGATGCCGGCGACCATCGCCTGGTACCTGTCCAAACGCACCTTGCCGCCACAGCTCAAGCACGTCGGGATCAGCCTGATCCTGATCGGCGTGCCATTCATTCTGATCGTGCGCCAGCCGGACCTCGGCACCTCGCTGCTGATCCTCGCGGGCGGTGCGTTCGTGCTGTTTATGGGCGGTTTGCGCTGGCGCTGGATCCTCAGCGTGCTGGCTGCGGCCATCCCGGTGGCCGTGGCCATGTGGTTCTTCTTTATGCACGACTACCAGAAGCAGCGGATCTTGACGTTCCTCGACCCGGAGAGCGACCCGCTCGGCACCGGCTGGAACATCATCCAGTCCAAGGCCGCGATCGGCTCTGGCGGTGTATTTGGTAAGGGCTGGTTACTGGGCACTCAGTCGCACCTCGACTTTTTGCCCGAGAGCCACACCGACTTCATCATCGCGGTAATGGGCGAAGAGTTCGGCCTGGTGGGCATTTGCGCGCTGTTGCTGATTTATTTGCTGTTGATTGGTCGCGGGCTGGTGATTACCGCGCAAGCGCAGACGCTGTTCGGTAAATTGCTTGCCGGCAGCCTGACCATGACTTTTTTTGTTTACGTTTTCGTCAACATCGGTATGGTCAGTGGCCTGTTGCCGGTGGTTGGGGTGCCGTTGCCGTTCATTAGCTACGGCGGAACTTCGCTGGTGACATTGCTGTCAGCGTTTGGGGTTTTGATGTCGATTCACACGCATCGCAAGTGGATCGCGCAGGTTTGAATAAGGTGAAGATGTCAATGCAAGTAATGCGCGGCTGGGCGACTCGGCATGCGTCCTGGATGGGCCTGATTGGGCTGCTGGGCGCGACGCAAGAGGTGCAGGCCGGTGACTACGATGGCTCACCCCAGGTCGCCGAATTTGTCGGTGAAATGACCCGCGACTACGGTTTCGCCGGTGAACAGCTGATGGGCGTGTTCCGCGAAGCCCAGCGCAAGCAGGCGATCCTCGACGCGATCTCGCGTCCCGCCGAGCGTGTAAAACAGTGGAAAGACTATCGCCCGATGTTCCTCACCGACGCCCGTGTGGCCCGTGGTGTGGATTTCTGGCGCCAGCACGAGGCCGTGCTGGCGCGCGCCGAGCAGGAGTACGGCGTGCCGGCTCAGGTGATCGTCGCGATCATCGGCATTGAAACCTTTTACGGGCGCAACACCGGCAGCTATCGGGTGATCGACGCCTTGTCGACCCTGGGCTTCGATTACCCGCCGCGCGCCGAGTTCTTCCGCAAGGAGCTGCGCGAGTTCCTGCTGCTGGCCCGCGAAGAGCAGGTTGATCCGCTGACCCTCAAAGGCTCCTACGCCGGTGCGATGGGCTTGCCGCAGTTCATGCCGAGCAGCTTTCGTGCTTATGCGGTGGATTTCGACGGCGACGGCCACATCAACATCTGGAGCAACCCCGACGACGCCATTGGCAGTGTGGCCAGCTACTTCAAGCGCCACGGTTGGGTGTCTGGCGAGCCGGTAGTGGTGCGTGCCGAGGTTACCGGTGATCGCGCCGACGAAGGCCTGACCCAGGGAATCGAGCCGGTCAAGACCGTCGGGGAGTTGCGAGCGCTGGGCTGGTCGAGTCAGAATGCGCCACGCGATGATATGCCGGTGACGGCGTTCCGCCTCGAAGGTGAAAACGGCCCGGAATACTGGATGGGCCTGAAGAATTTTTACGCAATCACGCGTTATAACCGCAGTGTGATGTACGCCATGGCCGTGCATCAGCTGTCAGACATGCTGGTCCAAGCACGGGGCAACAAGTAATGCGGGTATCGCCGTTCAATAAACCGCTCAAGCTGGTGGCGTTCGCCGCGTTGTCCCTGCTGGTCGTCAGTTGCTCATCCACCACCAGTCGCGCGCCTGCGAAGAAGGGCGGCGCTATCGTCCGTGCCCAGCCGGGGTTGGACATCAACCGCGCGCACAAAGACGGCGCGCCCTGGTGGGATGTCGACGTTTCGAAAATCCCGGATGCCACGCCAACCCTGCACACCGGGCCGTACAAGGCCAACCCCTATACCGTGCTGGGCAAGAACTACTTTCCGCTGCAGGATTCCAAGACCTATGTCCAGTCGGGCACAGCGTCCTGGTATGGCACCAAGTTCCACGGCCAGAACACCGCCAACGGCGAAGTGTATGACCTGTACGGCATGAGCGCGGCCCACAAGACCTTGCCGCTGCCCAGTTACGTACGCGTCACCAACCTGGACAACAACCGCTCGGTGATCCTGCGGGTCAACGACCGTGGCCCGTTCTATTCGGACCGGATCATCGACTTGTCCTACGCCGCGGCCAAGAAACTCGGTTATGCCGAAATCGGCACCGCGCGGGTGAAAGTCGAGGGCATCGACCCGGCGCAGTATTGGGCCCAGCGTGGCAAACCGGCACCGTTGATGCTTAACGAACCGCAAACTCCGCAACCGCAAGTGACCGCATCCGCCGGCAAGATCGAACAGTGGACACCGCCTCCGGCACAGCACGCGCCGGACACCGTTGTCGTGCCGCGCGCGGCACCGGGGGCCTCTACCGTGGGCGGTCAGTACCTGCAAGTGGGCGCTTTCGCCAACCCGGACGCGGCAGAACTGTTAAGGTCCAAGCTCAGCGGCATGGTCAATGCGCCGGTTTTCATCAGCTCCATCGTGCGTAACCAGCAGACCCTGCACCGTGTGCGCATGGGGCCGATTGGCTCGCCAAGCGAAGTGGCGCAGGTTCAGAACAGCGTACGCCTGGCCAACCTGGGGCAACCCAGCGTGGTCACCGCTGAATAACAAAGATTGATGGCTCTGGCGCGTACGCGGGCCTGAGCCCTGGTTGTTGGCTCGTTGAACAATAAAAACCCAGGGGCAAGGGGTGAGCGGGCAACCGAACACGTGACAGTCTGGCAGCGGGCTGTCTGAATAGTTTTGCCCGCGAGGGCAAGTTTCCATAAGCAATTTCGAGAGACGGATGAACATCACCACCTTAGCCAAACGCACGTGCCTGCTTCTTTCGCTGATCATCACTCCGGCCGCCTGGGCGGTTGAAATGGTGCCGGCTTCCCCGCAACTGGCCGCCAAGGCCTGGGTTCTCATGGATGCCGCCAGCGGCAACGTGCTGGTCGAGAACAACGGTGACCAGCGTCTGCCACCGGCCAGCCTGACCAAGCTGATGACGGCTTACATCGCGACCCTGGAAATCCGTCGCGGCCAGATCGGCGAAAACGACCCGGTCACGGTCAGCGAAAATGCCTGGCGCACCGGCGGTTCGCGGATGTTCATCAAGGTGGGTTCGCAAGTCACCGTGAGCGACCTGCTGCACGGCATCATCATCCAGTCGGGTAACGACGCCAGCGTGGCCCTGTCCGAGCACATCGCCGGCAGTGAAGACGCGTTCGCCGACTTGATGAACAAGACCGCCGGCGACCTGGGCTTGACCAACAGCCACTTCATGAACCCGACTGGCCTGCCGAACCCTGAGCACTACTCGTCGGCTCACGACATGGCGGTGCTGGCTCGCGCGATCATCCGTGTCGACCCGGTGCACTACGCGATCTACTCCCAGAAGGAATTCTTCTGGAATAACATCAAGCAGCCTAACCGCAACCTGCTGCTGTGGCGCGACAAAACCGTTGATGGCCTGAAAACCGGCCACACCGACGAAGCCGGCTACTGCATGGTGTCGTCCGCTGTACGTGATGGCCAGCGCCTGATCGCCGTCGTATTCGGCACCAACAGCGAGCAGGCCCGTGCGGCCGAGACGCAAAAACTGCTGACCTACGGTTTCCGCTTCTTCGAAACCCAGACCTTCTACCAGAAGGGTGCCGAGCTTGCGTCCGCGCCGGTATGGAAAGGTGCTACCCACCAAGTCAAGGCCGGCCTGGCTGAAGACCTGACCCTGACCATGCCTAAAGGCCAGCTGAAAAAGCTCGCTGCCAGCATGACCATGAACCCGCAATTGGTCGCGCCAATCGCCAAGGGTGACGTTATCGGTAAAGTCGAAGTGAAACTGGACGACAAGGTGGTGCACAGCGCCGACCTGATCGCGCTGGACGCCGTCGACGAAGGTGGTATCTTCCGCCGCGTGTGGGATAGCATCCGTCTATTCTTCTACAGCTTGTTCAACTGATAAGTGTGCACCTGCAAAGCCCCGTGTTAATCCGACACGGGGCTTTGCCCGTCGCCACGGCTTACGCTTACGAGGCCGTTACGCCATGACCGATAAAGAAGTAAAGGCGCCAAAGATCGAATTCCCAAACGTGGACTATCCCGTCAAGGTGATCAGCGATACCGGTGTGGGCAACAAAGACACGATTCTTGAGATCGTGCGTAAACACGCGACAATCAATGACAACCGGGTGGACGAGCGTTTGAGCTCCAACGGTAAATACACCACGATCCAGTTGCACATCGTTGCGACCGGTCAAGATCAGCTCTACGACATCAACAGTGAACTGCGGGCCACCGGCTTCGTGCACATGGTGCTGTGATGTCAGAGGTCCTGGGCTTTCGCGAGCTCGGCCAGATGGACTACGAGCCCGTCTGGCACGCCATGCAGCGCTTCACCAATGAGCGCGGAACCTCGGCCCCGGATGAAATCTGGCTGGTGGAGCACCCGCCGGTGTTCACCCAGGGCCAGGCCGGCAAGGCCGAGCACCTGCTGTTGCCGGGGGATATTCCGGTGGTGCAGGTCGACCGAGGTGGTCAAGTGACATACCATGGCCCGGGTCAGCTGGTGGCTTATCTGTTGCTGGACGTGCGCAAGCTTGGGTTTGGCGTACGTGACCTGGTAAGCCGTATGGAGGCTTGCCTGATCGAGCTGTTGGCCAGTTACGGCGTGAATGCCGCGGCCAAGCCCGATGCACCCGGTGTGTACGTGAACGGCGCGAAAATCGCCTCACTCGGTTTGCGGATTCGCCACGGTTGTTCCTTTCATGGCCTGGCCCTGAATGTGGACATGGACCTGGCGCCGTTTCGGCGGATCAACCCGTGCGGTTATGCCGGGCTGGCGATGACCCAACTGAGCGACCACGCCACACCGATTAAATTTGCCGAGGTAAGTGCCCGGCTGCGTGCGCAGCTCGTCAAACACCTCGACTATGCTGAGCAGACGACCCTCACGGGCGGAATCGACTGATTATGACTACTGATGCAGTGCAAACCATGATCCCGACGCTGGATGTTACCGAACGTCCGGCCCCGGCCCCGCGTGCCAAGGTGGAAGCCGGCGTCAAGCTGCGCGGCGCCGAGAAGGTTGCACGCATCCCGGTGAAGATCATTCCGACCACCGAACTGCCGAAAAAACCGGACTGGATTCGCGTGCGTATCCCGGTTTCGCCGGAAGTCGACCGTATCAAGGCCCTGCTGCGCAAACACAAGCTGCACAGCGTGTGCGAAGAAGCGTCCTGCCCGAACCTGGGTGAGTGCTTCTCCGGCGGCACCGCCACCTTCATGATCATGGGTGACATCTGCACCCGTCGTTGCCCGTTCTGCGACGTTGGCCACGGCCGGCCGAAGCCGCTGGACGTGAACGAGCCGGAAAGCCTGGCCATTGCCATTGCCGACCTGAAACTCAAATACGTGGTAATCACCTCGGTAGACCGCGACGACCTGCGTGACGGCGGTGCTCAGCACTTTGCCGACTGCATCCGCGAAATCCGCAAGCTGTCGCCGAACGTGATGCTCGAAACCCTGGTTCCTGACTATCGCGGTCGCATGGACGTCGCGCTGGAAATCACCGCGGCCGAGCCACCGGATGTGTTCAACCACAACCTGGAAACCGTGCCACGCCTGTACAAGGCGGCGCGCCCGGGTTCGGACTACCAGTGGTCGCTGACCCTGCTGCAGAAATTCAAGCAGATGATGCCGCACATCCCGACCAAATCCGGCCTGATGCTGGGCCTGGGCGAAACCGACGAAGAAGTGATCGAAGTCATGAAGCGCATGCGCGAACACGACATCGATATGCTGACCCTGGGGCAGTACCTGCAACCGTCCCGCAGCCACTTGCCGGTGCAGCGTTTCGTGCACCCGGACACCTTCGCCTGGTTCGCCGAGGAAGGTTACAAGATGGGCTTCAAGAACGTGGCGTCCGGCCCTCTGGTACGGTCCTCGTACCACGCTGATGAACAGGCCAAGCTGGTCAAGGCGAGCCTGGTTTCCTGATAGGGTTTGCGTAACGCCGCTTATCCAATGTGGGAGCGGGCTTGCTCGCGAAAGCGGTGTTTCAGTCGACGGATGTGTTGGCTGGCACTCCGCCTTCGCGGGTAAGCCCGCTCCCACATTTCGTTCTGCGTTGTTATAAAGAGGGAGAGCATGGATGACGACTCAACTCGCGGCGGCGGTGCCTGTTTTGCGTGCCGAAGGTGTGATCGGCCTGATCGCCCCTGCCGGCCCTGCCGCACTGGATGTTGAAAAAGCCGGGCAATGGATGCGCGCCCGTGGCCACGAACTGCGGATATTCTCGGGTGTGTATGAGCGCGACGGCTACCTGGCCGGCAGTGATGACGTGCGCCTGCGCGACTTGCACGCGGCTTTTGCCGATCCGCAAATCGATGCCATCTTCTGCCTGCGTGGCGGCTACGGCACACCGCGCTTGCTCGACCGGCTGGACTTCGAGCTGATTCGCGCCAATCCCAAACCGTTCGTGGGTTATAGCGATATCACGGCGCTGCACCTTGCCATCAACCGTTACGCGGGTTTCGTGACCTTTCATGGGCCGATGCTTAACGCCGACCTGCTCGGTGACAAGCAGCCGCCTACCGAGTCGTCCTTGTTCAGCCTGCTACGGGGCCAACTCCGCGCCGGTAGCGTGCTCGCGCACCCGGTGGCCTACCCGCTGACGACGATTGAGCCTGGCATCGCCTGTGGGCGCTTGCTCGGCGGCAACCTGTCAATGATCGCGGCGGTGATGGGCACAGCCTACGAAATCGATGCGCAAGGCATCATCCTGTTTATCGAAGACGTCAACGAGCCGATTTATCGAATTGACCGCCTGCTGACCCATTTGCGCCTGGCGGGCAAGCTGGCCCAGGTCGCGGGTGTGTTGGTGGGCGACGTGTCGGGGGTGGATAACGCGGCGCTTTCGCGGCTGCTGAAGCAGACCTTCGAGCCGTTGTGCATACCGGTGTTGTCCGGCTGGCGCAGTGGCCACTGCGATCCGAACCTGACGCTGCCAATGGGCGCGTTGGTGCGTTTGAATGCAGGGGAGCAGCGGGTGGTGCTGGAGCAGGATGTCGTTCTGAGCTGATTTTCGTCTGTCATACGGTCTTCGAGAGCAAGCCCGCTCCCATATTCAACCGTGTCCATACGTTGGAGTGCGGTCTAATGTGGGAGCGGGCTTGCTCGCGAATAAGGCAGCCGCCGTATGCCGATCTAGCGGCTCTGCAACGACTCCAGCAGTTTCACCGTCGGATACCCATCCGCCGGCCAACCCAACGACTGCTGCGCCGCTCGGATCGCCTTACGCGTATTCGCGCCGATGATGCCGTCCGGGTTGCCGGCGTCATAGCCTTTGGCGCTGAGCGCCGTCTGCAAATCGATGCGCTGGGAACGACTCAGCGGCAGTTCATCTTTTGGCCAATCGCCACGAATCACACCGGCGCCCCCAAACCGCTCTGACAACAGGCCCACCGCCAGCGCGTAGGACGACGAGTTGTTGTACTTGAGAATCGCGCGGAAGTTATCCAGCACCAGGAACGCCGGGCCACGGTAGCCTGCCGGCAGCAGCAGGGCAGCGGACAATTGGTCGACGTTTGGCGGCATGCTCGCGCCTGGCGGCAGCTGGATGCCGAGCTTCATCCACTCGCCAACGGGCTTGCGTATGCCGCCATCGGCGAGGGCGTAATCGAAGTTCGCCGGCAACTGGTTGACCTCAAAGCCCCACGGCTGGCCTTTCTGCCAGCCGGAGCTTTGCAGGTAGTGCGCGGTAGAGGCGAGGGCGTCGGCTGGGCTGTTCCAGATATCGCGACGACCGTCACCATCGAAGTCGACGGCGTGGGTGTTGTAGGTGGTCGGGATGAACTGGGTCTGGCCCATGGCGCCGGCCCAGGAGCCTTTCATCTGGTCGGCGGAAATATCGCCATGCTGGATGATTTGCAGCGCCGCCAGCAGTTGCGCCTGGGCGAAGGCCGGGCGACGGCCTTCATAAGCCAGGGTCGCCAGGGAGCGAATCACCGAATTATTGCCCTGGAACTGACCGAAATTGCTTTCCATCCCCCACACCGACACCAGCGCCTGGCGGTCGACGCCATAACGTTGCTCGATGCTTTGCAGGATATCGGCGTACTTGATCAGCAAGGCCTGGCCGTTACGTACGCGCACCGGCGACAGGGCACCGTCGAGGTATTCCCATACCGGCCGGGAAAATTCCGGTTGGCTGCGGTCTGCGCGAATTACTGCCATGTCGGGGGTGACGCCGGCAAAGGCGTTATCGAAGACGGTGGGCGCAATCCCGGCTTTCATGGCTTCCGCGCGAAAGCCAGCCATCCATTCGGCAAAGGTCTGGGTCGGTTGGATATCAAGATTGTCCACCGCCAAGGGCGCCACCACAGCAGGCGCAACGGCCGGCACGGTCTGGAGTTTTGGCAGGGGTTGAGCGTCCGCGGCGGTCGGTTTTTCCGCGCAGGCGACAAGCAGAATGAGGCTGGAGGCAGCAATCAATTGGCGAAGGTGCCAACGACGGGAAAGACTAGAGGGCATGCACAGGTCCAGGGATTACAAATCAGGTACAGACCTTATCATGCCGGAGGGGCGCTTGCCTTCAGGCAGCCAGAAAGTAAGAAGCCTCCCAGCTATTAGACTGGAAGGCTTCGCGGCGGTAGCTGCCTTTGCCCTTGCCGGCGCGTTCCTGACGGCTGCGGAACAGTGGCTGGGCGATGATGGATTTGGCCTTGTTGGGGCCATGCTTGGATGGCTTTTTGCTCATGTCGGTGCTCTCTTTATGCAGGCTTGAGATGGGATGAAGCGGTGCAAATCATCTGCCGAAGTGGCGCCGCTGTAAAGCCCGGCGCTGTGTAGGAAATAGACAGGCTCTGAACGGTTGCACCGTTAAAAGGTGGGAGCGGTTGAAACCGTTATTCAGCAGGCAATGTCAGGCGTTGGCCAGACATCAACAGTGACAAACGACTCAGGCTCATCCACGGCGAGCCGGCAGCCTGGCCTTTGATCTGCGCATCGATGCGCTGCGCTTCCAGCAACAATTGCGCCCAGCGTTGCGCCGAGTAGCGTTGCAGGGCTTTGCTCATCAGCGGTTTGCGCTTGTCCCACACGGGCGGTTTGGCCTGGCTGAAGCATTTGTCCAACGGTGTGCCCTGGCTGTATTGCAGGGAAATATTGGCCAGTACCCGCAGTTCCCGGGCCAGGGCCCACAGAATCACCGGTGGCTCCACCCCTTCACCACGCAACCCTTCAAGCATGCGCAACGCGTGGGCGGGTTCGCCGTTAAGAATCGCATCCACCAGCCCGAACACGTCAAAGCGAGCGCTATCGGCCACTGCGCCCTGGACGGTTTCGACCGTGATCTGCCCATCTTCAGCCATCAACTTGAGCTTTTCGATTTCCTGGGCGGCGGCAAGCAGGTTGCCTTCGACCCGGGCGGCAATCAGCTCTACCGCGTCTTGGGTCGCCGACAGCCCGGATTGGGACAGGCGCTGACGAATCCACTGCGGCAACTGGTTGCTGTCCACTGGCCAGATCTGGATGAACTGGGTTTGCGGACCTTCTACCAGTGCCTTGCCCCACTTGGTTTTCTGCGCGCTGCCATCAAGCTTGGGCAGGCTGATCAGCAACACCGTGTCTTCAGCGGGGCGCGAGCAGTATTCCATCAAGGCCGCCGCACCCTTGTCCCCTGGCTTGCCCGAAGGCAGGCTCAGTTCCAACAGGCGTTTTTCGGCGAACAGCGACATGCTCGCTCCCGCTTGCAGCAGCGTCCCCCAGTCGAAACTGGCATCGGCACTGAACACCTGGCGTTCGTCGAAGCCTTGCTGGCGTGCGGCGGTGCGAATGGCGTCGGCGGCTTCCTGGCACAACAGCGGGTCATCACCGCTGACGATATAGACAGGCGCGAGGCCGCCTTGCAGGTGTTTGGCGAGTTGGGCGGGGGCGAGTTTCATAGGCGGGGCGAACGGGGCGCCAGAGGCGCCCCGTCTGGCTTACTCGACAGGGACTTCAACAGGCGACTGTTTCGGCGTGTTGTCTTCATACTCTTTCGCGGCTTTCAGGGCATCGGCGTCAGCTTTGGCCTTGTTGTCGGCAGTTTGCTGCAAGGCAGCCAGTTTGTCCGGGGACAGCTGTTGCAAGCGAACCATCAGGCGCTGCACCAGCTCACTGCGCATTTCCTTGCGAGCCTGGAGGATCTCCGAGTCCGAACCCACCAGGTTGTTACCGTCGTGGCTCACAACCTTCTGCACTTCAACCTTGTCACCCATCAACGGCAGGTGGTCGCGGCCTTGCAGTTCATAGATGACCAGGCTGCTCAGCTCAATGTCCGACGCACGGCCGGCACTGGCGTAGCTGAGGTTGCGCTGGGTTTCTTTCTCGTCCACCAGGACCAGTTTGTAGGGCGCACCGGCGCCGACGCGCACACCGCTGTTTTCCAGGGTCTGGCGCAGTTGCGTCACGGTATTGCCGTAGGCGTTGCGGGCGCTGACGTCCAGTTCCTTGATGCTCAGTTCATTGGTGCCGGTGCCGCGCAGCTGGAAGCCGCAAGCGCTCAGCAGCACAGCGAGGCCCATCACCAGCAAATTGCGTTTGATCATTTTGTTGCTCCCCTTGAAACCATGTGGGCCTTATCGAGGCCTTAAAGGTTTAGTTCGGCGCAGGGCTCAAGCCCTGCGCCCGATCCGATTAGCTGGCGACGATATTGACCAGTTTGCCAGGCACTACGATCACTTTGCGGATCGTCAGGCCTTCGGTAAAGCGCAGCACGTTCTCGTTGATACGCGCGGCCGCTTCCACTTCTTCACGGCTGGCACTGGCCGGCATGTCGATCTGGCCACGCAGTTTACCGTTGACCTGAATCACCAGTTGCAACGTGTCCTGTACCAGGGCGCTGTCATCCTGTACCGGCCATTCGGCGTCGATCACCGCGCCGTCGTGGCCCAAGCGGCTCCACAGTTCGTGGCTGATGTGCGGCGTGATGGGCGCCAGCAGCAGCACGACCGTTTCCAGGCCTTCCTGTACCAGCGCGCGGTCCTGTTCGGTGGCTTGCGGCGCTTTTTCCAGCACGTTCATCAGCGTCATCACCTGGGCGATGGCGGTGTTGAATTTGTGGTTCTGGCCTACGTCCTGGCTCGCTTGGCGGATGGCCAGGTGCGTGCTGCGACGAATGGCTTTCTGTTCATCGCTCAACGACGCCACGTCCAGCGTGCCCGGAAGGCCCTGGCTGACATGAGCGTGCGCCAGGCGCCAGACGCGCTTGAGGAAGCGGTGCGAACCTTCGACGCCGGAGTCGGACCATTCGGCGCTCATGTCAGGCGGCGAGGCGAACATCATGAACAGGCGGCAGGTATCGGCGCCAAACTGATCGATCATCGACTGAGGGTCGACGCCGTTGTTCTTCGACTTGGCCATCTTTTCGGTGCCGCCGATTTCCACCGGCAGGCCGTCGGCGATCAGCTTGGCGCTGATGACCTTGGCTTTGCTGTCACGCTCGAGTTCGACATCCGCCGGGTTGAACCAGGTGTAGGCGCCATTGGCTTCGCGGCGATAGTAAGTATCGGCGATCACCATGCCCTGGGTCAGCAGGTTCTTGAACGGCTCATCGGAGCTCACCAGGCCTTCGTCGCGCATCAGCTTGTGGAAGAAGCGCGCATAGAGCAGGTGGAGAATGGCGTGTTCGATGCCACCGATGTACTGGTCCACCGGCAACCAATGGTCGGCTGCGGATTTTTCCACCAGGCCGCCTTCATAGTGCGGCGAGGCGTAGCGAGCGTAGTACCAGGAGGACTCGACGAAGGTGTCCATGGTGTCGGTTTCACGCTTGGCCGGTGCGCCGCATTTCGGGCAGCTGCATTCGTAGAACTCGGGCATGCGCGCCAATGGCGAACCGGCGCCATCCGGCACCACGTCTTCCGGCAGTACCACCGGCAGCTGGTCTTCCGGCACCGGCACATCACCGCAGGTTTTGCAGTGGATGATCGGGATCGGGCAGCCCCAGTAGCGCTGGCGGCTGATGCCCCAGTCGCGCAGGCGGAACTGGGTGCGCGAGGCACCGAGGTTTTTCTTGATCAGTGCGACTTCGATGGCGTCGAAAGCGCCTGCGAAGTCCAGGCCGTCGAATTCGCCGGAGTTGATCAGTTCGCCGTGCTCACCGTAGGCGTCCTGCCACGGGGCCGGGTTGGTATCACCCGAGCTGGTGCGCACTACCGACTTGATCGGCAGGTTGTACTTGGTGGCGAATTCGAAATCGCGCTCGTCGTGGGCGGGCACAGCCATTACTGCGCCATCGCCGTAGTGCATCAGCACATAGTTGGCGACCCATACCGGCAGCTTCTCGCCGGTCAGTGGGTGCTCGACGAAGAGCCCGGTTGGCAGGCCTTTTTTCTCCTGGGTGGCGACGTCGGCTTCGGCCACGCTGCCGCCTTTGCATTCGGCGATGAACGCCTGCAGCTCAGGGTTGTTCTGTGCAGCCTGGGTGGCCAGCGGGTGCTCGGCGGCCACGGCGACGTAGGTTGCGCCCATCAGGGTGTCTGGACGGGTAGTGAAGACTTTGAGTGCGCCGGCTTCGCCGATCGAGTCGACGTTGTACGGGAATTGCACTTCCATGCCTTTGGACTTGCCGATCCAGTTGCGCTGCATGGTCTTGACCTGTTCAGGCCAGCCCGGCAGGTCGTCGAGGCTCGACAGCAGTTCATCCGCGTAGGCGGTGATCTTGAAGTAGTACATCGGGATTTCGCGCTTTTCGATCAGCGCGCCGGAACGCCAGCCGCGACCGTCGATAACCTGTTCGTTGGCCAGTACGGTCTGGTCGACCGGGTCCCAGTTCACGGTGCCGCTCTTTTTGTAGATCACCCCTTTTTGGAACAGGCGAGTGAACAGCCATTGTTCCCAACGGTAGTAATCCGGCTTGCAGGTGGTCACTTCGCGGGACCAGTCCACCGCCAGGCCCAGGCTGCGCAGTTGGGTCTTCATGTAGGCGATGTTTTCGTAGGTCCACTTGGCGGGCGCTACGTTGTTTTTCATCGCGGCGTTTTCTGCCGGCATGCCGAAGGCGTCCCAACCCATGGGTTGCAGGACGTTCTTGCCGAGCATGCGCTGGTAGCGCGAGATGACGTCGCCGATGGTGTAGTTACGCACGTGCCCCATGTGTAGCTTGCCGCTGGGGTAAGGGAACATCGATAGGCAGTAGTAAGTCTCCTTGCCTGGCTGTTCACTGACTTCAAAGGACTTTTGCTCGTCCCAGAAGGATTGGGCGGCATTTTCTATTTCACGGGGCTGATATTGTTCGTGCATGGCTACTTTTGAACTGAATAGGGGTGGCCTAATCCTCTTCGGTGCAACGTTCAGGTTGATCGACACCAAAAAGCGGCGCGTCCGTGCCCAAACCCTGCGGGAAGTGGAGTTACAGGAAGCGCCGTAGCATACATGACCCCACTCTATCGAGGGAAACCCTGATTGCGCAGGCAGGGCCGTCTGTCGCGGCGCCGGGCAGGCGCAGCGATGGAGACTACGCTGTTTATTGGGGAGTGAGTCTTATCTTCAATGAGGTGAGGGATGGTTGAATCGCAGCGAACTCTAACGAAACCGCAGTTGTACGAAGGATTGATCGACCGTTTGGGTCGGGCATTGGATGCTGCAAGAACCGCAGGCCGATTGCGTGATGAACGGCCTTTGGAACTGGAGTTGCGAGGCTTGAGCCAGGCAGAACTTGAATTGATCAAGGTCTACCTGGAATTGAATCACCACCGTGCCTCTCGGGAGCAGGCTTCCCCGCCTGTTCAAGTGCCCTCGCGTTCGGCCAAGGTGATCTGGCTGAAAGACGTGGCTGCCGGTCGCGGCTCCGAAAAACACCGGGCCGTACGCTGCAAGTGACACACAGTGTTAGCCGTCAGCCTTATCTAAAAAGGCGCGTAAAGATTGTCGCTGAACCCCGTTGCATCTAGGCTTCGGGCATCTTTGGAGATGCCCGATGCCTTTTCGTTATTTCATTAAACAGTTGCTGCTGCCGCCCGGTATTTTTTTGCTGTTGCTGGTGTTTGCCTGGTGGTTTCGCAAAAGTCGCCCGCGCCTGGCAGGCTTTTGTTTCGCCGTGGGGTTGGGCGGGATGTGGCTGATCAGCCTGCCGGTGGTGGTGCAATGGGGCGCACATGCCCTTGAAACCGAACCGCCCTTGGCCCGCGAAGAGTGGGCAACGCTGGCCCAGCGCGCCGATGCGATTGTGGTGCTGGGCTCCGGGCGTGAACGCGGTGACCCCGCATGGGGCACCGACCAACCCACCGGGATCGGGCTTGAGCGCCAGCGTTATGCGGCGCGTCTGGCCAAGGCGTCCGGGTTGCCGGTGCTGACCAGCGGCGGCTTGCACTATGGCACGCCGCCGAGTGAGGCTGAGCTTATGGCGGTGTCGATGCAGGATGACTTCGGCGTTACGGTACGCTGGAAGGAAGAGCGCAGCCGTACCACCTGGGAAAACGCGCAGATGAGCGCCGAGATTCTGTTGCCGCAAGGCATCAAGCGTGTGGTGGTGGTGACCCAGGCCTGGCACATGCCGCGCGCGGTCTGGAGCTTTGAGAAGGCCGGTTTCACTGTGGTGCCGGGGCCGGTGGGCTTTTTGGGCGTGGACAATGCCCGGCCCTTGGGCGGCTGGATGCCTGAGTTTGTGTCGGTGTGGCGCAGCGGGCAGTTGATCAATGAGGCGGTGGGGCAGGTGGGGTATCGGTTGTTTTACCGATAGCACCGCAATTCAAAATGTGGGAGCGGGCTTGCTCGCGAATGCAGTGGTTCAGCCAGCCCATACAGTGACTGACACCCCGCGTTCGCGAGCAAGCCCGCTCCCACATTGGTTTTGCAGTGTCTGTTAAACCGTTTTGGACATCCGACCCGCCAGCAGCGCCCAGCCAAACAAGCCCAGGCACACGATGATCAGCGGCCACGAGCGCCATTGCAGGTACGGCGTCAGGTTGTGCATCGGCACCACTTCACCGTAGAGAATCCCGCGCTCGAACTGCGGGATCTGCTCGGTGATCTGCCCAAACGGGTTGATCAGGCCGGTGACACCGTTGTTGGTCGCGCGGATCATCCAGCGACCCGCTTCCAGTGCGCGCATCTGCGCCATTTGCAGGTGTTGCAGTGGGCCGATGGAACGGCCGAACCAGGTGTCGTTGCTGATCGTCAGCAACAGATCGCTCTGGGCCGACAGGCCGGCGGCAAATTCCGGGTACACCACTTCATAACAAATGAACGGCGCAATCTGATAGCCCTTGGCTTGCAGCATCGCCTGATCGGCCGGGCCACGGGCGAAGTCGGACATCGGCAAGTCGAAGAAGGCAATCAGCCCGCGCAGCATGTCTTGCAGCGGCACGTATTCGCCAAAGGGCACCAGCTTCTGCTTCAAGTAAGTGCCTTCGCCCTCGCCAACCACGGTAATGCCGTTGTAGTAGCGCTTCTGGTGGTGCACTTCCTGGCGGATCGGCACGCCGGTGATCAGCGCGGTGTGCCGGTCGGCGGCGAATTTGCCCATCATGCCCAGGTAGCCTTCGACGGATTCCTTGAGCACCGGTACGGCGGTTTCCGGCCACACCAACAAATCGACACGCTTGGAGCTGAAGCTCATGTCGCGGTACAGCGCCAACTGCGCATTGAGCTGCTCAGGGTCCCACTTCATGCTTTGTTCGACATTGCCCTGCACCGCGGCCACGCTCAGGGGAGCGCCAGAAGGCGTCGTCCAGGCATGATGCTTGAGTGCCAAGCCGATGGCCCACGGCGCAACCAGCAGCACCAGGCCCGCACCGATAAAACCGTTGCGCTTGCTCGCCAGCAGGCGCGGCAGGTTGCACAGCACGGCAGCGGTCAATGCCAGGGCGAAGGAAATCAGCCACATCCCACCCAGCGGCGCGAGGCCGGTGAGTGGGCCGTCCAGCTGGCTGTAGCCGGAGTACAGCCATGGGAAACCGGTCAGGAACCAGCCACGAAACGCTTCCTGGCCAACCCACAGCGCAGCAAACGTCAGCGCATCGGCCAGCGGCGCTTCATTACGACGCAGCCAGCGTGCCCATAACCAGGCGGGCAGGGCGAAGAACCAGGCAATCGCAGCGGTAAACAGCAGCATCAAAAAGCCAGCGAGCAACACCGAAGCGCCGCCGAAGTGGTGGATGCTGTAGTAGATCCAACTGGTGCCAGCGCCAAACAGGCCGAACCCGAAACACCAGCCACGGCCCAGGGCCTGACGGGGAGTCAGCTCGCGCAGGCCGATATAGAACACGCCGACGGCCACCAGTGCAAATGGCCACAGGTCGAACGGCGCCAGCGCCAGGGTCGTGATGGCGCCGGCCACCACGGCCAGCAAATTGCCGGGCCAGCCGGGAGCAGTGAGACGGCGCATGTCGGGGTGGGTCATCAGCTATTTCCTGTGTCGCGCCGGGCCTGCTGCGACACAGGGCAGGCGCGAGGAGTGTGGTTTGGTTGTTCCAAATGAATGACGAGTAACGCAGCCCTGTTCCGCAGCAGGCCCGGCCCTTCGGGTTGCCCCTTAGAACGGGCCATGCTGCGTTGCAGGCTTTGAAAAGGGAATGCCATTTCCTCTGGCCTGCGCCTTGCCTGGCCCGCTCTAAGGGGCAATGCGACACAGGAAACAGCTAATGACCCACCCCTTCCTTAGCGGGCAATCGGTGTCAGGCGAATCAGATGAATCCGGCGGCTGTCGGCATTCAGGATGCGGAACCGATACGCGCCGATCTCGGTGGTCTCGTTACGCTTGGGCAGGTGCCCGAACGCACTCATCACCAGGCCACCGACGGTGTCGAACTCATCGTCGGAGAATTCGCTGTCGAAGAACTCGTTGAAGTTTTCGATCGGCGTCAGTGCCTTGACCAGGAAGTCACCGCTGGGCAGAGGCTTGATGTAGCTGTCTTCTTCGACGTCGTGCTCGTCTTCGATATCGCCGACGATCTGTTCCAGCACGTCCTCGATGGTCACCAGGCCCGCTACGCCACCGTATTCGTCGATCACAATGGCCATGTGATTGTGGTTGGCGCGGAATTCGCGCAGCAGCACATTCAGGCGCTTGGATTCAGGCACGAAGGTGGCTGGGCGCAGCAGGTCCTTGATGTTGAAGTTGTCGCCGTTCTCCTTGAGGATCAACGGCAGCAGGTCCTTGGCCAGCAGGACACCCATGACGTCGTCATGGCTTTCACCGATTACCGGGTAGCGCGAGTGCGCCGAATCGATCACGGCCGGGAGGAATTCCCGTGGAGTCTGGGTCGCCTTGATGCTGATCATCTGCGAGCGCGGGACCATGATGTCCCGAACTTGCAGGTCAGCCACCTGGATGGCGCCTTCGACGATGGCCAGTGCTTCGCTGTCCAGCAACTTGTTCTGATGAGCCTCGCGCAGCAGCTCCAGCAGCTCCTGGCGGTTTTTCGGCTCGTGGGCAAAAGCCTGGGTCAGTTTACCCAGCCATGACTTCTGCCCGTTGCTCGATCGGTCTTCGCTCATAGCGATTACTCTAAATCCTTTGTTGTGTCAGTAAGGTGTCGTTTCAGTTTTCGTCGTCAGCGTAAGGGTCGCGGTGACCCAATTCAGCAAGCAACGTTTGTTCCAGTGTTTCCATTTCCTCGGCTTCGTCATCGTCTATATGGTCGTAACCCAAGAGATGCAAGCAGCCGTGGATGACTAGATGGGCCCAGTGGGCCTCAAGTTCCTTGCCTTGTTCCTTCGCTTCGCGTTCCACCACCTCGACGCAGATCACCAGATCGCCCAGCAAGGGGATGTCCAGTAACTCATCCGGTACGTCGGCGGGGAAGGACAGCACGTTGGTCGCGTAGTCCTTTTGGCGCCAGGTGTGATTCAGTTCACGGCCTTCGGGCTCGTCCACCAGGCGGATGGTCAGTTCGGAGTCGGCGGTGCGCTGGCGCAGGGCCAGTGCGCACCATTGACGGAACTGTTCTTCGCTGGGGGCGGGCGCTTCGGTGGCCAGCTGCAGGTCAAGCTCAAGCATCGCGGCGAACGTCCTTGGCGGGTGCGTCGTCCTTGTGGTCGAAGCGCTCGTAGGCCTCGACAATGCGCTGCACCAGCGGGTGGCGCACCACGTCTTTAGGCATGAAATGCGTGAAGCTGATGCCCGGCACGTCCTTGAGCACTTCGATCACCTGCGCAAGCCCCGACTTGGTGCCCTTGGGCAGGTCGACCTGGGTGACGTCACCGGTGATCACGGCGGTGGAGCCGAAACCGATACGGGTGAGGAACATCTTCATCTGTTCGACGGTGGTGTTCTGGCTTTCGTCGAGAATGATGAAACTGTTGTTCAATGTACGGCCGCGCATGTAAGCCAGCGGGGCGATCTCGATGACCTGACGCTCGATCAGCTTGGCCACGTATTCAAAGCCGAGCATCTCGTAGAGCGCGTCATAGAGCGGGCGCAGGTACGGGTCGATCTTCTGGGCCAGGTCGCCGGGCAGGAAGCCGAGCTTCTCGCCGGCTTCGACCGCCGGGCGCACCAGCAGGATGCGGCGAACTTGCTCGCGCTCCAGGGCATCCACCGCACAGGCCACGGCCAGGTAGGTCTTGCCGGTACCCGCGGGGCCGATGCCGAAGTTGATGTCGTTGCCGAGAATTTCTTTGACGTAGCGCTGCTGATTCAAGCCGCGTGGGCGAATCATGCCTTTTTTGGTGCGCAGGGCCACGCTGGCTTCGGCCACCGGGTTGTTGGCCAGGTCTTCCACGGCAGATTCCTGCAGGTACAGGTGCACGGTCTCCGGCGACAGCTCACTACCCTTGGTTTCGCGGTAGAGGCGGCGGAGCAGGTTCTCTGCAGACGTGGTGTGCTGGGGTTCACCAATAAGCTCGAACTGATTGCCGCGGTTGCGGATCTCGATGCTCAGGCGTTGTTCGATCAGGCGCAGGTGCTCGTCGAACTGTCCGCACAGGTTGGCGAAACGGCGAGCCTCAAAAGGTTCGAGGATAAAACGATGGGGTTCTGCTATGGGTGCGTTCAAGGTTGCTTTTAGCCGCCCTTTGGCTGTTTAGGTGAAGGAGAGGATAACGCCAGCGCTCGGCGTGCGAAAGCACTTATATATAGCGCGAGTTCAGCGCAGTTCCTATGTGGGAGCGGGCTTGCTCGCGAAGGCGGTGGGTCAGCTAATACATGTATCAACTGATCCACCGCCTTCGCGAGCAAGCCCGCTCCCACATTTTGATCTCAATCAGTCAGAAATATGGGTGGGTTACTGCACCAGCGAGCCGCGCAGCGAGTGCGGTTGCGCCGCATCAATGTGTACGTCGGCAAACTGGCCGATCAGGGTTGGATTGTCGCAACGGAAATTGACGATTCGGTTGTTCTCGGTACGGCCTTGCAACTCGCCCGGGTCTTTTTTCGAGTAGTCGGTGACCAGGATCCGCTGGATCGAACCGACCATTTGTCGGCTGATCTCGAAGCCTTGTTGGTTCAGGCGGTGTTGCAGCGCATTCAGGCGCTCTTTTTTCAGCGCTTCCGGCGTCTCATCCAGCAGGTCCGCGGCCGGGGTGCCCGGGCGCTGGCTGTAGACGAACGAGTATGAGAAGTCGAAGCCGACGTCCTCGATCAACTTCATGGTTTGCTGGAAGTCTTTCTCGGTCTCACCGGGGAAGCCGACGATGAAGTCCGAGCTGATGCAGATACCTGGCACTGCCGCACGCAATTTGCGCAGTTTGGATTTGTACTCCAGCGCGGTGTGGTTGCGCTTCATCGCCGACAGGATACGGTCCGAGCCTGACTGCACCGGCAAGTGCAGGTGCTTGACCAGCTCCGGCACCTCGGCGTGTGCCTGAATAAGGCTGTCGGAGAACTCCAGCGGGTGCGAAGTGGTGTAGCGGATGCGCTCGATGCCATCAACGGCGGCAACCACGCGGATCAGCTCCGCCAGGTCGGCCAAGCGCCCGTCGTGGGTCTGGCCGCGATAGCCGTTGACGTTCTGGCCCAGCAGGGTCACTTCGCGCACGCCGTTTTCGGCCAGGTGGATGATTTCCGACATCACGTCGTCAAACGGCCGGCTGACTTCTTCGCCACGGGTGTAAGGCACTACGCAGAAGGTGCAGTACTTGCTGCAGCCTTCCATCACCGACACATAAGCGCTCGGCCCATCGATGCGTGGCTCGGGCAAATGGTCGAATTTTTCGATTTCGGGGAACGACACATCGACCTGCGGCAGCTTGGTGATGCGCGCGGCGTCGATCATTTCCGGCAGGCGGTGCAGGGTTTGCGGGCCGAACACCACGTCGACATACGGCGCGCGGTCGCGGATCGCGGCGCCTTCCTGGCTGGCCACGCAACCACCGACGGCGATCACCATCTCCGGGTTGGCCAGTTTCAATTCGCGCCAGCGGCCCAGCTGCGAGTACACACGGTCCTGGGCCCGCTCGCGAATCGAGCAGGTATTGAGCAGGATTACGTCGGCATCTTCGGCGCGGGCAGTGACTTCCAGGGCCTGGTGTTCGCCCAGCAGATCGACCATGCGCGAGCTGTCGTACTCGTTCATCTGGCAACCGTGGGTTTCGATGTAAAGCTTCTTGGCCATGGGAATCGTCAACTGGTGGTAAAGAACCGCGCATTATAGGGGGCATGCCCATTGGTTCCTAGCGCTGTGCATCGGGTGCCATGCTATAGTTCGCGCCCTCTTTTATATCCCCGATGTGTTATTCGCCCACCATGACGAAACGTGAAGCTCCAATCTACAAGGTGATTTTCCTTAACCAGGGCCAGGTGTTCGAAATGTACGCCAAGCAGATCTATCAAAGTGATCTGTGGGGCTTCCTGGAAGTGGAAGAGTTCGTCTTTGGCGAGCGCACCCAGTTGGTCGTCGACCCGGGCGAAGAAAAACTCAAGGCGCAGTTTGAAGGCGTGGTGCGCAGCTTTGTGCCGATGCATTCGATTGTGCGCATCGACGAAGTGGAGCGCCTGGGCACGCCGAAGATCAGCGAGGCCCGTGGCACCAGCAATGTCATGCCGTTTCCGATGCCGATGCCTGAGAAGTAAGGCGTTAGACCGAGCAGGCCTAAACAGGCACTGAAGAATTAAGGCAGTGGTGAGAAGGGCGAACGCCCATCGGCACTCTGCAATTCCTGCAGATAATTGCGGAAAATCTGGCCCAACACTTGGGTGGCCAATTCCAGCTCATCGCGCTGCATGTGCTCGGCGACTTCGTCGGCCGTGTCCAGCGCGTCTTCCGCACCGTTGACCGCCGCCATTTTCAGCACAATGTACGCCTGGACGTTGTTGGCCGGCACGCCTTCGCCTTTGAAGAACATGTTGCCCAGCTGGAATTGCGCCTGGGCGTGGCCCTGCAACGAAGCCTTCTCGAAGTAGCTCAGGGCTTTGTTGAGGTCGCGGGCAGGGTTTTTTTCGTCGTGGTAGTACTGGCCCAACTCGTATTGCGCCTGCGCATCCCCGCCGTCAGCCTGTTTCTGGCACGCGCTCAGGGCTTCGGCCTGGCTGTCTGGCTGGGTATTGAGGGTGCAACGACCCATCGCTGGGATTAACAACGAGTTGCCGCCTGCTTGTGCATGTGCCAGCAGCGGCTGAAGGAGCAACAGGCAGCCCAGAACCAGGGTGCGGCCGGTGCGTTTCATGGGAATCGACTTACCTCTGACGGGGCACGCGGACCCTCGTGGAGTCCAATAAGCGCGCATTATGAAATAAGCAGGCCCCTGCTTACAAAGTCTTTACTCGTTTTTCTGCTGCGTAGGCAAGTTATCTGCCGGATTGCAGGCGATTTCTCGAAAAAAGTAGGAAATCTCTTTAGGCAAGGTAGCAAATCTGACGCTGCCAGGGGCAACGTCAGATTTATCTGCCCCTTACTTCAGGGCCGCGAAGGCGCGCTCGGCAGCATCCAGGGTCAGTTTCAACTCCGCTTCGCCATGGGCGATCGACGTGAAGCCGGCTTCGAAGGCGCTCGGTGCCAGGTAAACGCCGCCTTCCAGCATCAAGTGGAAGAAGCGCTTGAACAGGTCGGCATCGCTGCCCATCACGTCATCGAAAGTGACGATATCGTCGGCGCCACTGAAGTACAGGCCGAACATGCCGCCCGCCTGAGTGGTGACAAACGGAATGCCGGCCGCATCGGCGCGCTGTTGCAGGCCATCCAGCAGGCGAGTGGTGTAGTCCGTCAGTTCGGCGTGGAAGCCCGGGCGACTGATCAGGCGCAGGGTGGTCAGGCCGGCGGCCATGGCCAGTGGGTTACCCGACAGGGTGCCCGCCTGGTAGACCGGGCCCAGCGGTGCGATGTGCTGCATGATTTCGCGTTTGCCGCCGAAGCAACCCACCGGCATGCCGCCACCGATGATCTTGCCGAAGGTGCTCAGGTCCGGCGTGACACCGTAATAAGCCTGGGCGCCACCGAGGGCAACCCGGAAACCGGTCATCACTTCGTCGAAAATCAGCACCACGCCGTGCTTGTCGCACTGTTCGCGCAGGCCTTCAAGAAAGCCTGGCGCTGGCGGTACGCAGTTCATGTTGCCGGCGACCGGCTCGACGATGATGCACGCTACCTCTTGACCGACTTCGCTGAGCATCTGCTCGACGGCGGCGATGTCGTTGAACGGCAAGGTCAGAGTGTGTTTGGCAAACGCTGCCGGTACACCGGCCGAACTCGGTACGCCCTGGGTCAGCAGGCCGGAGCCGGCTTTCACCAGCAGGCTGTCGGAGTGGCCGTGGTAGCAGCCTTCGAACTTGATGATGCTGTCGCGGCCGGTGAAACCACGGGCCAGGCGAATCGCACTCATGGTGGCTTCGGTGCCGGAGCTGACCATGCGCACCATTTCCATCGACGGCACGATCGCGCACACCAGATCGGCCATCTCGGTTTCCATGGCGGTCGGGGCGCCATAGGACAAACCGTGTTGCAACTGCTGGCGCACTGCGTCCAGCACCTGCGGATGGCTGTGGCCGAGGATCATCGGGCCCCAGGAGCCCACATAGTCCACGTAGCGCTTGTCATCTTCGTCGGTGACGTACGCGCCTTCGGCGTGCTTGAAGAACAACGGCGTGCCGCCCACGCTCTTGAACGCACGCACGGGGGAGTTCACACCGCCGGGGATGTGTTTCTGGGCATTGGCAAACAGGGTTTCGGAACGGGACATGATCGGGCTCTCTAAACTGAATACTTAAGAAGATCGTTGAACGCGCGCGCGCGGCGGGTGACTTCCTGGGTGCTGTCGGCACCGAACAGGCCGTGCACCACGGCGAGCAGGTCGGCACCGTGGGCCACCAGCGGTTCGGCGTTCTCCAGGGTGACGCCGCCAATCACACAGATCGGCAGTTGCAGGCGCGCGCGGGCCTGGGCCAGCATTTCAACAGTGGCGGCGGGTGCGCCGGGCTTGGTGCTGGAGTTAAAGAAGCGACCGAAGGCGACGTAGCTGGCGCCTTCTTTGGCGGCGTGTTCGGCCAGTTCGATCTGGCTGTGGCAAGTAGCGCCGATGATCGCCTTGGGCCCCAGTAATGCTCGGGCCGGAGTCAGCGGGCCGTCGGTCTGGCCCAGGTGCACGCCAACGCCCAGGCGCGCGGCCAATTCGGCGTCATCGTTGATGATCAGTTGCGTCTTGTAGCGCGAGCACAGCTCTCGCAGTTTCTCCGCTTCACGCAAGCGCCGGGCTTCATCGTTGCTTTTGTCGCGGTACTGCAACAGGGTCACACCGCCGTCCAGCGCCGCTTCGACGTAGGCGAGGAATTTGCCGGCCAACAGTTGACTGTCGGTAATGGCGTAAAGGCCACGTAGTTTCATGGGGCAGGCCTCTTGCTGTTAAAAGCACAAAGTTACGAGCAGAAATCCAGCGGCAGCCGGCGCGGCACAAACTGGCCCTGGCCGAGTTGTTCAGCGTCACGCAGGGTGCGCCAAGTGTAGTTGAGCGCCGATTGCACGGCGCTGACCAGGCCTTCGCCTTGAGCGATCCGACCGGCCAACGCGCTGGCGAGCGTGCAGCCTGAGCCGTGATAGCTGCCGGGCAGGCGCTGGCAGGTGAAGGTCTGGTGTGTGCCATCGCGGCTGTAGAGGCGGTTGTGCACTTCATGCTCGTCGCCGTGGCCGCCGGTAATCAGCAGGTGCTTGATAAACGGCAAGAGCTTCTCGGCGCACTCGTCGGCCGTGCCATTTGGCAACTCGGCGAGAATGCGCGCTTCCGGCAAGTTGGGCGTGGCGATCAACGACAGCGGTAACAGCCGCTCACGCATGGCGTAACCCACTTCGTCCTTGCCCAGGCTGCCACCGCCGCCGGCACGCAGCACCGGGTCGCACACCACCGGCAGGTGCGGGTGCGCCTGCAGCAGTTCGACCACGGTGTCGACCATCGCGGTGGAGCCGAGCATGCCGAGCTTTACGGCTGCCACTTCGGAGTCGCCGAGCACGGCATTGGCCTGGGCCATTACCCACTCGCGGTCGAGCACACGGAAGTCGATGACATTGACGGTGTTTTGCACGGTCAACGCGGTGACGGCCGGTGCCGCATGACAGCCTTGGGCAAGCAGGGCTTCGATATCTGCCTGCAAGCCGGCGCCACCACTGGGATCATGGCCGGAGAGACAGAGGACAACGGGGCGAGAGCTGTAGATATTCATGGTGCGCGAGCTTACCACCAAACGCTTTTTGCGTGGCTGTTGGGCGAAGGGGAAATTTCGGTGTCTGCCCGGGCGTGTTTAGCGCTGTTTACGCGTTGTTTTTTCGTTTAAAAAACGCGCTGAAAGGCCCGGTTTAGAGCCTTTCAAAAAATTATTTCAATGGTGTCCAATGGCCTCTACCGGCTATGCTAAAGTGGATCCAAACAAACTACTGTATCGCCGGTGTACGTCTACTCAAAAGGAATGGGGGGCTTTTGACACAACCGGGCAGGCCACGCTGGGGCTTTATGCGCTATTTGCTGATCTTATTATTGTGCGGGCTGCCGATGCTCGCCGGCGCCGTCGAGTTCAACCAGGGCACGCGAAGCCTGCCGCTGGGCCGGGTCATGCAAGTGCTCGAAGACCCCACCGACGCCCTCACCATCGCTGACGTCAGTTCCCCCGCTTACGCTGCTCAATTCAAACCCCATGACAAAGCCACCCTCAACGCCGGTTATTCGCGTTCGGTGTTCTGGCTCAAGGTCGACCTGCATTACACCGCCACTGACCCCCGCGCGCCACGCACCTGGTTTCTGGAGCTGGCATACCCACCGCTGAATCATCTGGACCTGTACCAGAACGACGGCACCGGCAACTACCGGTTGGCCACCCGCACCGGCAGCACGTTGCCGTTTTCCAGCCGTGAAGTACGGGCGAGCAACTACCTGTTCAAGCTCAACTTTGTGCCCAACCAGCAACACACCGTCTACCTGCGCCTGCAAAGCCAAGGCTCGATCCAGGCCCCATTGACGCTCTGGTCCGCCACTGCCTACCTTGAAGAACAGCCTCTGCGCCTGTATGTGTTGGGCGCAATCTATGGCGTCTTGCTGGGGATGCTGGTCTACAACCTGTTCATCTACTTGAGCGTGCGCGACACCAGCTACCTTTATTACATCCTCTATATCGCCTCGTTTGGCGTTTACCAGCTGTCGGTCAATGGCGTGGCCGTGGAGTACTTCTGGCCCAACAACCCGTGGTGGGCGAACGCGGCGGTGCCGTTCCTGATCGGGTCGGCGGCGCTGTTCGGCAGCTTGTTTGCCCGCAGCTTCCTGCACACCGCACAACACAGTCGTTGGCTCAATCGCATATTGCTGACCCTGGCTGCTTGCGGTGGCGTGGTGATGGTATTGGCGCTGTTGACCAGCTACGCCGTGGCCTTGCGCCTGGCCACCGGCCTGGCGCTGGTGTTCACCGTGACCATCTTTATTGCTGCTATCAAGGCCTGGTGTTGCGGCCAGCGCATGGCGCGCTATTTCATCATTGCCTGGTCGGCGTTTCTGCTGGGTGGGGTGGTCAACACGCTGATGGTGTTGGGTTACCTGCCCAATATGTTCCTCACCATGTACGCCAGCCAACTCGGCTCGGCCATCGAAGTGGCACTGCTTTCCCTGGCCTTGGCGGATCGCATCAACGGCATGCGCGAACAGCAGGCGCAGATTCTGTTCGACGCCAGCCAGAAGCTTGAAGTGCTCAACCAGCAATTGGCGCGCAGTAACCGGCTGAAAGACGAGTTCCTCGCCACCCTGACCCACGAGCTGCGCACCCCCATGAACGGCGTGATCGGCTCTTTGGAGTTGATGCAAACCGTGCCGCTGGACGAGGACCTGGCCCAGTACCAGCAAACCGCCGCCGGCTCCGCGCGGGACATGATGCGTATGGTCAACGGCATACTCACGCTGACCGAGTTGCAGGCCGGACGCCTCACGGCCCAGCCCCAGGTGTTCAGCCTGCGTGGCGCGCTCGACACCTTGCGTCAACAATTCTGCGCCAGCGCCCAGAGCAAAGGCCTGGCATTTTCCATCGACGTGGCCGACGAGCTGCCGGACCGGGTGATCGGCGATGCGGACAAACTGATCCACTGCCTGGACTGCCTGCTCGACAATGCCTTCAAGTTCACCCACGAAGGCGCTGTGCGCTTGCGCGTGGTGGGTGTGCCGCAAAGTGATGGCGGGCTGTGCCTGAGCTTTATTGTGACCGACAGTGGTATTGGCTTTGCCTTTCTCGACGAGGCCACGCTTTATCAGCGCTTCTTCCAGCTCGACGGCTCGACCACCCGTGAATACGGCGGCCTGGGGATCGGCCTGGCGATTTGCCGGCAGTTGATCGAGCTGCTCGGTGGGCGCCTGACCCACCATTCCGAGCCGCGCAAGGGCAGCCGCTTCCAGTTGGACGTGAGCGTCAGCCCGGTGCCGCTTGAGCCAAAGCCGGCGGGGCAGGTGCCCCTCACCCAGCGCGCCGCACAGGATTGCACGGTGCTGTTGGTGGACGACAATAGCGTGGGCCAACTGGCGGTGCGCGGCATGCTGCTCAAGCTGGGTTACCGGGTGAAAACCGTGGACAACGGTGCGGCCGCTCTGACCCTGTTGCAGGCTGAAACATTTGATGCGGTGCTGCTCGATGTGCCTGAAGGCGGCTTCTCTCTGTGCTGTCAGATTCGTGCGCTGCCCGGCTGCGGCGAGCTGCCGGTGATCGCCCTGAGTACCTCGCTGCAAGCCCCGGATCGCGAGCGCTGTCATGGCGTAGGCGTTACAGATCGTCTCAGCAAGCCGGTGCGTTTCGAGGCGTTGCAGGGCGTGCTGGAGCGCCTTCTGCTGTGCCCGTTAGAGGGCGAAAGCGCCGGACATTAGGCGCGTATGCCACTTTTTTAAGCCGGATGACGGTGCTTAACTGAAATCCAGGCCTCAATGCACGTGGCCTTTTCCAGGAGGCCCGTCATGAACCTGCATCAGTTCGCCGAAACCCACGACGTCACCAACCAGCCGCCGTCCCTGGACGGCACCAACCTGTACCGCATCGACCTGCCGCTGCAAGAGTGGTCGCGCCGCTATGGCGCCGGCTGGGCCGAGGCGCGTATCGACGCGTATGGCGCGCTGGCGGGTGGGCCACTGATGGCGGCCGGGTTCCTGGCGAACCAGAACAAACCGGTGTTCAACAGCCATGACCGTTATGGCCATCGTATTGACCTGGTGGAGTTTCATCCGGCGTATCACGAACTGATGCGCACGGCCGTCGAGCATGGCCTGCCGTCGCTGCCCTGGGTCCATCCGCAGTCGGGCGCGCATGTGGCCCGCGCCGCCATGACGTACCTGCACAGCCAGGCCGAAGCCGGCACCGGTTGCCCGCTGACCATGACGTTCGCCTGCGTCCCGGCGCTGCGCCTGCAACCGGATCTGGCGCAGACCTGGCTGCCGAAAATCCTCAACACCGAATACGACCCGCGCAACGTCGGTATCGCCCACAAAGCCGGCGCCACCATTGGCATGGCCATGACCGAGAAACAAGGCGGCACCGACGTGCGCGCCAATACCACGCGTGCTTACCCCGTGGGCGCGGGCGGCCCTGGGCAAGCCTATGAACTGGTGGGGCACAAGTGGTTCTGCTCGGCGCCGATGTGCGACGGGTTCCTGACCCTGGCCCAGACCGACAAAGGCTTGACCTGTTTCCTGCTGCCCCGGCACCGCCCGGATGACACACGCAACGAGTTCTACATCCAGCGCTTGAAAAACAAACTCGGCAACGGCTCCAACGCCTCCAGCGAAGTGGAGTTTCGTGGCGCCCTGGCCTGGATGATCGGCGAAGAGGGCCGTGGTGTGCCGACCATCATCGAAATGGTCGCGATGACCCGTTTCGATTGCATGGTGGGCTCCAGCGCGTTGATGCGTCAGGCGCTGACCCAGGCCAGCCATCATTGTGCCCATCGTTTGGTCGGCGGCCGCGTCCTCAGTGAACAGCCACTGATGCAGAACGTGCTGGCCGACCTGGCCCTGGAAAGTGAAGCGTCGCTGGCCCTGAGCATGCGCATGGGGCGCGCGCTGGATCACCTTGATAACGAGCAGGAAGCCAAATTCGCCCGGCTGGTGACGGCGGTGGGCAAGTATTGGATCTGCAAGCGCGCGCCGGCGATGATCAACGAGGCCGCTGAGTGCATGGGCGGCGCGGGCTATGTTGAGGACAGCATTCTGCCGCGCTTGTACCGGGAGGCGCCGGTGAATTCGACGTGGGAAGGCTCCGGCAATGTTCAGTGCCTGGACGTGCTGCGGGCGCTGTCCAAAGAGCCGGGTGTGCTGGAGGCACTGTTTGTCGAGTTGGGGAGTGGGCATGGCGACAAACACGTGGCGCGGCACATCGAAGCGTTGAAGTCGGCCTTCATGGACACTCAGGATATCCAGTACCGTGCGCGCCAATTGACGGAGGACATCGCCGTGGCGTTGCAGGCCAAGCTGTTGCTGGAGGCCGGGAATGCGGCGGTCAGTGATGGTTTTATTGCCAGCCGACTGGGCGAGTCGTCCGGTCGGGTGTACGGCACTTTGCCGCGCGGTGTGAATGTTGAGGCGATTGTCGCCCGCTCGACCCCAAACCGCTGACTAAACTCGCTCAAAATGTGGCAGCGGGCTTGCTCGCGAATGCGCTGTATCAGTCGCCTATTCAGCAACTGACAGACCGTATTCGCGAGCAAGCCCGCTCCCACATTGATCGCAATCCAATTCCACTGTTTCAGTGAGGCCGGGATACAGGCAAGATAAAGGTCTGCACGTCAGAACACAGGATGCTTACCGTGACCGAAGCTTTTGTTGTCGTTCAAACCGCTGAAGAAGCCGTGGATCGGCTGGCGGCTCTTCATGAGCGTGCTACCGGCGCGCTCAATCAAGCCCTCAAGCAATACCTCAAGGACCGCGTCGAACCCGATGCCGAACAACGCGCACTGTTCCGCTATCCTGAACTGCGCCTGACCTACCACTGCCACGGCGAAGTCCCACAGACCACCCGCGCGTATGCCAAAGTCCAGCTGCCGGGGACCTACAGCGTTACCGTTACCCATCCGGCGGCATTCCGTAAATACCTGTTGGAGCAACTGGTGCCGCTGATGCACGACTTCACCGTGACGGTGGAAGTCGGCGTCAGCCAGCAGAACATTCCCTACCCGTATGTGGTGGAGCAGGGCGACGAATTGGCCGGCTCCGGCGTGACTGCCGCGACCCTGGCGCGCGTGTTCCCCAGCACCGATTTGTCCGCCGCCACCGATGGCATTGCCGACGGCCTCTACGACTGGGAAAACACCGACCCGCTGCCGCTGGCGCTGTTCGATGCCGCCCGCGTGGACTTTTCCCTGCGCCGCCTGGTGCACTACACCGGCAGTGACTGGCGCCATGTGCAGCCGTGGATCCTGCTGACCAACTACCACCGCTATGTTGACCAGTTCATCCTGCATGGCCTGGAGCAACTGCGCAGTGACCCACGGTTTATCCGCATGGTGCTGCCGGGCAACGTGATCATCGACAAGAGCATGGATCACGGCGAAGCGTCGGCAATTGCTGCCGGCGTGGTCTGGCATCGTTATCAGATGCCGGCCTATCACCTGCAGGCCACTGACGGCCACGGCGTGACGTTGGTGAATATCGGCGTCGGCCCGTCCAACGCAAAAAACATCACCGACCACCTTGCGGTGCTGCGCCCACATTGCTGGCTGATGATTGGTCACTGCGGCGGCCTGCGCCAATCCCAGACCATCGGCGACTACGTACTGGCCCACGCCTATATGCGCCGCGACGGGATTCTCGACCGCGTGGTACCGCCGAACATCCCGATCCCGGCCCTGGCCGAAGTGCAGATGGCCTTGCAGCAAGCGGCGGCGAATGTCACCGGCGAAAAAGGCGAAGAGCTGAAAAAACGCCTGCGCACCGGCACCGTGCTGACCTACGACGATCGTAACTGGGAGCTGCGTTGGGCCCAGGAACGGCCGCTGATCAACTTGTCCCGCGCGGTGGCCGTGGACATGGAAAGCGGCACCATCGCCGCCCAGGGTTATCGCTTGCGGGTGCCGTACGGCACGTTGCTGTGTGTTTCGGACAAACCACTGCACAGCGAAATCAAGCTGCCGGGTTCGGCCAACGCGTTCTATGAACGTGCGGTCAGCCAGCACTTGAAGATCGGCATCGAGGCGGTGGACCTGTTGCGCACCGAACTCAACTCGCTGCACTCGCGCAAACTGCGCAGTTTCGACGAACCGCCGTTCCGCTAAGCGGTTGGGATGGTCATTTAACGGTCAGGCCACTAGCATTGTCGGTCCTGACCGTTAGATGTTCCTTTGCCATGTCCCGTCCCTCCCGTCCCGATTCGCGCCGCCCTGGCGTGAAACCGCCTTACTCCGCAGCGCGTCGTGTCGCCAAAGCGCCACCGGCCGAGCCGAAGTTGGTGCTGTTCAATAAACCGTTCGACGTGCTGACCCAGTTCAGCGACGAAGGCGGGCGCGCGACCCTCAAGGATTTTATCGACATCCCCGGCATCTACCCGGCGGGCCGCCTGGACCGTGACAGCGAAGGCCTGTTGCTGTTGACCAACGATGGCCAACTGCAGGCGCGGATTGCCGACCCCAAGCACAAGCTGGCGAAAACCTATTGGGTGCAAGTCGAAGGCGAGCCCACCGAAGAGCAACTGCAACGCCTGCGTGACGGCGTGGAGCTTAACGACGGCATGACCTTGCCCGCCGAAGCTCGGCAATTGGAGGAGCCCGAGCTATGGCCGCGCAACCCGCCGGTACGGTTCCGTAAAAGCGTGCCGACGCACTGGCTGGAGCTGGTGATTCGCGAAGGGCGTAACCGCCAGGTACGGCGCATGACCGCTGCGGTGGGCTTGCCGACCTTGCGCCTGGTGCGCGTGCGTATCGGCGAGTGGTCGATTGATGGCCTGGATCAAGGCCAATGGAAGGAAGTGCCGGCGCGGTTATAGCGCGCCGGACTCGATCAGGCCGATCACCACGCTTTTGATGATGAACGCCGCCACGCCCAGGCCCAGCACAAAAAACAGAATGAACGAGCCAAAGCGCCCGGCTTTGGACTTCTTCGCCAGGTCCCAGACGATAAAACCCATGAAAATGATCAGAATGGTGACCAGGCCGGTCATCATCCATTCTTCAAACAGGGCAGGGTCGATGTTGTTCATGGGCTTTTTCCGACAGGGCAGGCGGGCAAGTATACGGCAGCGTTACAGACGCAATATTGACCTGAGTCGAAGTGCAGTCCAAATGTGGGAGCGGGCTTGCTCGCGAATGCGGTGGGTCAGCCACCTATTCATTAACTGACAGACCGCATTCGCGAGCAAGCCCGCTCCCACAGGGGATCTTCAGTGTGTTTGAGATCAGGTGCGCAGGTGCGTCAGCGGCAGCTCGGTGCTGTTCAATACCTGGTTGAGCACAAAGCTGGAGCGCACGCTGGTCACGCCTTCAATGCGGGTGAGGTGGCCCAGCAGCAGTTTTTGATAGTGATCCATGTCCGGCACCACCACTTTCAACTGATAGTCAGCATCCATCCCGGTCACCAGACTGCATTCCAGCACTTGCGGCAGCGTGCGAATCGCGGCTTCAAAGTTCTCGAACCGCTCGGGCGTGTGGCGGTCCATGCCGATCAGCACATAGGCCGTGAGGCTCAAACCGAGCATCTTGCGGTCGAGCAGGGCGACCTGGCGTGCGATGTAGCCGTCATCTTCCAACTGCTTGACCCGGCGCGAGCAGGGCGACGGCGACAAGCCGATGCGTTCGGCCAACTCCTGGTTGGAGATCCTCGCGTCGCGCTGCAATTCCGCCAAAATACTCAGGTCGTATCGGTCAAGCTTGCTCATTGGGTTGGCCTTTGTCGTAACTATTGCGGCGAATTATCTATGAAGGGTTAAAAATTGCGCAAGCACTGTTTATTGACGCAATCTTCGCAATCATCTATCGGCGCGTCGGGCCTATGATTACCAACAGAATCACCGCCTGGACAACAGTCCACTGCAGCCAGCCCAATCAGGCCCGCTGCGGCCGCCACCCCAGCAGGGTTGAGCCGGCCTCCAGGCTGCACACTGTCCACAAGACGGCGTGAGGTGAGCCAACGTCAAAAGCGTTGAGCCAGGACGAAATTCTCAAGGGGTGGCCGACGGGTCACCCCTTTTCTTTTGCGTGGGTTTTACCTGCCTCTCTTTATCTGCAAACAAAGTTCTCGTGACTGATAACCTGTCTCAGAACCGGGTGAGGCTTTTCCAGTCTCATACTATGAGGCCGGACACTCGAGGCCCTAATCCGCAGTGAGGAATAGCATGAAGCGCATCTGGCGTATGGCAGGTGTAGGTTTGCTGATGGTCACCGTCGGCACGCAAGTGATGGCCGACGACCCGCGCTCAGAAGGCGGCGGTCAGCATGAAAGAGGCCCGGAAGGCGGGCGGCAAGGTAACGAACAGCCGCGCCCGCAAAATAACCCACCGCGCCCGCAGAACAATCAACCGCGCCCGGAGAATAACCAGCCGCGGCCACAGAACCCACAGTTCGAGAACCATCAGCCGCGCCCGCAGAACCAGCACTTTGATCGCGCCGAGCAAGCGCCGCACGGCGGCGGGCAGTGGCAAGGTCGCCCGCAAGGTGCCGAGCCGCCTCGGCCAGCACCGCAACCGGCGAATAATCTGCCGATTCAAGGTCGCCCGGACACGGTTCGGCAAACCCAGGAGCCGCGCCAGGGCAACTATCAGGACATCCCGCGCCGCAACGACGGCAACCCGCATTGGCAGGCAGGGAATGGCGCACGCCCAGGTGGCGGCTTCAATGGCCACCCCAATGACAACCGCTGGCCAGGTCGCCCTGATGGGCACGGCAACGGCTGGGGCCCGGGGCCGCAATATCGCCCCGGCCATATGGTTGATCGCTTCCCCGACCGTAACTACCGCGTGCCCTACCGTGGCCAGGATTACTTCTTCTCTGGCGGCTACTGGTATCGCCCGCAAGGCCCGCGTTACGTGGTGGTGACGCCGCCCTACGGCATCCGTGTGCAGTACCTGCCGGACTATGCGCGGGAAGTGTGGGTGGGCAGCGCGCTGTTTTTCCTCGCCGCCGGTGCCTATTACACCTACGAAAGCAGTACCCAGCAGTACGTGGTGGTGCAACCGCCGACAGAAGTGCCGGCGCCGCAACCCGCACCGCAAGGCAATGGTTATGACGTGGTCGCCTATCCGGCGAACGGCCAATCACCGGCCCAGGTGCAGCAGGATGGCTACGACTGTTATCGCTGGGCGGTGCAGCAAAGTGGTTTCGATCCGCAGGCGGTCTCCTACGCCCCGGCCCCGGCGGTGGTGCAAACCTACCGCCAGGCCCAGGGTAACTGCCTGACCAGTCGTGGCTATCAGGTGCAGTATTAGGCCTTGGCGCCCGTGACGACTTCCCGCGGGTCGGCGTGCACCAGCACTTCGGCCCGAGGGTAGGCTTTGTGAATGGCATCGGCGGCCTGGTCGCTGATGCCATGGGCCACTGACAGCGTCAATTCGCCGGGCAATTCCAGATGCAGTTGCACAAACCAATGGCTGCCGGAGATCCGCGTGCGTAAATCATGGGCACCCAGCACGCCGGGGACGCCACGCGCCAGTTCCAGCATGTGCTGGCTGACGTCCGGCGGCAGTTCCTCGTCCATCAACACCGCAAAGCTTTCCCGGGCGATCTGGATCGCACTCCACAAAATGTAGACGGCAATTCCCAGGCCGAACCACGCGTCGACTTGATGGAAACCAAAACCGGCCAACACCAAGGCCACCAGGATGCTGCCGTTGAGCATCAAGTCCGAGCGGTAATGCAACGAGTCGGCACGCACCGCGTTGGAGCCGGTTTCGCGAATCACGCGGTGTTGCAGCATCAGCAACGCCACGGTCATCACCAGTGAAAACACGATCACGCCGATGCTCAACCACGGTGCGCCGACCGGTTCAGGATGCTGCAAACGCTGGTACGCCTGGAACGCAATCAGCAGCGCACTGCCGGCGATAAACAGTGCTTGAGCCATGCCCGACAGTGATTCCGCCTTGCCATGCCCATAGCGGTGATCGTCATCGGCCGGGCGCAGTGCGTAATGCACCGCCAGCAGATTCAGCAGCGACGTCACGCCGTCGAGCAGTGAGTCGGTCAACCCGGCGAGCATACTCACCGAGCCACTGAGCCACCAGGCGATGGCCTTGGTGATAATCAGCGCACAGGCCACGCCCACCGAAGCGCGGGTGGCCAGGCGCAAGAGCCTTGCGTGTTCGGGGCTGCTGGTCATAGGCGGGTCGAATCCTCAAGCGGCAGGTTGCAGGCCCAGGGACGCGAGTTGTTGCACGCTGCCCTTGAACTGGATCATGCGCGGGTCATCCAGCGGCAGTGTGTGACCGGTTTCTTTCTGGATGATGGTTTGCAGCTTGGCGTTGTCGACTTTGCCGTCGGCACCAATGGCTTCATGCAACTTCTCTGGCGCGACTTGCGCGGTTTTGCCTGGCTCGAAATAGATCGCGCCGGTGGCGAAGTCGACGCCGAATGCGATCAACCCCGGGATCACATAAAACAGCAGGCCAACGGCATCGAGCACGGCAATCGCCGGGTCGATCTTGCCGTCGATCTGGCCACGGCGGTCGGGGTAGAAAATCGAACCGCAGGCCGTGAGTTGGCTCAGCAGGGTGACGGCGAGGACACCGCCGATGACACGGGAAGCGATACGCATAAAATTCTCCTGAACACGGTTGAAAGGTGACTATAAGCCAGATCCACGCGACGACGACTATCCAATGTGGGAGTGGGCTTGCTCGCGAATGCGGTCGTTCAGAAACATATTCGTCGACTGACAGATTGTGTTCGCGAGCAAGCCCGCTCCCACCGTTGACCGTTTTTATCTTCGAAGCCAGTGGTGTCTTTGAGACCACCACCGGCATCCGGCAGTTCGCCGTTATACTCGCCGCTCTGCTTTGGAGCCAGTATGAATTCGTTGCCGATTGATGATGTTTTACCTGCCCTGCGTGACGCCTTGGCGAATCGCCATGAAGCCGTGCTGGAAGCGCCGCCCGGCGCCGGTAAAACCACCCGCGTGCCCTTGGCCTTGTTGAACGAGCCATGGCTGGCGGGGCAAACCATCCTGATGCTCGAACCCCGCCGTCTCGCCGCGCGCGCGGCCGCCGAACGCCTGGCCAGTGAGCTGGGCGAAAAGGTCGGCGAAACCGTTGGTTATCGTATCCGCCTCGACAGCAAGGTCGGCCCCACGACGCGCATCGAAGTGGTCACCGAAGGCATCCTCACCCGCCGCCTGCAGGACGACCCGGCGCTGGAGGGCGTGGGCCTGCTGATCTTCGACGAATTCCACGAGCGCAGCCTCGACGCCGACCTGGCGCTGGCCCTGAGCCTGAACGGCCGCGACCTGTTTCGCGATGAACAGCCGCTGAAAATCCTGCTGATGTCCGCCACCCTCGAAGGCGAGCGCCTGGCCGGGCTGCTGGATGACGCGCCGATCCTGCGCAGTGAAGGGCGCATGTTCCCGGTGCAGATGCGCTGGGGGCGGCCGTACCAGGCCGGTGAATTTATCGAGCCGCGCGTGGTGCAGACCATCCTTGAGGCTGTGTATGACCAAACCGGCAGCATTCTGGTGTTCCTGCCGGGGCAAGCGGAGATTCGCCGGGTTAACCAGCAACTGGCTGACGCTTTGGGGGATCGCAGTGATGTCCTGCTCTGCCCGCTGCATGGCGAGCTCGACCTTAATGCCCAGCGCGCGGCCATCGACCCGGCGCCGGCGGGTAAACGCAAAGTGGTGCTGGCCACCAACATCGCCGAGACCAGCCTGACCATCAACGGTGTGCGCGTGGTGATCGACGCCGGGCTGGCGCGGGTGCCGCGGTTCGACCCGGGCAGCGGCATGACCCGCCTCGACACCCAACGCATCTCCCGTGCCAGTGCTACTCAGCGCGCCGGCCGGGCAGGGCGGCTGGAGCCGGGCGTGTGTTATCGCCTGTGGTCCGAGGACCAGCACGAAGGTCTGGCTGCGTACGGCAGCGCGGAAATCCTCGCCGCCGACCTCGCCGGCCTGGCCTTGCAGTTAGCGCGCTGGGGCGTCACACCCACGCAGTTGGTGTGGCTGGATGCGCCGCCGACTGCCGCGTATGCCCAGGCCCAGGACCTGCTGGTGCGCCTCGGTGCCTTGAATGACGAACAACTCACCGCCCATGGCCAGAAAATGGCCGAGTTGCCGGCCCATCCGCGTATCGCCCATCTGCTGCTGCGCGGGCAGGATTTGGGGCTGGCGTCGACTGCGTGTGATGTCGCCGCGCTGTTAGGTGAGCGGGATATCTTGCGCGGTGGCGGCGCCGATTTGCACAGCCGCCTGGTCTTGATGTCCGGCGAAGAACGCGCACGTGGCACCCAAGCTGGCGTGCAGCGGGCCAAGCAACTGGCGCGGCAATACCGCAGCTACTTAAGAGGCACGGCGACTCAAGCCGTGGCCGATCCCGACCACCCGCGCTGGCTCGGTGCTTTGCTGGCGCTGGCCTACCCGGACCGCGTCGCCCAGCAACGTCGCCCCGGTGGCGCCGAATACCGCCTGGCCAACGGCCGCGCCGCGCTGTTCGCCGACGCCGACAGCTTGATGAAACAACCCTGGTTGGTGATCGCCGACCTAGGCAGCCGGCAGGGCCAGCGCGAAGAACGCATCTACCTCGCGGCGGACTTCGATCCGGCGCTGTTCGACACGGTGCTCGCCGAGCAAGTGCGCAACGTTGACCAGTTGGATTGGGACGAACGCGAAGGCGTGCTGCGTGCTGAACGCCAGCGCAAAGTCGGCGAACTGGTGCTGAGCCGTGAACCGCTGACCGGCCTCGACGAGTCTGCCCGCAGCCAGGCGCTGGTTAACCTCGTGCGCCGCAAAGGCCTGGAGCTGCTGCCGTGGACGCCTGAACTGCGCCAATGGCAGGCCCGCGTGATGCTGCTGCGCCACCTGGACGCCGGTAAAACCAGCGAATGGCCCGACATCAGTGACACGGCGTTGCTTGCCAGCCTGGAACACTGGCTGATGCCGTATCTGGGCAAAGTCTCGCGCCTGAGCCATTTCGCCAACCTGGATATTTCCAGTTTCCTGCACAACCTGCTGCCGTGGCCGCTGCCCCAACGCCTGGACGAGTTGGCGCCGCAGCATGTGAAAGTGCCGTCGGGCTCCTCGGTACGTTTGGACTACAGCGAACAGCCGCCGATTCTGGCGGTGCGCTTGCAGGAGTTGTTCGGGCTGGCGGACACCCCGCGCATTGCCGGTGGGCGCCAAGTGGTCAAGCTGCACCTGCTGTCCCCGGCGCGACGGCCGGTGCAGGTGACGCAGGACCTGGCGAACTTCTGGCGCAGCACGTATGCCGAGGTGAAGAAGGACTTGAAGGGGCGGTACCCGAAGCATTACTGGCCGGATGACCCGTTGGTGGCCGAACCAACCGCCCGGATCAAACCCCGCAAGTAGGTCGTGTGGAGATCAAATGTGGGAGCTGGCTTGCCTGCGATACAGACGACTCGGTCTATCTGGTTCACCGAGGCGATGCTATCGCAGGCAAGCCAGCTCCCACACAAGCCCGCTTTCTACAGGGTTTGAGGTGTTGGTTATTGCGCAGCCGGCAGCAGGAAGCGGGCAATCACCGGCAAGTGATTGGAGATGCGCAGCGTGTCTTCCTGGCGTACTTTGGCTTCCACCCGCTTGATGCGTGGGCTGTAGAACAGATAGTCGAGCGTACGATCCGGCCCTTCTACGCTGGGGTCATTCGGGAAGTTTGTCAGCCATTTCTCACGATCAATCCCGCTGGATTCACTGTTACTCGGGATCATCGGGTACTTGTCCCACAGCAAATGCAGCTCACTGTCCGGCGAATACTGGCCGCGCTTAACCGCGTCCAGGCGCAGGAATTGCCCCAGTGGCAGCAAGTTGAAGTCCCCGCCGATCAGCCATGGCGTGCCACGGCCTTCGAACTTATCCAGCAGCTTCACCGTGGCTTTCGCTTGCGCTTGCACTGCTGACCGCCCAGGCATGTTGCCATCCAGCCGGGTATTGAGCACCGCCAGTTGGCCGCCATCGCTCAGCGGCAAATAGGTCAGCAACAAGGCCGGTCTGGGTTGGAACTGGCGGCTGATAAAGTTGGCCGGCGACACCGGGAGTTGCAGGCGTTCGGCGTGTTCGATCTGGTAACGGCTCAGGGTCACCAGTTTGCGGCCGACGCTGCCGAAGATATGCAGGTTGGGCACAAAGTCGGCTTTCCAGTCGAAGGCCTGGGCGCTGCACGGGTAGAGGTCGACCAAGCGTTCCTGAAGCAAGGCCACCTGGTCCTGGTAGTGCGACGATTTGGCGCCTTCGTCGAGTTCCTGCAACAGCAGGATGTCGGGGTGTTCGTCGCGGATCACCCGCGCCACTTCATCCAGGCTTGAGGCCATGTCTTCCACGGTCGGGCGGTCGTCCGGGCCGCTGCCGTCGGCGGTGTCGTACCAGAACACGTAGTTCTTGCCGGCCAGGTATTGCACGTTCCAGGTCATGACCTTGAGCGCTTGCCCGGGCAGCAGGGTCGGCGCACGGGGCGCGACACAGCTGACGGGCAGGGTTTCCTTGTCGGCAGGGCGCCAGGTCAGGCTGTAGATCAGGGCTGTGAGCAGGCCCGCGATGATCAAGAGGCTCAACAGGGTGATGCGCAATAAACGGGTCATTGGCTCGGCTTATAGCGTTTCAGAGGTGGCACGGAGCATATCACCGTGCGTCGGCATCGCCACCGATCAACATGAATAAACGGAACAGCACCACACTGGTAAACAGTTGCAGAAAGCTGTGGGCGCTGTCGATCAGTACGCCCAGCAGCGGCGCGGGATCGGGATACGCCGCCACGCTGGCGCCCTTGAGCAGCCACAGGGGCGTCATCACGCACAGCAGGCACACCAGAATTCGCCAGAAGTGCCCGCGAGTCAGGCGAAAGCTTTCCTTCATCGCCTCCAGCGCCGACAGGCCGCGCAGCACCAGCAGGTACTCGGCAAACGCGAGCACCACCATCAGCCACAGGCCCGGCAGGAAATACAACGACAGGCCAAGCAGAATCAGCAGCGTGCTGATAGCCGTGAGCAGGGCGAAGCGTGGCCACAGGGTCAGGGCCATGGCCCACACATCTTTAGTGCGCGGCGACTCGCCACGGGTGCGCGCGTCCAGAAACAGGATCAAGGCGCCCGTGTACAGCGGGTACACCAACAACCCCACCACCACGCTGTAGCCGGGAAAGGCATCCGGGCCCAGCGTGTGGTCGAGCACCTGTTGCAGCAGGGCTTCGAGAATCACCAGCGGCAGGCACAGCTGGACGATGGCGCCCAGGTTGCGTTGGGTGAAACGGAAGGAGTCGCGCAATACGTCTAACGGATTCATCAGGTTCATCACAGGCCGAAAAGCAAGGCCGACACTTTAACCGATCATGACGAGAGGTGAGCAAACGTAAACCTTTCGTAAAGACCATTGAAACGTCTAGTAACAGCCCCATTACTGTTACGTAGCGTGCCTGACCCTGGGCAAGCCCATGATTTCTACCGGCAATCTAACGAGGTCGCCATGAACAGCGAAGAGCAAACCCTGATCGATGGACTGTTTTCACGGTTGCAGCAAGCCGAAACGGACTCAGCCCCCCGCGACGCCCTGGCCGAAGCGCGGATCAAGGAGCACATGACTCGCCAACCGGCCGCCGGGTACTACATGACCCAGTCGATTCTGGTGCAAGAGCACGCGATCAAGAGTCTCGACGCGCAGAACAAGCAACAAGCGCAGCAGATCCAGCAATTGCAGGACGAATTGCAGCAGGCCAAATCCCAGGCGGCACAACCTGCGCAGAGCAGCGGGGGGTTCCTGTCGAGCATCTTTGGTGGCGGCAGTTCGCGTGACGCCCAGCCTGCGCAAAGCGCCCCGGCGTCTTCCGGTGGCGGCTGGCGTGAGCCGGCGCGGCCCTCGTTCGGCCAGCCCGCGCCGCAACAGCAGAACTACGGTGCGCCGCAGCAGAACTATCAACAGCCGCAACAGGCGCCAGCAGCGCCCATCGGCAGTGGCTTCCTCGGCGGCGCGCTGAAAACCGCCGCCGGTGTCGCGGGTGGCGTAATGCTGGCCGAAGGCATCAGCAGCCTGTTCAACCACAACTCGCAACAGCCGCAAGTCGTGGAAGAAATCATCCGCGAAGAACCGGCGCCCGCCAGTGACAACAGTAACTGGGGCAACGACGACCAGAAGTTTGCCGGCAATGACAACTGGGGCAGCGACAACGGCTCCGACAGCTTCGCCGACAACGACTATTCCGACGATTCCTCCTCGTTTGGCGACGACGACTCCTTCGTCTGAGCCGCACTCAACCGGGGCGCTTCGTCGCCCCGGGCTGATTTTTCGCTGAAACTTTCCCATGGCTGGCATACTGGCGCCTTTGCGGGCCTTCGCGTTCGAGGTCCAAGCGGCAGCCATGGGGAAGTGCGGTGAAGAAAATTGCGGTGTTCGCCGATGTACAAAACCTCTACTACACCGTGCGCCAGGCGTATGGCTGCCACTTCAATTACGCCGCCCTGTGGGCTGACATCAGCGCGCGCGGGCAGATCGTCGAGGCGTATGCGTATGCCATCGACCGTGGCGACAGCAAGCAGCAGCAATTCCAGCAGATCCTGCGCAACCTGGGCTTTACGGTAAAACTCAAGCCGTACATCCAGCGCGCCGATGGCTCGGCCAAGGGCGACTGGGACGTGGGCATCACCCTCGACATCATGGATGCCGCCGACCACGTCGACGAAGTGGTGCTGGCCTCCGGCGACGGTGATTTCGACATGCTGCTCGACCGCATCATCCAAAAGCATGGCGTCGAAGCCGTGGCCTACGGCGTGCCAGGGCTGACGGCCAACTCGCTGATACGCGCCGCCAGCCGCTACGTGCCGATCGAAGGCGCACTGCTGCTCAAATAAGCGCAGCGGCTCAATAAATGGTTAGACGGAGTTGGAACAGGTTTGGAACGTATAGCGGTCATCGACTTTGAAACCACCGGCATCACCCCGAGCAGCCACTGCCGGGCCACGGAAATCGCGGTGGTGATCCTTGAGCGCGGCCAAATCGTGGACCGCTACCAGAGCCTGATGAATGCCGGCGTGCGTGTGCCGGGCTTTATTGAACAACTCACCGGCATCAGCAACGCCATGTTGCGCAGCGCGCCACCGGCCGAGCGGGTGATGAACGAAGTCAACGAGTTCGTGGGCACCACGCCATTGCTGGCGCACAACGCCGCGTTCGACCAGAAGTTCTGGGACTTCGAACTGGGCCTGATCCGCCGCACCCGCCTGCAAAAATTCGCCTGCTCGCTGCTGCTGGCCCGTCGCTTGATGCCGGCGGCACCGAACCACAAACTCGGCACGTTGAATTCCTTCGCGCAACTGCCCCACACCGGCAAGGCTCACCGGGCGATGGCGGATGCGGAAATGGCGGCCAACCTCACCGCGCACCTGGCCGAGCAATTGCGCGGTACGCATGGGTTGCGAGAACTGTCCCACGACCTGCTGTGCACCTTGCAGAAAGTGCCGGCGGCGAAGATCAATGAACACCTGAAGAAGCATCGCGGGTTCTAAACCGGCCACCCGCCCAAGAACACCGACGTTTCAAATGTGGGAGGGGGCTTGCTCCCGATCGCGGTGTGTCCGCTAATCATCCAGTGGCTGACACACTGCAATCGGGAGCAAGCCCCCTCCCACATGAGTGATGCGGTGTTCATCGCGGTTGCACACACTCCAACGCCCGACCTACCACGTCCTTCGCCATCCCCACCAAATGCATCACCGCTCGCTGTTGCGCATTCATCGCTTCAGCCGACCCGTGCGCCGTCTCCACCGCGCAATGCAGCAAGTCGGCCGCATGGGCGAGGGCGTCTTCGAAGCTAAGGTTGTCATTTAGAACAAAGTTGGGCGCGTCCGGGGCGGAAGCTTTGAGGTAGTAGTCGATGGCTCGGCGGTTGAGCAGGGCGTCTTCGCTGAGGAAGTTTGGTGTGGAGCGAGGTGGATCGGGGGTAACTTTGACCATGGTGTAATTCCTCTGAAGTAAGAGGCCGTCACCGTTCGCTTGCACGCGAATGAGGGTGGCAGCTGTACGCAGGTGTGCAAGACCGGGGCAAAGGAAACCCGGCAGACCCCGAAGGTCTCCAGCGCACAGCCGCCATAACTAAACGCCCATCACTAAAACGGGCGTTGAGATGTGGGGTGCTTGTGCACCTTTGCGAGCCGGACTTGCACGTCCGGTCATCGTGATTTCGATGACGAGGCGAGACTAGCTACCTGATCCGACTGGCGCAAGGCCGTGGAATTCTCTAGGAAACGTCCCGCAAATGAAAGAGATCGGTCTTGCTGGCCATTGAAATATCAGCGTTTTGTGGGGGCTTTTACGCTCTTTCTGAGTGGTCAGTAGGCTGAGCCCTATTGCTCCGTCGGACCTTTCTGGTTTTTCTTTTCACCCATCCCTCGCCCTTGCTGCGACCTAACATTGCACCTGTTATTTACGTAAAAGGACTACGTCATGCAGGAAAGCGACCTCCACACAGCAATTATGCGAAGCCAGTCTGAACTCCAACGTAATGGCGTAGACCTCGGCTCAACTTCCAGCATGGCGTTTCATTTGGGCAACACAATGACAAGCTGCCCGGCAGTCATGCTTTTACCTCATTCGCCAGGTTGGACGCATGGCGCCAGTTACACGTTACTCAGGCCCATTCAGGCGGACTCCACTGTGCCTGACACCACTGTTGACGACCTCTGGAAATGTACACAGCAACACTACGGTTTGACGGCGGCAACGGCGCTTACTGGCGCGGCGGGCATACCGATCAGCAAGATCGCCGTGGGAACTTGGGTCCACGTTGGCTCCAGTAAAACGACGAACCTGGCCAGCCTCATTGGAATGCGCTTTTTCCCTCGTACACTGATCAGGCAACCAACAATGGCTAGGATGGCAAAAGCAACGTTTGGCACCGTCCGGGTATTTGGCATTATTGGGCGGGGCATTCCCTTCGTTGCTGTGGGGTTAGCCGTTTTTGACTTAATCAGTATTGGTAAGTGTGCCTATGAGGCGAGAAGTGGAAGGTAGCCCTACCAGAGCCGAGATCACAGAAAAAGTGATCCAACTGTTCGTCGATATCATTGGTTTTATTGACCGAAGCCAAGTGACGGAAAATACGGATTTCATCCATGACTTCAAGATCATCGATGACGATTTGACCTGCTTCGTCATGCAGATCAAGTGGCAATTCAACCTGCAGGCGACTCAGGAGGATTGGGATCACATCACGAGCATCAAGCAGATTGTCGACTTGATCGTTCAGCGCTCAATTTTGCAGTGAGGCCGCTGACGCTATCGCAGGCAAGCCAGCTCCCACATTTGACCGAGCTCGCCAGGGCTGGATGCAATCTACTGTGGGAGCGGGCTTGTCGGGTCGCCGCATCGCCGCGATGGCGGTGTATCAGCCGCCGTTTTTGCCATTGGCCTCCAACTGCCCCAACGGCACCCGCCGCTCTATCGCACTGGACAAAATAATCGAGGTCTTGCTGAACCCGAACTTCGCCACCCGGTTGATCAGGTTCTCCAACTCCGGCATCGAGCCCACTGCCGCCTGCATGATCACGCACGGGTCGCCTGTCACCCGGTGGCACTCGGTCAGCTCGGGAATTTCAGCCAGGGCGTCGTACACCTTCTGGCTGCCGTTGTTGGTCAAGCGCAGCTCTATCGTGCACTGGATCGGCAAGCCGATTTTGGACAGGTCCACTTTGGCCTGATACCCGGTGATTACGCCGCTGGCTTCCAGCTTGGCCACGCGTTCAGCCACGGCCGGCGCGGAGAGGTTTACCGTGCGGGCCAGTTCGGCGTAGGAAGCGCGGCCGTCTTTGAGCAGGGCGCTGAGGAGCATGCGGTCGTATTTGTCCATGATAAGGCTCCGGTCATGCGTGGCTTTCGAATCCACGGGTTATAGCCTTCATAACCATGCTTTGAAAAGTGTATGGGCGCTTTAAACAGGTTTTGTAACTTATGTTTAGCGTGCTGCCTTTCTAGAATAAGCCTTCAATTTCCTGCCGCAGAGCTACCCAATGCCTGGCCCACGTCGTTTTCCCTTACCGTTGATCGCCGCTTTTTTTGCGTTGTATGTGATCTGGGGTTCTACCTACCTGGTGATTCGAATCGGCGTGGAGTACTGGCCGCCGCTGATGTTGGGCGGGATTCGATTCCTGGTGGCGGGGTTGGCGATGTATGGCTTTTTGCGCTGGCGCGGGGCGCCGGCGCCGACGTGGGTGCAGTGGAAGGCGGCCGCCAAGATCGGCGTTTTGCTGCTGACCTTTGGTAATGGCGCAGTGACGGTGGCCGAACACACCGGGGTGGCCTCCGGTGTGGCCGCGCTGGCGGTGGCGACGGTGCCGTTGTTCACTTTGTTGTGCGGGTATTTCTGGGGCGCGCGTAATACGCGTCTGGAGTGGGCCGGGGTGGTGCTGGGGATTATCGGCATCGCCATGCTCAACATGGGCTCCAACCTGCAATCGAGCCCGACGGGTGCCATGTTGTTGCTGTTTGCTGCCGCTTCCTGGGCTTTCGGTTCGGTATGGAGCCGGCATTTGCCGCTGCCGCCGGGCGCCATGGCCAGCGCGGCCGAGATGATCATTGCGGGTGTGTTGTTGCTGGTGGGCAGTGCACTGACCGGTGAGCGACTGCATTCCATCCCGCCGCTTGAGGGCTGGCTGGCCTTGGCGTATCTGGCCGTGTTTGGCTCGATCATCGCCTTCAACGCCTATATGTACCTGCTCAAGCACGTGCGCCCGGCGGCGGCGACCAGCTATGCCTACGTGAACCCGGCCGTCGCCGTGTTGTTGGGCATTGTGTTCGTCGGCGAGACCATCGGCATGGAAGAAGCCTTGGCCATGCTGGTGATCATCAGCGCGGTGCTGTTGATCAGCCTGCCCCAGTGGCGAAAGCCCAAGCCGGAAATAAGGTAAACTGCGGCGCATTACGCCTATGCGCTGAATTTTTCCTACGGTAAACACATGACTTTCGCCACCCTTGGCCTGATCGAACCCTTGCTGCGCGCCCTTGAGACGCTTGGCTACCAGACCCCGACGCCGGTGCAGGCGCAAGCCATTCCGGCGGTGCTGGCCGGTCGCGACCTGATGGCTGCGGCCCAGACCGGCACCGGTAAGACCGCCGGTTTCGCCCTGCCGCTGCTGCAACTGCTGACCATGGAAGGGCCGAAAGTCGCTGCCAACTCGGCGCGCGCGCTGATCCTGTGCCCGACCCGTGAACTGGCCGAGCAGGTTCACACCAGTGTTGCCGAATACGCCCAGCACCTGCCGCTGACCACTTACGCGGTGTATGGCGGCGTGAGCATCAACCCGCAGATGATGAAGCTGCGCAAGGGCGTCGACATTCTGGTCGCCACGCCTGGCCGCCTGATCGACCTGTTCCGCCAGAACGCACTGAAGCTCAATCAGCTGCAAACCCTGGTGCTGGATGAAGCCGACCGCATGCTCGACCTGGGCTTCTCCGAAGAGCTGGCCAACATTTATCGCATGCTGCCGAAAAAGCGCCAGACCTTGCTGTTCTCCGCGACCTTCTCCGATGAGATCCGCTTGCTGGCCGGGCAGATGCTCAACGACCCACTGACTGTTGAAGTCAGCCCGCGCAACGTCGCCGCCAACACCGTGAAGCAATGGGTGGTGCCGGTGGACAAGAAGCGCAAGCCGGAGCTGTTTGTGCACCTGATGCGCAAAGGCCGCTGGAAGCAGGTGCTGGTGTTCGCCAAGACCCGTAACGGCGTGGATGCGCTGGTGGATAAATTGCAGGGCCTGGGCATCAATGCCGATGGCATCCACGGCGACAAGCCCCAAGCCACTCGTCAGCGTGCACTGGACCGTTTCAAGTCCAGCGACGTGCAGATTCTGGTCGCCACCGACGTGGCCGCGCGGGGGTTGGATATTGAAGACTTGCCGCTGGTGGTCAACTTTGACCTGCCGATCGTGGCCGAGGATTACATCCACCGTATCGGCCGCACCGGCCGCGCAGGTAACACCGGTGAGGCGATTTCCCTGGTGTGTGCCGATGAGGTGAACATGCTGTCGGCCATCGAGATGCTGACGCGTCAGACCTTGACCCGCAAGATGGAAGCGGATTTCGAGCCTGAGCACCGCGTGCCGGATACCGACGCCAGTGGGCAAGTGGTGAAGAAGCCGAAGAAACCGAAGAAGCCTAAGGCGTCGGGTGGCGGTGGCGGTAAGCGCAATTTGGGTAAGTGGGTGGACAGTGGCGACGTAGCGCCGGCTGAGCCGTCGATTAAGCCGGTGCGCAAGGTGCCGGTGTTTAACACTGGGCCGCGTAAGAAAAAATAAGAGTTGAGGCGTTATTGAGGGCCTCTTCGCGAGCAAGCCCGCTCCCACATTTGAAATGCATTCCAAGTGTGGGAGCGGGCTTGCTCGCGAAGGCGGCTTTGAGTTCGCTACAGACCTCAGTGCTTAAGCCACTCCAACATCCCTCGCCCAGCCGCTCGCCCACTGGCAAAGCATCCTGTGAGTAGGTAGCCGCCGGTCGGCGCTTCCCAATCCAGCATCTCCCCCGCACAAAACACCCCCGGCAATTGCTTGAGCATCAACCGCTCATCCAACGCCTCGAACGGCACGCCACCCGCGGTGCTGATCGCCTCATCCATTGGCCGTGTCTTCACCAGCGTCAGTGGCAGTGCCTTGATATCCACCGCCAACAGCGCCGGATCATTGAAGTGCGCGCTAGGCGCCAGCTCACGCAACAGCGCCGCTTTCACCCCGTCCAACCCCAACTGGCTGTGCAGATGCTTGCTCATCGAGCGCGAACCACGCGGTTTGGCCAAGGCCGCCTGGACTTTGTCCAACGGCTTGCTTGGCAGCAGGTCGATGTGCACGGTGGCTGAGCCCGCGCGGTTGATCGCTTCACGAATCGGTGCCGACAGTGCGTAGATCAAACTGCCCTCGATACCCGTGGCCGTGACCACACATTCCCCCAGCCGAGGCTTGTCATCCGCCACGCCGATGGCGACGTTTTTCAACGGCGCGCCGGCGAATTTGCTGACCATCAATTCACTCCAGGCTGACACCTCGAAGCCGCAATTGCTCGGTTGCAGCGGGGCGCAGGGCACGCCTTTGTCTTCCAGCAATGTGAGCCACGCGCCGTCGGAGCCCAGGCGTGACCAACTGCCGCCACCCAAGGCCAGCAGCATGGCATCGCTGTGGACAGTTTTCTCGCCGTCCGGGCTGTGGATAAGTAAACCGCCGTCGGCGGTCCAGCCCAACCAACAATGCCGGGTGTGGATAACCACGCCTTGGTCGCGCAGGCGCTTGAGCCAGGCGCGCAGCAGCGGGGCGGCTTTCATGTCGGTAGGAAACACGCGGCCGGAGGTGCCGACAAAGGTTTGAATGCCCAGGCCATGAATCCATTCGCACAACGCCTCGGCACCAAACCCGCGCAGCAATGGCGCCATCTGCGGCGCGCGTTCGGCGTAGCGCGACAGGAACGCGGGGTAGGCCTCGGAGTGGGTGATGTTCATGCCGCCCACGCCCGCCAGCAGGAATTTGCGCCCCACCGACGGCATGCCGTCATACAGGTCCACCTGCACGCCCGCCTGGCTCAAGACTTCAGCGGCCATCAGCCCGGCAGGGCCGCCGCCGATGATGGTGACGTGGTGAGAAGGGGCTTGAGGCATGGGCAAGGCTACGGTCGCGAAATAGGCCGAGCATTCTACCCGACGGCGGCATCGCTGCCTGATCAAAAAACGTACACTTTCCTACAAGCCATACGGCCACTCGCTCTCAGGCGCTTACGCTCAAGTTATCCACAGGCCGTTCCACAGGCATTGTGGGTAACGCTCACACTTCAATGACAACCGGATGACGTCCACACCCGCTGTGCACTGTGATGCAGGATGCCGTGGCGGCGGGCCAGGGCAGGGCGGTCCTTGCTGTAGCCACCACCAATCACGCCCATGACCGGAATGTCGCGGCCCAGGCAGTGGCGCATCACGCTTTCATCCCGCGCGGCGAGGCCTGCATCTGTCAGCTTGAGGTAACCGAGGGCGTCATCTTTATGCACATCGACACCGGCGTCGTACAGCACCAGGTCCGGCTGGTAGAGCGGCAGTAAATAGTTGAGCGCGTCGTCCACGGTTTTGAGGTAATCGGCATCGCCCATGCCCATGGGCAGCGGGATGTCCCAGTCACTCTGGGCCTTGCGGGCGGGGAAGTTTTTTTCGCAGTGCAGCGACACGGTGATTGCATCCGGCGTGTCGTGAAGGATGCGTGCGGTGCCGTCGCCCTGGTGCACGTCACAGTCGAAGATCAGTATGCGGTTGACCCGCCCGCTGGCCAGCAGGTAATGGCTGATCACCGCGAGGTCATTGAAGATGCAAAAGCCGGCCGGGTAATCGTAATGCGCATGATGGGTGCCACCCGCCAGGTGGCAGGCCAGGCCGTGTTCCAGCGCCTGTTCGGCGGCCAGTATCGAGCCGCCGACCGCGCGCACAGTGCGCCGGGCCAGGGCTTCGTTCCAGGGCAGGCCGAGGCGGCGTTGGTCTTCACGGGACAACTCGCCGCTCAGGTAGCGTTCGATATACCCAGGTTCATGGGCGAGGGCCAGAATCTCTGCCGGGCACAGCGCGGGGCGCAGCAATTGGCTGTCCTCGGTCAGGCCGCTGTCCACCAGGTGGTCGCGCAACAGGCGAAACTTATCCATGGGGAACCGGTGGTCCGCTGGGAACTCGGGGCTGTAGTCGTCGTGGTAGATCAGTGGCAAGGGCATGGGATTTTCTGACGGGAACCTGCGAAGGATCTTACCAGCGCTGTACACTCACGCACATGGCAAGGGAGGGGACCCATGGAGCCGATACTGGAGTTGGAAAGCGCACGTCTGGTGCTGCGCCAATGGCGCGACAGCGACCTGCCGGAATTTGCGCGCATGTGCGCCGACTCGCAGGTGATGCGCTATTTCCCGGCCAAATTGAGCCATCTGGAAAGCGCCGCACTTATTGGGCGGATTCGCGGCCATTTTGCCGAATACGGTTTTGGCTTTTGGGCCTTGCAGCGCAAGGACACGCGCGAGTTTATCGGCCTGACCGGGCTGCAAAATGTCAATTTCGCAGCCGATTTTGTGCCGGCCGTCGAGATCGGCTGGCGCCTGGCCCGTGAGCACTGGGGCCTGGGCTACGCCAGCGAAGCGGCCTGGACTGCATTGCGCTGTGGTTTCGATCGGCTGCAACTGGATGAAATCCTGTCCTTCACCACCGAAACCAATCTGCCATCACAAAAAGTCATGCAGGCCATCGGTATGCATTACGATCCCCAGGCAGATTTTGAACACCCCAAGGTCGCAGCCGATGACCCGCTGCGCCATCACGTTTTGTATCGCATCACCCGCGCCCAATGGTTGGACACGCTGCACGGATAAGCAGCCCGGAATGCCCTATCGATTGTTGTAGGAGTTGCTCTATGAGCCAAGTATTGGAAGATCTGGTGGACTTGCTGACCCTGGAGCCGATTGAGGAAAACCTCTTTCGCGGCCGCAGCCAGGACCTGGGCTTTCGCCAATTGTTCGGCGGCCAGGTGCTCGGCCAGTCGTTGTCGGCGGCCAGCCAGACCGTAGAAGAAGCGCGGCACGTGCATTCCTTGCATGGTTATTTCCTGCGCCCCGGCGACGCCGCATTGCCGGTGGTGTATTCGGTAGACCGCGTGCGCGATGGCGGCAGCTTCAGCACGCGGCGCGTCACCGCGATCCAGAAGGGCAACCCGATTTTCACCTGCACCACCTCGTTCCAGTACGACGAACAAGGCTTCGAGCACCAGACCACCATGCCGGTGGTCGTCGGCCCGGAAAACCTGCCGTCGGAACTGGAGCTGACCAAACAACGCGCGCACCTGATCCCTGAGCACATGCGCGAAAAGTTGCTGTGCCCCAAGCCCATCGAAGTGCGCCCGGTCACTGAGAAAGACCCGTTCAACCCGCAGCCGTCCGACCCGGTCAAGTACGTGTGGTTCAGGGCTGACGGTGCCTTGGCCGACGCGCCGGCGCTGCATAAATACCTGTTGGCCTATGCGTCGGACTTCGGCCTGCTGACCACCTCGCTGCTGCCCCACGGCAAGACGGTGTGGCAGAAAGACATGCAAGTCGCCAGCCTCGACCATGCACTCTGGTTCCACGCTGACCTGCGCGCCGATGACTGGTTGCTGTACGCGATGGACAGTCCGTGGGCCGGCAACTCGCGTGGTTTCTCGCGGGGCAGCGTGTACAACCGCGCCGGCCAACTGGTGGCTTCGGTCACCCAGGAAGGGCTGATTCGCCATCGCAAGGATTGGGCATGAGCCTGTCGGAGGTTAAGCACTGGGTCTTTGATATGGACGGCACCCTCACGGTGGCCGTGCATGATTTTGCGGCCATTCGCGTGGCTCTGGAGATTCCGCCCGAGGCTGACATTCTCACCCACCTCGCGGCGTTGCCGGCCGATGTGGCGGCGGCCAAGCATGCGTGGTTGCTGGAGCATGAGCGGGCGCTGGCCGTCGGCTCGGTTGCTGCCGATGGCGCAGTGGCGCTGGTGCGTGAATTGGCCGGGCGGGGTTACCGTCTGGGCATCCTGACCCGCAATGCGCGGGAGTTGGCGCATATCACGCTGGAAGCGATTGGTCTGGCGGACTGTTTCGCTGTCGAGGATGTGCTGGGGCGTGAAGATGCGCCACCCAAGCCGAATCCGGGTGGTTTGCTGAAACTGGCGACGGCTTGGGAAGTGGCGCCAAGCGAGATGGTGATGGTCGGGGATTACCGCTTTGACCTGGACTGTGGCCGCGCGGCGGGGACCAGGACAGTGTTGGTGAACTTGCCCGAGAACCCGTGGCCGGAGTTGGCGGATTGGCATGCTGAGGATTGTGCAGCCCTGCGCCAGATGATCTGAACCTGGCACCACCGATCAAATGTGGGAAGGGGCTTGCTCCCGGTAGCGGTGTATCAGTCAGCATAAAAGAAGCTGACAGACCGCCATCGGGAGCAAGCCCCTCCCACATGTTTAATCCGGTTTCGTCAGTGCCTGCTATTTCCCGAACAACACCTTCTCGCCCTCAGGCGAGGTAAACATCTTATCGCCGTCGTGCCCGACCCCCGGTACTTCCACCAGTTTGTGGCTCAGCTGCGGATGGCGTGCTTTGAGGTAGTCAACGTAGTTATGCCCACGAATCAACCGATACGCGCCCTGGGTTTCGGCTTCGCAGCTCTTATCCAGCGCCGGGTGGTTCGGGTCGATGTCCTGCTGACCCAGCAGGTAGGTGACGTTGCGTGACACGTAAGCCTGTTCAAGCTGCTGCGCACGCTGTCCTTTGGCGTAGTCGGGCAAGTTTTGCATGCCGTACTTCCAGTCATTGAAGCCTGGGCAACTGGCTGCATCAAAGGTTACCGGCCGCTGTGGGCTGAAGTAGGCGTAGGACGATGGGTTGGCCACCACATAACGCAGGCTGATGCCCTCGGTTTGCAGCAGCGGGTGGTCGTGGCCGGTGAGGGCAAAACGCTGTATCACCTGGCCACCGCCGGAGTGGCCGGCCACGACGATTTCTTTCAGCGCCGGGAACAGCTTGCGGTTGCCCAAGTGCTTGATGATCTGGTCAAGCGCGCCGTAGGAGCTGACCTGGCCTGGACCGGTCGAGGGCGCGCCGGCCATCCAGTCATTGCCGCTCCAACGCAGCACTGGGTTGCCCAGGTGATTGCGCGTTATGTCCGACTCATTGAGAAACTGCGGCGCGATCACCAGCGTGCTGGCGGCCACACCGGCGTGTTCGGCGGCATCTTCGCCACTTTTCAGGTAGGTCTGCGCGTTACGCAGGCGACCGTGCACGATGATGAGCGCGCGGGTGACCTGAGGCAGCGGCTTGCCCCAGTCCTGGCTCAAGCCAAGACTGAGGTCGCCCGCATCCAAATGGAAACGATCGGGGCTGACCACCTTGACGCCGTGGTCTTTCTCGGCGGCCCAGGTGAAGGAGGAACACGTGATCAACACGCCCAACAGCCATCCCAATCGTTTATTCATTTAAAGACTCTTCGCCGTAAACGTGTCGCATTGAGAGATCTGGCCCTGGGCGAAGCCGGTTTTGAACCAGCGAACACGCTGTGCCGAGGTGCCGTGGGTAAACGAGTCGGGCACGACGCGCCCTTGACCCTGTTGTTGCAAACGGTCGTCGCCGATGGCGTTGGCCGCATTCAGTGCTGCTTCAATATCGCCAGGCTCCAGCCAGTTCAGGCGTTTTTGCGCGCGGTTGGCCCACACGCCAGCGAAACAGTCGGCTTGCAGTTCCTGGCGTACCAACAAGCCGCCGTCGCCTTGCATCTGCCGGCCCTGTTGGCGTGCGGCCTGGATCTTGGCCGAGATGCCCAGCAGGGTTTGCACGTGGTGCCCGACTTCGTGGGCGATCACGTAGGCCTGGGCGAACTCGCCGGAGGCCTTGAAGCGCTGCGACATTTCCCGGAAGAAATCCAGGTCCAGATACACTTGCTGGTCGGCCGGGCAATAGAACGGGCCGCTGGCCGAGGTGGCGCCACCGCAGGCAGAATTCACCCGGCCACGGAACAGAATCAATTTCGGGTTCTTGTAGGCCAACCCATTTTCCTGGAACACCTGGCCCCAGGTGTCTTCGGTATCCCCCAGAATCGCCCGGACGAAGTCGGCCTGCTGGTCATTGGCCGGCGGAGCCTGTTGCGGTTGCGTGCTCACCGAGGGCGCTTGTTCCATCTGGCCGGTCAACTGGCCGAGGATCTGCAACGGGTCCTGGCCGGTCAGCCAGCCGATGCCGACAATCAGCACAATCGCCGTGAGGCTCAGGCCCTTGCCGCCCCCAAAACGCATGCCGCCACCGCCGCCGCCACTGTCATCGCGGGCATCTACCACGTTGTCGCTGCGTCGGCCTTTTTTCCATAGCATGGGGCAATCCTCTCGATAAACCTGTGGAACACTTTTTTCAGAACAGTGTTGTTGGTGCGTATGAATGGCGCCAGCCCGGCTGTCCGACAAGTAACGAGAGCTGCGTAGTATCGCTGCTGTCAGGCGGAGTGGCACGGGCGCCAGATGAAAGTTGTGTCAGCAACGCCGGGTCAGTCGCGGCAATACCCTTCGCCGGTATCGACCACCAGGCAGTCCTTTTTATCCGCCAGCCATTTCAGGCCAGTGGCTTCACCGTCGCCGGCGTGCAGCAGTTGCGGGCCGTCCGGGCGAGTGAACGTGATGCCTTCTTCGTTGGCTTCACCCTTGAAGGTACCTGAGTCGTCAGCGTCGAGGCCGTATTTCATGGTGAGAAGGTAGTGGCCGCGGCCGATGCTGTCGTCCTTGGCGATGGTCAGGTTCAGGCCTTCGACGCCAATCCACTTGCCGACCCATTTGTCCGTGGGCGGGGTCGCCGGTACCAGCGTGGCTTGCACGGAGGCGGGTGCGGGTTTCGGGGCTTCCTTGGGTTCCTTGTTACAGGCGGTGAGCAGGGCAAGGGCAGAAAGAACAAAGAGTGTCTTTTTCATAGCGGCAAGGCCTTGGTTAAAAAGTGTGCAACGCGCGGGCTAACGTGCAGCGTTGGACTCAAATCCCGTGATTTAGTGCGCTGTTCGCACGCTGTTTGGTTATGCTCTTGGGGCAGACTACGGCCCGGCTGCTAGATTACCGGGTTGAGTGCTACCGCGTTCAATGCTCAGCGTTCAGCCCGCCATGCAAGAGAATTAAATGACTGTCAGCACCCCACTTTCCGGCGTCAACCATCCTTTCAAAGGCATCCTGCTGATTGTGGTGGCGACGTTTCTGTTTTCCAGCCACGACGCCTTGTCCAAATACCTGGCCGGGTTTTATCCGATAGTGATGGTGGTGTGGGCGCGTTACCTGGTGCACACCTTGCTGATGGCCGGGATCTTCCTGCCGCAATCGGGCCTGCGTGTGCTGCGCAGCAAGCGCCCGGGGATGCAGGTGGTGCGGGCCTTGTGCCTGTTGGGCACAAGCCTGTTCTTTACTGCGGCGCTGCATTACATCCCGTTGGCGGAAGCCACGGCGGTGAACTTCCTGGCGCCGATCCTGGTGACGGCGCTGTCCGTGCCGTTGCTCGGTGAGCGCGTGACGCGTGGTCAATGGCTGGCGGTGATCTGCGGGTTTATCGGGGTGCTGATCATCATCCACCCGGGCGGCGAGTTGTTCACACCGGCCGTGTTGCTGCCGCTGTGTTCGGCGCTGTTCTTCTGTTTCTACCAACTGCTCACACGCATCTTGAGCAAATACGACACCCCAACCACCAGTAACTTCTTCGCCGGCCTGTGCAATACCTTGGTGATGAGCGCGCTGGTGCCATTCTTCTGGCAGCTCCCTACGCTGTGGCACGGTGTGTTGATGCTGGCGCTGGGCACTTGCGGGATGACGGCGCACTTGCTGCTGACCCAGGCGTTCCGCTTCGCGGCGCCGGCCTTGCTGGCGCCGTTCGGCTACTGCCAGATCGTGTTCGCGGGGTTGTTGGGCTGGCTGGTGTTCAACCATACCCCCGACTTGACCACGGTGGTCGGCATCGGGGTGATCTGCATGAGTGGGTTGGCCGCTGCCTGGCAGCAGCGGCGTCGGTGAGTCAAACGTCGACGGTAGGAATCTTGCGCGGTGCCATGAAGTACATCCAGGTCAGCGCAATGAAGTACATCGCCGGGATCAGGGTGAACAGCACGGTGTAGTTATTGTTGGTCACCGTAAGGATATGGCCGACGATCTGGGTCATGAACATGCCGCCGATGGCCGCGCACATACCGCCGAAACCGAACACTGTGCTCATCATGTGCTTGGGCGTGTAGTCCATCACCAGGCTCCAGATGTTGGCGGTCCAGGCCTGGTGCGCGCCGATGGCCAGGGAGATGGCAAACACCGCGACCCACAACTGGCTGGAGCCGGCCGCCATGATCACGCCGACGATGCAGCAGGCAAACAGCAGCATCGACAACAGCCGCGCCTTGATTGCATTCATCCCGCGGCCGATCAGGAATGACGACAGAATCCCCCCACCCACGCTGCCGAAGTCCGCTGTCAGGTAAATGATGATCAGCGGGATCCCCATCTGCGTCACGTTGATGCCCAGGTTGTATTGCTGGTTCAAGAACGGCGGCAGCCAATACAGGTAGAACCAGAACACCGGTGCGGTCATCGCATAGGCGAGGGCGAAGGCCCAGGTGCCACGCATGCGCAGGATGCGGCTGAAAGGCACGCTCGGTTGTTCCGGTTCGGACTCCTGTTGCACGTAGTCCAATTCGGATTGTTTGGCCGTTGGATGGTCTTCCGGGTTGTAGTACTTCAAACCCCAGAACACCAGCCAGATTGCGCCCAGCGACGCCATGCACAGGAACGCTGCCTGCCAGCCCCAGACATGGAGGATCAGTGGCAGCAGCATCGGCGTCATCATTGCGCCCACGTTGGTGCCGGCATTGAAGATACCGGTAGCCACCGCGCGTTCACCGGCCGGGAACCACAACCGTGTGGTCTTGACGCAAGCCGGGTAGTTGGCGGCTTCGGTCAGGCCGAGGATGAAACGGCACACCATAAAGCCGACGGCCGAGGTGGCCAGGCCGTGGGCGCCGGTTGCCAGGCTCCATAACAGCACGGCGCAGAAGAACACGCGCTTCACGCCGACGCGGTCGATCAAGCGACCTTGCAGCACAAAGCCGATGGCGTAGCCGACCTGGAACCAGAAGTTGATGTTGGCGTAATCCATCGCCGTCCAGCTCATCTCTTTGGCCAGGATCGGTTGCATCACGCCCAGGGCGGCGCGGTCGATGTAGTTGAGGGTGGTGGCGAAGAACACCAGGGCCAGCATGCCCCAGCGAGTTTTACCCACGGCCATTGCGCCACGGATTTTGTCGCCGATGCCGGCGTGCGGGTTGCCCGGGCGCGCGGCCAGGGCGGAGTTTTGCAGAGGCATGAGGTCGTACCCGTTTTTTGAAATTTTTATGGTGTGTTCTGGGTCTTTTTTTCTGTGAAGGTTGCGTCGTCGATGGTGCGCAGCGGTTAAAAAACCGTCAATTCGCCAAACGGGCATAGTGTTCGGTAATCGCACGAAAAACTAACCGGTTCGTACATTTTAATTGCTGCGTGTAGGCTAGGGGCGAATAATTTGCCGCAAATAACAACTGCCGGGAGTCGCCTTATGCAACGTTCCATTGCCACCGTTTCCTTGAGCGGTACCCTGCCGGAAAAGCTTGAAGCCATTGCCGCCGCCGGGTTTGATGGGGTTGAGATCTTCGAGAACGACCTGTTGTATTACGACGGCAGCCCGCGCGAAGTTAAACAAATGTGTGCCGACCTCGGCATTGCCATCACGTTGTTCCAGCCGTTTCGCGACTTTGAAGGCTGTCGCCGTGATCGCCTGGCACGCAACCTGGAGCGCGCCGAGCGCAAGTTCGATTTGATGCAGGAACTGGGCACCGACCTGGTGCTGGTGTGCAGCAATGCCTCGGCCGATTGCGTGGGCGATGAACGCATTCTACTGGATGACCTCGGCCTTTTGGCGGAGCACGCCGGTCGCCGTGGCCTGCGTATTGGTTACGAAGCACTGGCCTGGGGCAAGCACGTGAACACCTGGCAGCAGGTGTGGAGCCTGGTGCGTCAGGTCGATCACCCGAGCCTTGGCGTGTTGCTCGACAGCTTCCACACGCTGTCGCTGAAGGGTGACCCAAGCGCCATCGCCGAGATCCCCGGTGACAAGATCTTTTTTGTGCAAATGGCTGACGCACCGATCCTGGCCATGGATGTGCTGGAGTGGAGTCGACATTTCCGCTGTTTCCCAGGGCAGGGCGAATTTGATTTGGCGGGGTTCCTGGCGCCGATTATCAAGACGGGTTACACCGGGCCGTTGTCCCTGGAAATTTTCAATGATGGTTTCCGCGCGGCGCCGACCCGAGCGAACGCGGCGGATGGCTTGCGCTCGCTGCTGTATCTGGAAGAGAAAACCCGTCAACGCCTGGCGCAGGAACAACCGGCTGCACCGGTGGACATCTTGTTTGAAACCCCGGCCGCCAGCGAATACGACGGCATCGAATTTCTTGAGTTTGCCGTGGATGAAAGCCTCGGCGCCAAACTGACTCACTGGCTGGAACGCCTGGGTTTCGTCAAGGCCGGGCAGCACCGGTCCAAAAGTGTCAGCCTGTTGCGCCAGGGTGATATCAACCTGATTCTCAACTGTGAACCTTATTCCTTCGCCCATAACTTTTTCGACGCCCACGGGCCGTCTTTATGCGCCACAGCGATTCGGGTCAAGGACAGCGCAAAAGCCTTGGAGCGGGCGGTGGCCTATAAGGGGCAGCCCTATCGCGGGCTGGTCGGCCCCAACGAGCTTGAGCTGGCGGCCGTCCGTGCGCCGGACGGCAGCCTGATTTACCTGGTGGACCAGAGTGAGGGCGGGCTATACGACACCGACTTCAACCTGCAACCGGCCACTGCCTCAAGTGGCGGCCTGTTGCGCATCGACCATATGGCCATGGCGCTGCCGGCCGACAGCCTCGACAGCTGGGTGCTGTTCTACAAGAGCCTGCTGGACTTCGAAGCCGATGACGAAGTGGTGCTCCCCGACCCCTACGGCTTGGTAAAAAGCCGCGCGTTGCGCAGCCGCTGCAGTTCGATTCGCCTGCCGTTGAATATTTCCGAGAACCGCAACACCGCGATTTCCCACGCGCTGTCGAGTTATCGCGGCTCGGGTGTGCATCACATTGCCTTCGACTGTGCGGACATTTTCGCGGAGGTGAGCCGCGCCAAAGAGGCGGGCGTGCCGTTGCTGGATATCCCGCTCAACTACTACGACGACCTGGCGGCGCGGTTTGATTTCGACGACGAGTTCCTCAGCGAGCTGGCGTACTACAACGTGCTATACGACCGTGACGCGCAAGGCGGTGAGTTGTTTCATGTCTACACCGAGCCGTTCGAAGGGCGGTTTTTCTTTGAGATCATCCAGCGCAAAAATGGCTATGCCGGTTATGGCGCGGCCAACGTGGCGGTGCGCCTGGCGGCGATGGCCAAGTCCCGCAGCGGCGCAGCACGCCAGGCTCGGTTGTAACGGCTGACAGGTGCTTCCTTCAGAGAGCGCCGCGGCCCATAATCACGGCCTGCATAACAATGGCCGTGAGCGCACCATGACCTCGAGTCCCGATCTCCCCGCGGTGTCAGACGCACCGCGCAAGAGTCGTAAGAACAATCCGGAAAAGACCCGCGAAAATATACTGCAGGAAGCCATTGTCGAGTTTGTTCAACAGGGCCTGTCCGGTGCTCGCGTGGATGCGATTGCCGAGCGCATTCATACCTCGAAACGCATGATCTACTACTACTTCGGCAGCAAGGAGCAGTTGTACATCGAGGTGCTGGAAAAGCTCTACGGCGATATTCGCAACACGGAAACCCGCATGAACCTCACGGCCCTGGAGCCGCGTGAAGCGATTCGCAGGCTGGTGGAGTTCACCTTTGATCACCACGACCAGAACGTGGACTTCGTGCGTATTGTCAGTATCGAAAATATCAACAACGCCGAGTTCGTAAAGCGCTCGGATTCGATCAAGGCAATGAACAGCAACATCCTCGAAGCGCTGGGGGCCACGTTGCGGCGGGGGGCTGAGATGGGCGTATTTCGCCAAGGATTGAACCCGTTGGACGTGCATTTGCTGATCAACTCATTCAGCTTTTACCGCGTGTCCAATCGCCATACGTTCAGTGAGATTTTTCAGATCGAACTGTCGGATGAGGCCGTCAAACAGCGTCATCGCGAGATGATTTGTGAATCGGTGATGCGTTACCTGCAGGCTTGAGGACACCGCGGAACCGGATGTGGAGCGAGCAAGCCCGCTCCCACAGTTGCATTGGGTTTCTACTGCGAGGTGTTCATGCTCTGAAAATGCGCCAGCATCCTTTGCGCATCCGGCACTTCGCCACTGAACAATTCAAACGCCTTCACGGCCTGAAACACCGCCATGTTGCCGCCATCCAGCGTACGGCAGCCCAAGGCGCGGGCGCTGCGTAGCAGCTCGGTTTCCAGTGGGAAATACACGATTTCCGCGACCCATAACTCAGCCCGTAACAGGGCAGGCGGCACCGGTGTGCCGGGCAGCTTGGCCATGCCCATCGGGGTGGTGTTGACCAAACCGTCTGCCTCGGCCATGGCGTTTTCCAGGTGGCTGCCGACCTGCGCGCGACTGGCCCCGAACCGCCGCGCAAGGTTATCCACAAGGTCGCGGGCACGGCTGGCGTCGACGTCGAAAATACTCAAGTGCTCCACGCCTTCGGCCAGCAGCGCATGAGCCACCGCTGCGCCTGCACCGCCAGCACCCATCTGGACGACACGGTGGCGGTCGACGTCATTCAAGTTTCTGCGAAAACCTTCGGCGAACCCCAGGCAATCGGTGTTGTGGCCGATGCGTTTGCCTGCCTTGAATACCACCGTGTTAACCGCCCCAATGCCCCGGGCCTCGTCGGATAATTCATCGAGCAGCGGCAGGATCGCCTGCTTGCATGGGTAGGTAATGTTCAACCCGGTGAACTGCATCAACTCGGCCGCCTTCAGCAGGTCGGGCAGGGCGTCGATGCTCAGTTGCAGTGGCTCCAGATCGATCAGGCGATACAAATAGCGCAGGCCTTGGGCGTCACCTTCCTGCTCATGCAAGGCGGGTGTACGGGAGGCCTGGATGCCTGAGCCGATCAGGCCGGCGAGGATGCGCGGTTTCATCGGGCTCATCCTTTCAACGTGTGGCTGAAATGTTCCAGGGCAAGGTGATAGCCGTGGCTGCCAAACCCGGCGAGTACCGCGGTGGCAATGGGTGAGACAAAGGAATGATGCCGAAACGCCTCGCGCGCATGCACGTTGGATAAATGCACTTCGATCACTGGCACTTCACTGGCAACCAGTGCGTCGCGAATCGCCACCGAGGTGTGGGTCCAGGCCGCCGGGTTGATCACGATCCCGGCGCAGCGGGCGCGGGCCCCGTGGATCCAGTCCAGTAATTCGCCTTCGTGGTTGGTCTGGCGGAATTCGATTTTCATGCCTAGTTTTTCGGCGCTGCGGCCACACAGCGCAGCCACGTCGGCCAGAGTTTCATGGCCGTAAGTAGCGGGCTCGCGGGTACCGAGCAGGTTGAGATTGGGGCCGTTGAGTACCAGCACGATCGGCGGCATAGGGAGTGTCTCCACAGTTATTATTGGTTGTGGAGATAAAATGTACTGAATGGTTAATTTGGTCAATTGGTGGCCGCAGATGTGTTCGATTATCGAACTGTTAATCGGTAACGGCGGTTCTCCAGACGCGGCCACGCGCGGTTACAAGACCTTATTCGACGCTTCCTCCTTCGCGACTAACCTGTGAAAAACCTCCCTGATCATGCAGCCGGCTATCGGGCTGCAGGAGGAAAAGTGTTTCCTGACAGAAAATAACCTAACGGATGGGTTACGATGAAAGTAGGGGCTTACAAAGGATATGTGATTGCGGTTTTTCTCAGGGACGAACATTGCCCGCCTCATGTTCATGTCAAGGGAAAGGCATGGGATGCGCGCTTTCGTTTCAGCTTTCTGGATGGACGCGTGGCGTTGTGGGATGTGAACCCCGAACGGTGCCGGCCAGCGGGCGCGATTCTGGAAGGTATTCGCCAGGCCCTCATGCAGCCGCATTATTTGGCGCGGGCGCGCAGGATCTGGTGGCAGAAGCTGCAAACGGTCTGCCTGGAGAACCATTCCTGGGACTGGGATGCTGATGAGGTGGTGCCAGGGTTAGTCATTCGGCGTGGAGTGTATGTGATCGCCAATGCCCGACACGATGTCGTTGGGCAGAGAACCATTTTGAATCTGGTGAGGGCGCCAGGTTGCGTGGAGATTGATTTATGAAAAAAATCGTAAAAGCCAAAGTCTTGCCTGATCTACCGATCACCGAGGCTGATATCGACAAGGCCATCGTGCGTGGGCGCAAGCTGAAGCGTTTGTATGCCAATGCCAGTGATGTGCGTTACGCAGACGACTGCATTTCCATCGGCTTCGGCGATGGCTGCCGAATTGTGCTGCCGGTGGCCGGGCTTGCGGAATTCGAAGGGTTTTCTGCGCAGGACTTTCAGCAACTGGAGGTCGGGTTCGGTGGCAAGGCGCTGTGTTGTGAAGCCCGCGACTTGCACGTTTCCATCAGTGGCCTGATTGCTACGAGCCAGCCCTTGATGGACCTGGCTGCAAGCATGGTGGCGTCGCGTAACGGGCGTAAAAGCAGTGCCGCCAAGTCCGCCGCCGCCCGAGCCAATGGCAAGAAGGGCGGCCGGCCACGCAAGGACACGTGAGCGTATTTAACGCCGGGTCAACAACACGCCGGATTCCATATGGTGCGTCCACGGGAACTGGTCAAACATCGCACACTGGGTAATCCGGTGCGTGTCGTGCAGTTGCGCAATGTTCGCAGCCAGGGTTTCCGGGTTGCAGGAGATGTACAGGATGTTGTCGAAGCGTCGGGTCAGTTCGCAAGTGTCCGGGTCCATGCCCGCGCGCGGCGGGTCGACGAAGACACTCCCGAATTCGTAGCTTTTCAGGTCGATGCCGTGCAGGCGGCGGAACGGGCGCACTTCGTTAAGTGCTTCGGTAAGTTCTTCGGCCGAGAGGCGCACCAGGGTGACGTTATCCACCGCATTTTCATCAAGGTTGCTCAGGGCTGCGTTCACCGAGGTTTTGCTGATTTCGGTGGCCAGTACTTTTCGCACGCGGGTAGCCAACGGCAGGGTGAAGTTGCCGTTGCCGCAATACAGCTCCAACAAATCATCCGGGCGATCACCCAAGGCGTCGTACGCCCAGTTGAGCATCTTCTGGTTCACCGTGCCGTTGGGCTGGGTAAACGCACCTTCCGGTTGGCGATAGCTGAAGGTGCGGCCGCCGACCTCGAGCTTTTCAACCACGTAATCGTGGCCGATAACATCGCGCTTGCCCTTGGAGCGGCCGATGATGCTGACATTCAAGTCGGCAGCGAGCTTGTTCGCCGCAGTGTGCCAATGTTCGTCCAACGGGCGGTGATAACACAGGGTGATCATCGCGTCGCCGGCCAACGTGGTGAGGAACTCCACCTGGAACAGCTTGTGGCTCAGGGCGGCGCTGGCCTGCCAGGCAGCCTTGAGTTGCGGCATCAACTGGTTGATGCGTTGGCTGGCGATGGGGAACGCTTCGATCAGGATCGGCGTGCGTTTGTCGTCCTGGGAAAACATCGCGTAGTGGCGCTCACCACCTTCGCGCCAGAGGCGGAACTCCGCCCGCAGGCGGAAGTTCTGCAACGGCGAATCGAAGACCTGCGGCTCGGGCGCGTCGAAGGGTGCCAACAGGTCACGCAGGCGCGTGACCTTGTCTTGCAGTTGAGCGGTGTAGCGTGTGGCGTCAAAAGTCATGCGTTGAACCAGCCCAGCTTGATCACAAACAGAATCGACAGGATCACCAGCGCCGGGTTCAGCTCACGGTAGCGGCCCGAAAGCAGCTTGATGGCGGTCCAGGCGATGAAACCGAAGGCAATGCCGTTGGCGATGGAGTAAGTGAAGGGCATTGCCAGGGCGGTGATCACCACCGGCGCTGCAACAGTAATGTCATCCCAGTCAATTTCGGCCAGGCCCGAGGTCATCAGCACGGCCACGAACAGCAGCGCCGGTGCGGTTGCGAAGGCCGGAACGCTGGCCGCCAGTGGCGAGAAGAACAGCGCCAGCAGGAACAGGATCGCAACCACCACGGCGGTCAAACCGGTGCGGCCACCGGCACTCACGCCCGCAGCGGATTCGATGTAACTGGTGGTGGTCGAGGTGCCCAGCAGCGAGCCGGCCATGGCTGCGGTGCTGTCGGCGATCAGCGCACGGCCCATTTTTGGCATGTGGCCATCTTTGCCCATCAGGCCGGCGCGCTTGGCGACGCCGATCAAGGTGCCGGAGTTGTCGAACAGGTCGACGAACAGGAACGCGAAAATCACGCTGACCAGGCCGATATCCAGCGCGCCTTTGATATCCAGCTGCAGGAAGGTCGGGGCCAGGGACGGTGGCATCGACGTCACGCCGCCGAACGGGGTGAAACCCATGGCGATGGACACGATAGTCACCACGAGGATGCCGATCAGTACGGCGCCGCGCACGGCCAGGGCTTCCAGCGCCACGATCAGCGCGAAACCAAGGGTGGCGAGGATCGGTGCCGGTTGCTTCAGGTCGCCCAGGCCGACCATGGTGGCCGGGTTGCTGACCACGATGCCGGCGTTGTGCAGGGCGATCAGCGCCAGGAACAGGCCGATACCGGCCGCAATCGCCGAGCGCAGGGGCAGCGGGATGCTGTTGATGATCCACTCACGGATGCGGAAGATCGACAGCAGGAAGAACAACACCGCCGAAATGAATACCGCGCCCAGCGCCACTTGCCAGGTGTGGCCCATGTGCAGGACCACGGTGTAGGTAAAGAAGGCATTGAGGCCCATGCCCGGCGCCAGTGCGATCGGGTAGTTGGCGATCAGGCCCATCACGGTCGAACCGATGGCGGCGGCCAGGCAGGTCGCGACAAACACCGCGCCCTTGTCCATGCCGGTTTCGCCGAGGATGCTCGGGTTCACGAACAGGATGTAGGCCATGGCCAAAAAGGTCGTGATACCCGCGAGAATCTCGGTGCGCACGTTGGTGTTGTGTGCTTTGAGTTGAAACAGCTTTTCCAGCATGCCGGCTCCCTGTGACGCTATTTTGCGTCGTTATTTGTTGACCTCTAAGTCAAAGCACAAACTGCGCCAAGCGCCTGTGGTTTCAGAGAGGATCGGAAAAAGCGGCGCATCATACCAGCAGCCGAAGGCCAATGGCGCATGGGCTTGGTTTTGATGGTTCATGGGCTTGAGGCATACTGCGCCGACGTTTAATACAGGGGCGTTATCAGCATGAAAAAAGCCAACGCCAGCAGTCTAGCTCTGTTCGCCATTATCGGCCTGGGGCTGGCGGCACCGGCTTGGGGCGCGCCTGCACCGGCCTTGAGCGAGGTGCGAGTGTTCAAGGTCGAGTCTGCCGGTTGCGCCGAAACCATCCCGGAGCGAGCAAGCAGTACGCAGATGTGCACGCACCGTGGCCCCACCAAGGTTTCAGTGATGGAAGTCGGTTTGGGCAAAAGCCCGATGGGCCGTTTCGATGGTGCAGAGTTGAACGGGCAACGCACGCCGATCTGCCAGGTGGGCACTATCAGCCAGGCCTGTAATGGTGCGGGCACGGTGATGGGCTACATCTATATATTCGACGTGAATGTCGAAGCGTCAGGCTGGTTCGAGTACAGCAATTCCTCGATCAACGGCGCACAAGCCCCGCTGAAGACGATGCTCAACATCCGCTGATCAATTTCCTTGAACGCTCGATACCCCGGGAAGTCGTACCCCTGAGACGGCGATTTCCCTGAACGCCGCGGATGTATACCAACCCGTGAGGTGTTTATGAGCGCAATTCCCAAGGCGGCGGCCCCTCCCTTCGCCAGCCATTCCATACGCCTGAGCCTCAATGGCCAGGACCGCCAGTTGGACGTGTTGCCCTGGACCACCTTGCTGGATCTGCTGCGCGAGCAACTTGACCTGGTCGGCAGCAAAAAAGGCTGCGACCACGGCCAATGCGGCGCCTGCACCGTGTTGCGTGATGGTAAACGCGTAAACGCCTGCCTGACCCTGGCGGTGATGTGCGACGGCGCCGAACTGACCACTGTTGAAGGGTTGGCCGACGGCGACGTGTTGCACCCGATGCAGCAAGCCTTTATCAAGCATGACGCTTTCCAGTGCGGCTACTGCACCCCCGGCCAGATCTGCTCGGCGATTGGCCTGGCCAATGAGGGCCGTGCCCACGATACCGCGCAAATTCAGGAACTGATGAGCGGCAACCTGTGCCGCTGCGGCGCCTATAGCAATATCCGCGATGCCATAGAAGAAGCCTTGCCCGCCTGCCGCACAAAGGGAGGTGAGCAATGAACCCCTTCCAGTACAGCAAGCCGGTCGATGTGCACGAAGCGGTGCACCTGAGCAGTGCGGCGTCGCGCTTCATTGCCGGTGGCACCAACCTGCTGGACCTGATGAAAGAAAACATCAGCCGCCCCGAACACCTGATCGACATCACCGGCCTGCCGCTTCACGGCATTGAAGAGACCGCTGAAGGCGGCTTGATGATCGGTGCCTTGGTGAGCAATGCCGATCTGGCGTGGCACCCTTTGATCGAACAGCGTTACCCGTTGCTGTCCCAGGCCATCCTCGCCGGCGCTTCACCGCAATTGCGCAATATGGCCAGCACCGGCGGCAACCTGTTGCAGCGCACCCGTTGCTATTACTTCTATGACGCCAGCGTGCCCTGCAACAAGCGCGAACCGGGCAGTGGCTGCCCGGCGCGCACCGGCTTGAACCGTATCCATGCGATTCTCGGCGCCAGCGAGCACTGTGTGGCCACGCACCCCTCGGACATGTGTGTGGCCCTGGCGGCCCTGGCGGCGCGAGTTCACGTGGAAGGGCGTGGCGGGGCGCGGGTCATCGAATTTGCGGACTTCCATCGACTGCCCGGCGATACGCCGCAGCGCGACAACTTGCTGGCCGATGATGAGCTGATAACCGCCATCGAGCTGCCCGCCGACCACTTGGCCAATCACAGCCATTACCTGAAAATTCGCGACCGTGCGTCTTACGCGTTCGCCTTGGTGTCCGTCGCCGCTGCCCTGGAGCTGGACGGTGACACCATCGTCGATGCCCGCCTGGCCCTCGGCGGTGTGGCCCACAAACCGTGGCGCGACCGCGCAGTGGAAGTCACGCTGATCGGTCAGTCCGTCAGTCGCGAAACCTTCAGTAACGCCGCCGACGCCTTGCTGCAAGACGCCGAGCCGCTGGAGCACAACGCCTTCAAGGTCAAGCTGGCGCGCCGCGCAATCATTCGCGCCCTCAGCGACGCTGCCATCGCAGGAGAACGGTCATGACGGCTATCGGTAAACCCTTGGACCGTGTTGACGGTCTGCTTAAGGTCACAGGTCAAGCACGGTATGCCGGTGAGTTTCCCGGCCAGGGCTTGCTTCACGCCAGCGTGGTCTCCAGCACCATCGCCAAAGGCCGGGTCGTCAGGATCGATGCCTCCAAAGCCCTGGCGCTGCCGGGTGTGGTCATGGTGCTCGATCACCTCAACCGGCCGAAACTCGCCAGCTACGATGACGCGTTCGCCGATGCCGACGCGGCGGACGGCTCGCCGTTTCGTCCGTTGTATAACGACCGCGTGCTCTATAGTGGCCAACCATTGGCACTGGTGGTCGCCGACAACCTTGAGTTGGCACGGCATGCCGGTTCGCTGGTGCAGATCGAGTACGCAAGCGAAGCCTTTGAAACCGACTTGCTGGCCATGCAGGAACAGGCGTACCCATCACCGCAAACGCCGCCCGGGCCCCGCGGTAATTTCCAGGCTGAATGGGCCGCAGCTGCCGTCAACCTCGATGTGCACTACAGCACGCCCATCGAACACCACAACCCGATGGAGCCCCACGCCAGCACCGTGCTGTATCAGCCGGACGGCACCCTGCATATCCACGACAAAACCCAAGGCCCGCAGAACTGCCAGGCGTATGTGCAAAAAGTCTTTGGTCTGGATAAAAGCCAGGTGCGCATCTTCGCTGCGTTCGTCGGTGGCGCCTTCGGTTCGGGCCTGCGCCCGCAATACCAGTTGCCGCTGGCGGTGATGGCGGCATTGGCGCTCAAGCGCTCGGTACGCGTCACGCTCACCCGGCAACAGATGTTCACGTTCGGCTACCGGCCGCGCACCTTGCAGCGTTTGCAGATGGGCGCCGCTGCCAACGGCCGCCTGCTGGCGTTAGGGCATACCGCGATTGGCCAGACTTCCCGCTTCGAAGACTTCAGTGAACACGTGGTGGAATGGAGCGGCATGCTCTACCACTGCGACAACGTGCAACTGACTTACAAACTGGTGCCTCTGGACGTATTTACCCCGCTGGACATGCGCGCGCCGGGCGCTGCGCTGGGGGTGATCGGCCTGGAGTGCGCCATGGATGAACTGGCCTGCGCCTTGGGCATCGACCCGGTGCAACTGCGGCTGATCAACTATGCCGAACGTAACCAGAACGAGGACAAACCCTGGTCCAGCAAAGCCTTGCGCGAGTGTTACAGCGAAGGCGCCGAGCGCTTCGGCTGGGCCCAGCGCAACCCGGAACCGCGCAGCATGCGCGACGGTAACCAGTTGATCGGCTGGGGCATGGCCGGTGGTGTGTGGGAAGCCATGCAGATGAAGGCCAGCGCCAAGGCGCGGATCGATGCGAAGGGCCAATTGACGGTGAGCAGCGCCACCACCGATATCGGCACCGGCACTTATACGGTCATGACCCAGATTGCCGCCCAGGCCAGCGGCGTGGCGATGGCGGATATCCGTTTTTTACTGGGGGATTCGTCGTTGCCCACCGCGCCGTTGCAGGGCGGCTCGTTTACCGTGTCGTCCGTGGGCACCGCCGTGCAGCAAGCGTGCGAAGCGTTGACCGGCAAGCTGCTGGCCATTGCCCGGCAAACTTACCCGGTCTTCAAGGATGCAGAAACCGTACGCTTTGAAGATGGCCAGTTGCACACCGGTGACGTGAGTGTGTCGTTGGCACAATTGGTCAAGGACAGTGGCGAGGAGGCCTTGGAAGTCCAGGTCGACAGCGAGCCGGACAAAAAGCGTCAAGGCTATGCGAGCGCTACCCACTCGGCGGTGTTTGTCGAAGTTCAGGTAGACGAAGACCTGGGCACGATCAAGGTGCGTCGTGTGGTCAGCGCCATTGCGGCCGGGCGCGTGGTCAACCCGAAGATGGCGCGCAGCCAGATTCTCGGCGGTGTGGTGTGGGGCATTGGTATGGCACTGCATGAAGAAACCCAGACCGACCATCAGTTGGGCCGTAACATGAACCACAGCCTGGCTGAGTATCACATCCCGGTGAATGCCGATATCGGCGACATTGATGTGATTTTTGTCGAAGAACATGACGAAATCGTCAACGCGCTGGGGTCCAAGGGCGTGGGCGAGATCGGCATTGTCGGGGTGGCGGCAGCGGTCGCCAATGCGATTTATCACGCCACCGGGAAACGGGTACGGGACTTTCCCATTACCCTGGACAAGGTGCTTTAACGCAAACCTTCACACCACCGAAGATCAAAATGTGGGAGCGGGCTTGCTCGCGAATGCGGTGCATCAGTCAATACATTAGGTGACTGACACTGCGCATTCGCGAGCAAGCCCGCTCCCACCCTTACTGCATTCCAACATCAAATCAGGTGGTGGTGCTTAGACGTTGGCCTCTTCCACCGGCACATGCATGCGGTCGCGGTTGGCCAGGGACGGGAACAGCTTGATCCACACGCCCGTCACCAGCAGCGTCCCCACCCCGCCCATGACCACGGCGGGCACGGTGCCGAACCAGTGGGCGGTGATGCCGGATTCGAACTCGCCCAACTGATTTGAAGCGCCAATAAACAGCCCGTTGACCGCACTCACGCGCCCGCGCATTTCATCGGGGGTTTCCAGCTGAACAAAGGAGGCGCGGATCACCATACTGATCATGTCCGCCGCGCCGAGCACCACCAGCACCGCCAGGGAAAACCAGAACGAAGTCGACAGGCCGAACGCAATGGTTGCCACGCCGAACACGCCCACAGCGGTAAACATCACGCGACCGACCTGGCGGTCCACCGAGAACCGCGCCAGCCACAGCGACATCAACAACGCGCCCACCGCCGGTGCCGAACGCAGCAGGCCCAGGCCCCAGGCGCCGGTCAGCAGGATGTCTTTGGCAAACACCGGCAGCAACGCCGTGGCACCGCCCAGCAGCACAGCGAACAAGTCGAGGGAGATGGCACCGAGGATGTCCGGCCGGCTGCGGATAAAGCGAATCCCGGCCAGCAACGAGTCGAGAGTAGCCTTGGCTTTGTTCAGCGGGGTCTGGCGGGCAGGCAGGTTGAGGGTCAGCACGCAGGCAATCAAGTACAGCGCTACGGTGGGGCCATACACCCACACGCTGCCAAATGCATACAGCAAGCCGCCCAACGCCGGCGCGACAATGGTGGCCAGTTGCTGCGCTGATTGCGACGAGGCCACGGCCCGCGGAAACAGCGCGCTGGGCACGATGCTGGGCAGTAGCGCCTGGGTAGTGGGCATTTCAAACGAACGTGCGGCGCCGAGCAGGAAGGCCAGGATAAAGATCATTTCGCGGGTGACGCTGCCGGTCAGGCCACCCATGGCCAGCGACAACGCAATCAGTGCCTGCACGGTTTGGCAGATCGCGGCAACCTTGCGCCGTTCATAGCGATCGGCCACGTGCCCGGTATGTAACATGAACAGCACGCGCGGTATGAATTCCACCAGGCCGACCAACCCCAGGTCCAGCACATTGCCGGTCAGTTGGTAGAGGTTCCAGCCGATGGCCACGGTGAGCATCTGGAAGCCGCTGGCGGTAAAAATCCGCGCCAGCCAGAACGCAATGAAAGGGCGGTGGTGACGCAACAGCAACGCAGGTTCACTAGGCATCGGGAATACGGGTTCGGAACGGAGGGAGCAACGAGGTTAGCATCAAGCTGTAACAAATAGTTGCAAGGGTTTGCTGGGCGTCAGGCTGAGACAAGCTGTCACGCGGCAAAAGACCACGCCGTCCTACAGCCAAAATGGGACTACTCTTTCAGCAATGCTTGATCCAGATCAAAACCGGCCCCGGGTTTGTTCTGGCGGCCGAAAGGCCAAACTCCCTGCGAGATGGGTAAAAAAAGAAACGAATTGAAATTCGCCACACTCCATATCCGTGGGGGCAGTGGGTGCAGGCTCCCAGCCAGCAGCCGGTATTACCTGACAGAGGAAAACTTATGTTCGGTTTGGAGGCGCTAGATCTCGCCCGAATTCAATTCGCGTTCACCATCTCGTTCCACATCCTGTTCCCGGCGATCACCATCGGCCTGGCGAGTTACCTTGCGGTGCTGGAAGGCTTGTGGCTCAAGACTCACAACGATACCTACCGTGACCTCTACCATTTCTGGTCGAAGATCTTTGCCGTCAACTTCGGCATGGGCGTGGTCTCCGGGTTGGTCATGGCCTACCAGTTTGGCACCAACTGGAGCCGCTTCTCCGACTTTGCCGGTGCCGTTACCGGGCCATTGCTCACCTATGAGGTGCTGACAGCCTTCTTCCTCGAGGCCGGTTTCCTTGGGGTGATGCTGTTCGGCTGGAACAAGGTCGGGCGCAAACTGCACTTCTTTGCCACGGTGATGGTGGCTGTCGGTACGTTGATCTCGACCTTCTGGATCCTGTCGTCGAACAGTTGGATGCAGACGCCCCAGGGCTTCGAAATCGTTGACGGCCGCGTGATACCCACCGATTGGTTCGCTGTTGTCTTCAACCCTTCATTCCCGTATCGCCTGGCGCACATGGCCACGGCGGCATTCGTTGCAACGGCGTTCTTTGTCGGTTCCTCGGCGGCCTGGCACTTGCTGCGCGGCAAGGACAACCCGGCGATTCGCACCATGTTGTCGATGGCGATGTGGATGGCCTTGATCGTCGCGCCTATCCAGGCGGTGATTGGCGACTTCCATGGCCTGAACACGCTCAAGCATCAGCCGGCGAAGATCGCCGCGATTGAGGGTCACTGGGAAAATATCGGCAACGAGCCGACGCCGCTGATCCTGTTCGGCTGGCCGGACATGAAAGCCGAGAAAACCAAATACGCGGTCGAAATCCCGTACCTGGGCAGCCTGATCCTCACCCACTCGCTGGACAAGCAGGTGCCGGCGCTCAAGGAGTTCCCACCGGAGGACCGTCCCAACTCGACCATCGTGTTCTGGTCGTTCCGGGTCATGGTCGGCCTGGGCTTCCTGATGATCTTCACCGGTTTGTTCAGCCTGTGGCTGCGCCGGGGCGACAAGATGTACACGTCGAGGCCGTTCCTCTACCTGGCGTTGTGGATGGGGCCATCCGGCCTGATCGCGATTCTCGCCGGCTGGTTCACCACCGAAATCGGCCGTCAGCCGTGGGTGGTCTACGGGTTGATGCGCACCGCGGATGCATCCTCCGGGCATAGCCTGGCGCAGATGACGATTACCCTGGTGTTGTTCGTGGTGGTGTACTTCGCGCTGTTCGGCGCCGGGTTGGGCTACATGATGCGCCTGGTGCGCAAAGGGCCTCAGACCCACGAGGGCTCGGAGCCAACCCATGGTGGCCCTGGGCAAAAACGCACACCGGCCCGTCCGTTGTCTGCGGCCGATGACGGCAGCGATGACGACCACACTCACATCCAGCACAAGGGGAATTGAGATGGGTATTGATCTTCCGCTGATCTGGGCCGTGATCATCATCTTCGGCATCATGATGTACGTGGTCATGGACGGCTTTGACCTGGGCATCGGTATTCTCTTCCCGTTTATCCCCGGCAAAGTCGACCGTGATGTGATGATGAACACCGTCGCCCCGGTTTGGGACGGCAACGAAACCTGGCTGGTCCTGGGGGGCGCGGCGTTGTTCGGCGCGTTCCCGCTGGCCTATTCGGTGGTGTTGTCGGCGTTGTACCTGCCGCTGATCCTGATGCTGATCGGGCTGATCTTCCGGGGCGTGGCCTTCGAGTTCCGCTTCAAGGCCAAGGACGATAAACGTCACCTCTGGGACAAGGCGTTTATCGGCGGCTCCATCGCCGCGACGTTCTTCCAGGGCGTGGCATTGGGGGCATTTATCGACGGTATTCCGGTGGTCAATCGCCAGTTCGCCGGCGGCTCACTCGACTGGGCCACACCGTTCACGATGTTCTGCGGCGTGGCCCTGGTGGTCGCGTATGCCTTGCTCGGTTGCACCTGGCTGATCATGAAGACCGAAGGCAAGTTGCAGGAACAGATGCACAACCTGGCGCGGCCGTTGGCTTTCGTGGTGTTGGCGGTGATCGGTATCGTCAGCCTGTGGACGCCGCTGGCGCACCCGGAAATCGCCTCGCGCTGGTTCACGCTACCGAACCTGTTCTGGTTCCTGCCGGTGCCGATCCTGGTGCTGGTGACCATGTACGGTTTGATCCGCGCAGTGGCGCGTAATGCCCATTACACGCCGTTCCTGCTGACACTGGTGTTGATCTTCCTTGGCTACAGCGGCCTGGGGATCAGCCTGTGGCCAAACATCATTCCACCGTCCGTCTCGATCTGGGACGCCGCCGCGCCGCCGCAAAGCCAGGGCTTCATGCTGGTGGGCACGCTGTTCATCATCCCGTTTATCCTGGGTTACACCTTCTGGAGCTATTACGTGTTCCGCGGCAAGGTCACTCACGAAGACGGTTATCACTAGGAGGGTCGTAACATGCCCGGCAAACCTACGTTGCACGAGATCGAACAGGCTGAGAAACAGCCGTTATGGCGGCGCCTGGGGTGGCTGGCGATGATTTGGACCGGCAGTGTGCTGGCCCTGTTCGTCGTGGCCAGCCTGATGCGTATGTTCATGAGCGCGGCCGGCCTGACGACTCACTGACATCCCGTTCCGGGCCTCGCGGCCCGGTTTTCAACCCTGCCTTTTGCGAGAAAGGCGGGGTTTTTTATTTGCGCGCTTTGAGAATCACGAATTTCGGCGTGGCGGCCACTTGCTCGACGCCACGGAATAAACGCGCCAACTTGCTGTGATAGCCCAAGTGGCGGTTACCCACGATGTAAAGCGCGCCGCCGACCACCAAGGCCTCACGGGCCTGCTGGAACATGCGCCAGGCAAGGAAGTCGCCGACCACCTGTTGCTGGTGGAACGGCGGGTTGCACAGCACCACGTCCAGGGACTGCGGTTCCTGGCCGGCGAGGCCATCAGCAGCGCGAACGACCACCTCTCGCGGGCCAAGTGCCGCCTGCCAATTCTCGAGCGCCGACTGCACGGCCATATAGGATTCATCCACGAGCGTGTACTGCGCGTCGGGGTTTTGCAGTGCACTGGCAATCGCCAACACGCCGTTGCCGCAGCCCAGGTCGGCGACGCGAGCGCTGCCGAGGTTTTTCGGCAGGTGCGGGAGGAAGGCGCGGGTTCCGATGTCCAGGCCTTCACGGCAGAACACGTTGGCGTGGTTACGCAACTCGATGGCTGGTGTGTCCAAGGCGTAGCGGGTGGGGTAGGGCGAGGCGGCGACCGGGCGATCTTCAGCGGTGGCGATCAGCAGCCGGGCTTTTTTGACCGCAAGCGAAGCGTGCATCGGCCCGATGTAGCGCTCAAGCAGCTCGCCTGCGGCGCGCGGCAGGTGCTTGATCATAGCGCCGGCGATGACCTCGGCGCCCGGCGCCAACTGCCCCTGTAGACGAATCAGTTGCTCTTCCAGCAAAGCCAGAGTTTTCGGCACGCGGATCAGCACGCGGTCGAACGGCCCGCTCGGCACCTGGCTGGCGGGGACGAATGCCACTGCATCAAACGCCTTGCCGTTGCGCACCAGGTTTTTCTCCAGGCCCTGGGCTGCCAGAAACGAGTCGCCGCTGGACGTCACCTGAACCTTGCCTGCCAGGCTGACCGCCAAAGCCCCGAAGCTGTCATTGAGCACCAGTACGCGGGTGACGGCGCCATGCTGCTGTTCGGCCAGGTAGCCGAGCAGATACTCGTCGGCGGCATCGAAAGCCTGCAGCGGGTCATTGTGTTGCTCTGGCTGGCGGATCAGATCGAGTTGGGCGAAGGGACTGTCAAGCAGGGGCATGGCGGGGGAGGCTCTGGGTCAACGATGGGCGGCGGCGGGTGTGGGCAGCCGGCGGAACTGGCGGTATGAGCAGCAACTGAGTGGACGGCGAGGCGGCACGGAGGCGCAGCTTCAACACTCAGAATAGCCCGTAAATGTTACTTTTTTTTCGCAGGGATTACATGCGGTGTTTGTACGCCGGTTAAAACAGGCCTGCTTTCGAGGCACAGAGCACGGCGGCGATCTTGTTATTCACGCCCAGTTTTTTCAGGCAGCTGCTGATATGAAACCCCACAGTCCGTTCTGACAGGCACAGGATGGTGGCAATGTCCGACGCCGTCTTGCCCATGGCTGACCATTTGAGGATTTCCGTTTCCCGTGGGGTCAATTTGCAAGGCGGCGTAATACTCGGTTTATCAGCATATTTTTGTGCCACGGCCGCGTGCAATACGTGACACAGCCACAGTGTCTGGCCAGCTTTCTCGTAAAGCTCTTGCGGACTGACTTCGCCGCTGCTTCGGCCCAGGGTCAGCATGCTGAACACGCCCTGGAAGTCGTGTACTGCCTGGGTCCAACCAAAATTCACGCCAAACGACTGGGCCAACGACCATAAGTGTGGCGTGGTACTGAAGGTTTTTTCGTCCCACACAATAGGTAGGACGCTACGTTTGCAGTGGGCTACTACCGGGTCTATGTCAAAGAAATTCGCTTGTTTGTAGACGCTGTTCCATTCGTTTGGATAGTTGTTTAAGTGCACCGGTTTAGTTTGATGGGTAGGTTGTAGAGAACTCATCGTAAATGAGCAATATTCAAAGTCGAGTTCATAGGTGTGATTCACGACCATCTCATAAATAGTGGTGATCTTGTTCTCGCCTTCGAGTTTGGGAATCCTCGTGTTGCGCCAGTTGACCATCGGTAACTCTCCATGAATGTCGTTGTTGCCCGGGCACTTCCTGGCTCCCAATGAGGCACGCAAAGGAGTGTAGGATAAAGGCTACGTAGTAAGGTGAAAAAAATGTCATCCGGCGGTGGTCTTTACACTTCTTAAACTTGTACAGTAATTAAGCTTTTGTGTAAGTTCACAGGTGCGTAATAAAAATGCTTGGGTTTTAACAGGTTGCAGATGATGTTGTATTGATATTATTTAGGTTGGCTGTGTCATCTAATGGCATATAGAGCGTGGGGAAATAGCTAAATGATTAGTTAGGGTTTAATGCCTTCCCCGCGTTTAACTGTCACTGCAATGTAATAGTCTTACTATTTATCTGGCTGTAAACATCGGGCTAACGATAATGCCAGTACAAACCAACGGTGTTTCCTTGCGCGACTTTGGGGGACACTAGGGTTCCTGTTGAACGGAGCCCCCTATGACGGCCAGTGCTGAGAAATTTACCCGCCAGACGTTGCTCGACGTGCAATCGCTGACGCCTAGCCTGTTTACCCTGCGCACCACGCGCGATCCGGGCTTTCGGTTTACCGCCGGCCAGTTTGTGCGCCTGGGGGTGAGCAAGGCGGACGGGAGTACCGTATGGCGTGCTTACTCCATCGTGTCTTCGCCGTTTGACGAGCACTTGGACTTCTTCTCTATTGTTGTTCCGGGTGGTGAATTCACCAGTGAACTGAGCCGCCTTCAGGTGGGTGACACCTTGATGGTGGAGCGCCAGGCCACAGGCTTCCTGACCCTGAACCGCTTTGTGGACGGGCGCGACCTGTGGCTGCTGGGCACTGGTACCGGGGTGGCACCGTTTTTGTCGATCCTGCAGGATTTCGAGGTCTGGGAGAAATTCGAGCGTATCGTGCTGGTGTACAGCGCCCGCGAGGCCAAAGAGCTTGCCTATCAGCAACTGATTGCCGCGTTGGGCGAGCGAGAGTACCTGGCCGAATACGCCCATAAACTCGTCTACATCCCCATCGTGACGCGTGAACAGCATCCCGGGGCGCTGAACGGGCGCATTACCACGCTGATCGAGAATGGCGAACTGGAACGCGCGGCCGGCGTCGAGCTGACCCCGGAATTCTCCCGCGTGCTGATTTGTGGCAACCCGCAGATGGTCGACGACACACGCCAACTGCTCAAACAACGCGACATGCAACTGAGCCTGAGCCGGCGCCCAGGGCAAGTGGCGGTGGAAAACTATTGGTAATAAAAAAGGCGCCTGCAATAGGCGCCTTTCTGGATCCGCCGGTTTAAAGCGGCTTGTCGTTCTGAGCCTTGAGCAGATCACGGATCTCGGTCAGCAAGGCTTCCTCTTTGCTCGGCGTTGGCGGCAGGGTCGGCGCCACAGCCTCTTCACGCTTGAGGCGGTTGATCGCCTTCACGCCCATGAAGATCGCAAACGCGATGATCACGAAATCGATGATGCTTTGGATGAATTTGCCGTACGCCAATACCACGGCCGGCGCACTGCCTTGCGCCGCCTTGAGTTGCACGGCCAGGTCAGCGAAGTCCACGCCACCGATCAGCAGACCGATGGGTGGCATCACCACGTCGCCTACAAACGAGGAAACAATCTTGCCGAAGGCCGCACCGATGATGATACCGACGGCCATATCGACCACATTACCTTTGACCGCGAAGGCCTTGAACTCACTGATCACGCCCATAGGTTATTCCTTGTTACAGATGAGAAGGGTGGAGGTCAGTGTAATTCAGTCGCAGGCGGCTTGCCCGAAACAACCGTTAACACTGTCAATTTTTATCGACACATTTAACCGCAAATAGTTTGCAAAGTGCCACCAATCGCGCGCGAAATACCGCTTGTTTCAGTGGGTTACCAGATTTTTTTCTTAATCGTGCTGGTGGTGTTTTTCTATTTATCTTCTGACTCGCAGGTCACTAGCCTCTGGCAAGCACAACTGAATGTGCACGAAAAAAACCAGAGGACACCTCGATGAATACTCCAATGAGCCGCGGGCCGGTTTCAGCGCGCTACGCGTTGGCACTGGTGACCGCCAGCCTGCTTTCCCTCTCTGTACAAGCCGCCAACCTGACCCGCGATAACGGCGCTGCCGTGGGGGACAACCAGAACTCACAAACGGCCGGCGCCAATGGTCCGGTGCTGTTGCAGGACGTGCAGCTTATTCAAAAACTGCAGCGCTTTGACCGTGAGCGCATCCCCGAGCGTGTGGTACATGCCCGCGGCACGGGCGCCCACGGCACCTTCACCGTCACCGACAACCTCAGCGACCTGACCAAAGCCAAGGTCTTCGCTGCAGGTGAGGCGACACCGGTGTTCGTGCGCTTCTCGGCCGTGGTCCACGGCAACCACTCTCCGGAAACCCTGCGTGACCCGCGCGGCTTCGCCACCAAGTTCTACACCGCTGAAGGTAACTGGGACCTGGTTGGGAATAACTTCCCGACGTTCTTCATCCGTGACGCCATTAAGTTCCCAGACATGGTTCACGCGTTCAAACCCGACCCACGCACTAACCTGGACGACGACTCCCGTCGGTTTGACTTCTTCTCCCATGTCCCCGAGTCCACCCGCACGCTAACCGAGTTGTACTCCGACTCCGGCACCCCGGCCAGCTATCGGGAAATGGACGGCAATGGCGTACATGCCTACAAGTTGATCAACGCCAAAGGCGAAGTGCACTACGTCAAGTTCCACTGGAAAAGCCTGCAAGGCATCAAGAACCTTGATCCCAAGCAAGTTACCGAGGTGCAAGGGCGTGACTACAGCCACATGACCAATGACTTGGTTACCCACATCAACAAGGGCGACTTCCCCAAGTGGGACCTGTATGTGCAAGTGCTTAAGCCCGAGGACTTGGCCACGTTCGATTTCGACCCACTGGACGCCACCAAGATCTGGCCGAACGTGCCGGAGCGTAAAGTCGGGCAAATGGTGTTGAACCGCAACCCGGCGAATGTCTTCCAGGAAACCGAGCAGGTGGCCATGGCCCCGGCCAACCTGGTGCCGGGCATCGAGCCGTCGGAAGACCGTTTGCTGCAAGGCCGGGTGTTCTCCTACGCCGACACCCAGATGTACCGCCTGGGGGCGAATGCCCTGCAACTGCCGATCAACGCACCCCGTGTCACCGTCAACAACGGTAACCAGGACGGCGCGATGAATTTCGGTAAAACCACCACCGGCGTGAACTACCAGCCAAGCCGCCTGTTGCCGCGCGAAGAGCCGCAAACTGCGCGCTACAGCCAGTCGGCGCTGTCAGGTAGCACCCAGCAGGCGAAGATCCAGCGTGAGCAGAACTTCAAGCAGGCCGGGGATTTATACCGCTCCTACACCAAGAAAGAGCGTCAGGACCTGATCGAAAACTTCGGCGGCTCCCTGGCAACGACGGATGATGAAAGCAAGCACATCATCCTGTCGTTCCTCTATAAAGCCGACCCGGAGTACGGCACCGGCGTGACCAAGGTCGCTAAAGGTGACCTGGCGCGCGTTAAAGCGCTGGCAGAAAAACTGACTGACTGACGTTGGTTCCGGTCGACGCCCTGACCAGGGTGTCGGCCCCTGTTAGGAGAAAACCCGTGCGAATCTCTCTCGGTTTACTGATGGCAATGCTTGCCTTCGTCGTCCATGCCGAGTCCCCGGACCCGGTCGCGCTCAAGGCGCAGTTGCAGGACTACTACTTCGACGCCGCGCGCCGTGGCGATGTCGATATGCTCAACACCTTCATTGAGTCCGGCTACAGCCTCAACACCCAGGACGAAAAGGGCTACACCGCACTGATCCTTGCCGCCTACCACGGCCAGGGCTCTTTCGTGGAGCGCCTGCTCAATGCGGGCGCCGACGCCTGCGTGCAGGACAAACGCGGCAACACCGCGTTGATGGGGGCAATCTTCAAAGGTGAGTTGAAAATCGCCCAGCGCCTGCTGGCCACCGACTGCAACCCCGACCAGCGCAACGGCGCGGGGCAGACCGCCGCCATGTACGCCGGGCTGTTCAAGCGCATTGAGTTGATGGATGAATTAAAAGCCAAAGGCGCCGACCTCAACGCCGAGGACCCGATCGGCAACAGTGCTTCACGATTAGCCAGTGGTGAAATCCGGACCCCGGCGCCGCGCTGAGCTATCATCGCGGTTTTTCGGTTGGAGGTTCTCAAATGGCAAAGGCCAAGCGCATGTACGGCTGCACGGAGTGCGGCGCGACCTTTCCCAAGTGGGCCGGCCAATGCTCCGAGTGTGGCGCGTGGAACACCCTGACTGAAACCATGATCGAAAGCGGCGGCGCCGCAGCCCCCACTGGCCGAGCCGGCTGGACCGGGCAGCAGGCGCAGATCAAGACCTTGGCCGAAGTCAGCGTCGAAGAGATCCCGCGTTTCTCCACGGCGTCCGGTGAGCTGGACCGCGTGCTCGGCGGTGGCCTGGTGGACGGTTCGGTGGTGCTGATCGGGGGCGACCCTGGCATCGGTAAATCGACCATCCTGTTGCAAACCCTGTGCAGCATCGCCAGTCGCATGCCGGCGCTGTATGTCACCGGCGAAGAATCCCAACAGCAAGTGGCCATGCGCGCGCGTCGCCTGGGCCTGCCCCAGGATCAACTGCGGGTGATGACCGAAACCTGCATCGAAAGCATCATCGCCACGGCGCGTATCGAAAAACCCAAGGTCATGGTGATCGACTCGATCCAGACGATTTTCACCGAGCAGTTGCAGTCGGCACCGGGCGGCGTATCCCAGGTGCGTGAAAGCGCGGCGCTGCTGGTGCGGTATGCCAAGCAAAGCGGCACGGCGATCTTCCTGGTCGGCCACGTGACCAAAGAAGGCGCGCTGGCCGGGCCACGAGTGCTTGAGCATATGGTCGACACGGTGCTGTATTTCGAAGGCGAATCCGATGGCCGCTTGCGTTTGCTGCGGGCCGTGAAGAACCGCTTTGGCGCGGTCAATGAGTTGGGCGTGTTTGCCATGACCGACCGGGGGTTGAAAGAAGTCTCCAACCCGTCAGCCATTTTTCTCACCCGCGCCCAGGAAGAAGTGCCGGGAAGTGTGGTGATGGCGACGTGGGAAGGCACTCGCCCGATGTTGGTGGAAGTGCAGGCGCTGGTGGATGACAGCCACTTGGCCAACCCGCGCCGGGTCACCCTCGGCCTGGATCAGAACCGCCTGGCGATGTTGCTCGCTGTGCTCCACCGTCACGGCGGTATTCCCACCCATGACCAGGACGTCTTCCTCAACGTGGTCGGCGGGGTCAAGGTGCTGGAAACCGCCTCCGACCTGGCGTTGATGGCGGCGGTGATGTCCAGCCTGCGCAATCGCCCGCTGCCCCATGACTTGCTGGTATTCGGCGAAGTCGGCCTGTCGGGCGAGGTACGCCCGGTGCCGAGTGGCCAGGAGCGCCTGAAAGAAGCGGCCAAGCACGGTTTCAAACGCGCGATTGTGCCCAAGGGCAATGCGCCGAAGGAATCGCCGCCGGGCTTGCAGGTTATTGCGGTCACGCGCCTGGAGCAGGCGTTGGATGCGCTGTTCGAATAAACGTGGAGCAATCAGGGATGAGCGCAATGCAACAGACCAATCGTTGGGGGGTATGTGCCCTGTTCGTGGCCTTGCTCGGGTTACCGGGCATTGCCTGGGCTGAGTCGGCCCCACTGCCGGCCGGTTACCGCCTGGCCCAGAAGTTGGCGACGGAAGACGGCAGCGTGTTGCAGGTGCTGGAAGACCAGCGCATCAGCGCGCAGTTGCACAAAGACAGCTGGGGCAATGGCCTGGATGAGGACTCGTTTGACGAGCCCGGCGATCTGGTGGAGAACCCGTTGCTCAACGCTCAGGTACGTTTGCTGTCGGCGTCCGGCGCTGTGCTGGCGCACGACGACCTTGGCTACCCCTTGGCCAAGATCAAGAAGGCCCCGCTTAAAGGCCTGCCGGACACGGTGTACTTTTTGAGCATCGACCAGACGGCGCCGATGGGCAGTTACAGCGGCCCGGCGACTCAGCTGCTGCTGCCGGCCAAACAGCAACTCAAACCAATGAGCTATAAGGGTGCGGACGGTAAGGTCGAGCCGCTGACCCTGGCCCAGACCGGCAAAGCCGCCTGGCAGATCGCCACGCCAGCCGCCGGCGGTACGGATGAGTTACTGCAGGTCTCGTCCTTTATGGACGGTGACGGCGACGATGATTTCGCAACCCGCTACACGACCTATCGTTTTATCGATGGGCAATGGCAGGCCGTGTCGCGTCAGAAGGCGGGTTATTGGGACACGGAAAGCGACTTCCCCCCGAGTGCCGCGTTTCCCTGACTGTCGCTTCAGACACCCGTAGCCTCTGCGGTGTAGAGGGTTTTCAAATCTCTAACAATGCGCCCAGCTCACGCTCCAGTTCTTCCTGGTCGCCCACATTCAGCTCAATCAACCGCCGCAGGTGGCTGATCGAGTCCAAGTCAATGTGTTCGCACACAAACCCCAACTGGCTGGGGTCCTCGTGAGTCAGCCGTATCCGCATCTGCACGTCGGTCTCGGCGTCCAGGTGGATATCCACGTCAAAAGGTTCAGTGGCATTGCCAAGCCAGGGCGACGGGCGCTTCACCAACAAGCCCTTCAGCGACAAGTCCACTAGCTGTACCTGCCATTCCTGGCCGTTTTGCCGAAGTGCGGTCTTGGCATCAAAGGCTATCCGGCGAAAACGACGGCGATCAGACGGTTGCTCGGTCATGGTGAAACCCTCTTTTAATATAGGGATTGTAGCCCTGCGCCACTATTGGGCCGGGTTTTCTGCTTTTTTTACGCTGTGAAGGCTCTAGACCAACGTAGGGGGCTGGCCTTTAAGGCCAGTAGCGCTAAACTCGGACTCGCTGTCCTTTCTGTCCACCCTGGCTGGAATATAAAAATGAAAAATAATAATAGCCTGCTACGCCACCTACCCTGGCTGGTGCTGGCAATCGTAGGAGCGTGCGCCCTTGGCGTAGTGGCCTTGCGCCGCGGCGAGGCGATCAACGCCTTGTGGATTGTGGTCGCTGCAGTGGCCATCTATCTGGTTGCGTACCGTTACTACAGCCTGTTCATCGCTAACAAGGTGATGCAGCTTGATCCACTGCGGGCCACCCCGGCAGTGCTCAATAATGATGGTCTGGACTACGTGCCGACCAACAAAAACATCCTTTTCGGTCATCACTTTGCGGCGATTGCCGGTGCAGGCCCGCTGGTCGGCCCGGTACTGGCGGCGCAAATGGGCTACCTGCCAGGCACCCTCTGGCTGATTGCCGGGGTGGTGCTGGCCGGTGCGGTGCAAGACTTCATGGTCCTGTTCCTGTCCACCCGTCGCAACGGCCGTTCCCTGGGGGACATGGTTCGCGAAGAGATGGGCCGCATTCCCGGGACCATCGCGCTGTTCGGCTGCTTCCTGATCATGATCATCATCCTCGCGGTGCTGGCGCTGATCGTGGTCAAGGCCCTGGCCGAGAGCCCTTGGGGCATCTTCACGGTGATGGCGACTATCCCGATCGCGATGTTCATGGGCGTGTACATGCGCTACATCCGCCCGGGGCGCATTGGTGAGATCTCGGTGGTCGGCGTGCTGTTGCTGCTGGGTTCCATCTGGCTGGGCGGGCAGATTGCGGCTGACCCGGTCTGGGCCAAAGCCTTCTCCTTCACGGGTATCCAGATCACCTGGATGCTGGTCTGCTACGGTTTCGTCGCAGCCGTACTGCCGGTGTGGCTGATCCTGGCACCCCGTGACTACCTCTCCACCTTCCTCAAAATCGGCACGATCATCGCCCTGGCAATCGGCATTCTGGTCACCATGCCCGTGCTGAAAATGCCGGCACTCACCCAATTCATCGACGGCACCGGCCCGGTGTGGAAGGGCGGCCTGTTCCCGTTCCTGTTCATCACCATTGCCTGTGGCGCGGTCTCGGGTTTCCACGCGCTGATTTCCTCGGGCACCACGCCCAAGCTGCTGGATAACGAAGTCAACGCCCGTTACATCGGCTACGGCGCGATGCTGATGGAGTCGTTCGTGGCCATCATGGCCATGGTTGCTGCTTCGGTGATCGAGCCTGGCGTGTACTTCGCCATGAACAGCCCGGCTGCGGTGGTCGGCGCTGACGTGGTGAGTGTGGCTCAAACCGTCAGCAGCTGGGGCTTTGCGATTACCCCGGAAGCCTTGACGGCGGTAGCCCATGACATCGGCGAAACCACCATCCTGGCGCGTGCCGGCGGTGCGCCGACGCTCGCGGTGGGTATCGCACAGATCCTGCACAGTGTGCTGCCGGGTGAAAACACCATGGCATTCTGGTACCACTTTGCAATCCTGTTCGAAGCCTTGTTCATCCTGACGGCGGTGGATGCCGGTACACGTGCGGGTCGCTTCATGCTGCAAGACCTGCTCGGTTCCTTCGTGCCATCGCTTAAGCGGACCGACTCCTGGCCGGCCAACCTGATAGCGACCGCCGGGTGCGTGGCGATGTGGGGTTACCTGCTGTACCAAGGCGTAATCGACCCGCTGGGTGGCATCAACACCTTGTGGCCGCTGTTCGGTATCTCCAACCAGATGCTGGCCGGTATTGCGCTGATGCTCGCCACCGTTGTGCTGATCAAAATGAAACGCCAACGCTACATCTGGGTGACCATGTTGCCGGCTGTCTGGCTGCTGATCTGCACCGTGACCGCAGGCTTCATCAAGCTGTTCGACGCTAACCCGGCGATCGGCTTCCTGTCGCTGGCCAAGAAATACAGCGATGCCCTGGCCGGCGGCCAGATCCTCGCGCCGGCCAAGAACATCGACCAGATGCAGCACGTGATCTGGAACGCCTACACCAACGCAACGCTGACGGCGCTGTTCCTGTTCGTGGTATTCAGCATCCTGTTCTATGCGCTCAAAGTCGGCGTCGCCGCCTGGGGCAACAAAGAGCGTACGGATAAAGAAGCCCCATTCCAGGCTGTACCGGACGCGTAATCGAGGATTGCAAGCATGTTCAATGACATCAGTCGCCTCGGTAAATACCTCGGTCAGGCCGCGCGCCTGATGGTCGGCATGCCCGACTACGATACGTACGTCGAGCATATGCAAACCAAGCACCCGGACAAACCGGTGATGGACTACAAGGCGTTCTTCCGGGAACGCCAGGAGGCCCGTTACGGTGGCAAGGGTGGGCCTAAGTGCTGCTAGCCCGGTTCTCGGGTTTGCAGTGATCCTCTGTGGGAGCGGGCTTGCTCGCGAAGGCGGTCTGTCAGTTGATGCTGACTTCGACTGATACACCGCCTTCGCGAGCAAGCCCGCTCCCACATTTGTTTTGTGTTCCTTCAGTTATCAGGAGAACTGTCTTTGTCCTCTCCCATCCCCGTCACCGTCCTCAGCGGCTTCCTCGGCGCCGGTAAGACCACCTTGCTGCGTCACCTGCTCAAGGCCGAGCACGGCCTGAAAATCGCCGTGATCGAAAACGAATTCAGTGACGCCGGTATCGATACCCAGCTGTTGGGCGCCGAACCGGTGCAAGTCATGACCCTGTCCAACGGCTGCGTGTGCTGCACCATCCACACCGACCTGACCAAAGCCCTGTACCTGCTGCTTGAACGCCTGGACAGCGGCGAGATTGCCTTCGACCGGCTGGTGATCGAGTGCACCGGCCTGGCGGACCCTGCGCCTGTGGCCCAGACCTTTTTTATCGATGAAGAATTGCGCGAGCGCTACATCCTCGACGGCATCATCACCCTGGTGGATGCGGCGCACGCCGAGCACCACCTGACCCAGACCATCGCCCAGGCTCAGATCGGTTTTGCCGATCGGCTTTTGGTGAGCAAGCGCGACCTGGTGGATGAGGCGACCTTCGACGCCCTCAGCCAACGGCTGACCCGCATCAACCGCCGAGCGCCGATACGCGTGGTCGACCACGGCGCCATCGACCTGGCTGAATTGCTGGATGTACGCGGCTTTAACCTCAACGCCGGCATGAGCCTGCGCCCGGTCAGCGCCGCACCGTCCATCGACCGCATCTCCAGCCTGGTGCTGCGCACCGACCAGCCGCTGGATATCGACCGCCTCAGCGCGTTCATGAACGAACTGCTGGAAGACCACGGCAAGCAACTGCTGCGCTACAAGGGCGTGCTGAATATTGCCGGGGAAGACCGGCGCATGGTGTTCCAGGGCGTGCTCAAACTCTACGGGTTCGATTGGGATACCGAATGGGCCGAGGGCGAGGCGCGGGAAAGTGTGATCGTGTTTATTGCTGACGAACTGCCGGAAGACAAGATTCGCGAAGGCTTTGCCCGGGTCTATCAACCCTGAATGGGAACCCGGTCACTGTGGGAGCTGGCTTGCCTGCGATGGCGGTGGCTCAGTCACCACTGCATTGACTGACAGCCCGACATCGCAGGCAAGCCAGCTCCCACCTTTGAATGTATTTCGTGTTGAGAGGGCAGGGTTTTCAGGCATAAAAAAGCCCGGCGCTAGCGCCGGGCTTTTTGTTCAAGCAACTGCAATCAAGCGCCGTATACCGGCAGCTTTTTGCAGATGGCCTTGACCTTCTCACGCACCGCGTCAATCACGGCTTCGTTGTTCAAGTCAGCCAGGATGTCGCAGATCCAGCCGGCCAGCTCCTTGCACTCTGCTTCCTTGAAGCCACGTGTGGTCACCGCCGGAGTACCGAAGCGCAGGCCGGAGGTGACGAACGGCGAACGTGGGTCGTTCGGCACGGAGTTTTTGTTCACGGTGATGAAGGCTTTGCCCAGGGCGGCGTCAGCGTCTTTACCGGAAATGTCCTGCTTGATCAGCGACAGCAGGAACAGGTGGTTTTCAGTACCGCCGGAGACCACGTCGTAGCCGCGTTCGATGAACACACCGGCCATGGCCTTGGCGTTTTTCACGACTTGCTGCTGGTAAGTCTTGAACTCAGGCTGCAGGGCTTCTTTGAAGCAGATCGCTTTAGCGGCGATCACGTGCTCCAGCGGGCCACCTTGGGCGCCAGGGAATACGGCAGAGTTCAGCTTCTTCTCGATCTCGGCGTTGGCGCGAGCCAGGATCAGGCCGCCACGTGGACCGCGCAGGGTCTTGTGCGTGGTGGTGGTCACGACGTCAGCGAAAGGCACCGGGTTCGGGTAGACGCCAGCGGCGACCAGACCGGCTACGTGAGCCATGTCGACGAACAGGTAAGCGCCGACCTTGTCAGCGATTTCGCGGAAACGTGGGAAATCCAGGATCTGCGAGTAGGCAGAGAAACCGGCCACGATCATTTTCGGCTTGTGTTCAACCGCCAGGCGCTCGACTTCGTCGTAGTCGATCAGGCCGTTGGCATCGATACCGTATTGAACGGCGTTGTACAGCTTGCCGGAGGAGGAAACGCTGGCGCCGTGGGTCAGGTGACCGCCGTGGGCCAGGCTCATGCCCAGGATGGTGTCGCCGCCTTGCAGCAGGGCCAGGTACACGGCGCTGTTGGCTTGGGAGCCGGCGTGTGGCTGGACGTTGGCGTAATCGGCGCCGAACAGTTCCTTGGCGCGGTCGATGGCCAGTTGCTCAACCACGTCGACGTACTCGCAACCGCCGTAGTAGCGCTTGCCTGGGTAGCCTTCGGCGTACTTGTTGGTCAGAACCGAACCTTGAGCCTCCATGACGGCGGGGCTGGTGTAGTTTTCCGAAGCGATCAGCTCAATGTGCTCTTCCTGGCGCACGGCTTCTTGCTCCATGGCGGCAAAGAGATCGGCGTCGTACTTGGCAATAGTCAAATCACGGCTGAACATGGCGGTCCTCAAGGATCGGGGGCAGAAAAGGAGGGCATTCTAACCCAATGGGTTTTAGATGGCATATGAAAGGACATCATGTCGCGGACAAGTGGGGCTCATCTGGAGATGGGCGGTGCCGTGACCGGCCTCTTCGCGAGCAAGCCCGCGCGCACATTCGAGCGCTTTTCAAAGTTGCAACTCGGTCAAGTGTGGGAGCGGGCTTGCTCGCGAAGAGGCCATCAGCATCACTGCAGGGTTTCAGTCAAACATGAACAGCGCTTCATTGCTGAACTGCGCCTCGAACCGATTCGCCGGCATCGGCCGCCCGAACAAGTAGCCCTGCACCTCATCGCAGCCATGCTCACGCAGGAAATCCAACTGCTCATGGGTTTCCACGCCTTCGGCGATCACCGCCAGGTTCAGGCTGTGGGCCATGGCAATAATGGCTCGGGCGATCTGCGCGTCTTGCTCGCCAGAGGGCAGGCCGTCGACAAAGGTGCGGTCGATCTTCAGCACATCGATGGGGAATTGCTTGAGGTAGTTGAGCGACGAATAGCCGGTGCCGAAGTCGTCGACCGCAATGCTCAGGCCGAGGTTTTTCAGGCTGGCGAGGATCTGCATGGCTTCGTTGACTTCGCGCATCAGGATACTTTCGGTCAGCTCCAGCTCCAGGCACGCCGGTGGCAGGCCGGTGTCCTTGAGAATGGTGGCGATGCGTTCGCCCAGTTGGCCATCCGAGAATTGCCGCGCCGAAATGTTGACCGAGACTTTCGGCCCACATCCACCACCAGCCCGAGCTCTTCCAGCACCGGAATGAAATCCCCAGGCGGCACCAGGCCGCGACGCGGGTGGCGCCAGCGCAGCAGGGCTTCGGCGCCGGTCAAACGTTTGCCATCGCCGCTGAACTGCGGCTGGTAATACAGCACGAATTCGTTCTGTTCCAGGGCGTGGCGCAGGTCGCTTTCCAGCTCCAGGCGCTCCAGGGCACTGGCGTTCATGTCCGCCTGGTAAAACTGGAAGTTGTTCTTGCCGCGTTCCTTGGCGTGATACATCGCGGTATCCGCGTTTTTCATCAGTTGGCTCAGCTCGTTGCCGTCCTGCGGGCTCAAGGCGATGCCAATACTGGCGGTCACAAAGAACTCGCGGCCTTCCAGCACAAACGGCTTCACCAGGCTCGCCAGAATCTGCTCGGCCACCGATATGGCACGGTTCAGCGCCATCTCACGGCTGACTCGCGGTTGCAGGAGCAAGGTGAATTCGTCACCGCCCATGCGCGCCACGGTGTCGTCTTCGGCCACGCAACCCAGCAGGCGGGTGGCCATCTCCTTGAGCATGCGGTCGCCGGCGGCGTGACCCAGGGAGTCGTTGATCGGCTTGAAGCGGTCAAGGTCGAGGAACATCAGCACCACCCAGGACTTCTGCCGCTCAGCCGACTGCAGTGCCGTGTGCAGGCGGTCCTGGAACAAGGTGCGGTTGGGCAGGTGGGTCAAGGCGTCGTAATACGCCAGACGGTGGATGCGCTGTTCGCTGGCCTTGCGCTCGCTGATGTCACTGAAGAAACACACGTAGCTGGCCAGGTCGCCTTCATCGTCGAACACGGCGGTAATGCCCACCCAGGCCGGGTAGTGCTCGCCATTGCGTCGTTTGAGCCAGACTTCGCCTTCCCAGGTGCTGTGCTGGTGCAGTTGCTTGAGCACGTAACGCAGGTGCGCTTCCTGTTGCTCGTCGACGGTAAGCATGTTTGGCAATTGGTCGAGCACGTCCGCCACGGCATAGCCGCTGACCCGGCTGAACGCCTCGTTGGCCTGCACGATATAACCTGCCGGGTCAGTGATCAGAATCGCTGAGGTTGAGTGTTCAAATACCGTAGCGGCCATGCGCAGGTCTTTCTCTGCGCGGCGTTGCTGGCTGATATCGCGGCCCACCCCGAGGATGCCTTCAAACGCGCCGTGGTCGTCCCACACCAGCACCAGGCGCAGCTCGATCGGCACTTTGCGCCCATCGGCGCGCAAGCAGTCGAACAGGAACAACTGAGTCTGCACTTCATCGCGCAGCTTGTTCAACGCGGCCGCGTCGCCCAGCGCGCGGCTGACGTGTTCCACCAGGCTGTAAATGCCGCTCAGTTGCTGGGGGTTGGCAATGATCGACTGCCAGCCGTTCTTGAACACCCAGTCCACGTCATAGCCCAGCACGGCGCTGACCGACGGGCTGACGTAGTTGAGGGCCAGGTGGCTGTCGGTGGAGCAAATCACGTCGCTGATGCTTTCGGCCAGCATGCGGTAGCGTTGCTCGCTGTCGCGCAGGGATTCGCTGGCTTCGATCTGATCGGTAATGTCCTTGGCCACGCCAATGATCCGGGTGACCTGTGCAAATTTGTCACGGGCGAGGGCCTGTTCGCGGATATCGAAGCGCCGCCATTGGTTATTGCGGTGACGAAAGCGCAACTGACAGTGCAGTTGAGTGGTGTAGCCGACTTTGCGTTGCTGCTGGCGCAAGTCGTGGTAGTGCTCGGCGTCTTCCGGGTTCAGCAGGATTTCCCAGAAGTACTCGCCCATTTGCTGCAGTTCGGACTTGTTGTAGCCGAGGGTGTGGCCCAAGTGATGGTTGCTGAACAGCATGCGTTGGCTGATCACATCCTGCACATACAGGTGGTCGGGCACGGTACGCACCACGTCCGACCAGAAGCTTTCGCGCTCCACCAGCGACAGCTCGATTAACTTGCGGCTGGTGATGTCGCTGATGCTGAGAATCACCGCCTTGAAGTCGTCCTGCTGCTCCGGCAGGCGCATTACCAGCCACAGGTATTGGTCATTGCCGGCGAAGTCGTTGAGCTGGATTTCCAACTCCAACTGTTTTTGCTGGGTCAGCACCGCCTCCAGCACCTGGAAGCCAATGGCCGTGGCGTTGCGCGGGCAATCATCAATGAGCCGCTCCCACGCTTGCTCGCAAGAGCTGACGTTCAGCAGGCGCACGGCCACCTGGTTAACCTCGGTGACGCGCAATTCCTTAAGCAGTTGTTGGCGCTCTGCGGCGTTGTTGCGCAGCCAGACCTGCCATTGCTCGCGAGTCTGCAATTTGGATTTGTCGAAAAAAGCCTTCAACCCCGACAGGTCCAGCACACACAGGGCCACGCCGGTGCCTTCGAAAATATCCTGATAACGCCTGCGGCCTTCATGCACCTGACGCTGACGGCGACGCATATTCAGCAGCACAATCACCGGAATCAGCGAAAAGGCCAGGCCCAACAGGCATTTGCCGATAAATGCCGGCAACAGTTGCTCCAGCACGGCGCTGCGGTCGAACAGCCCGCGCAACTGCCAGTCACTTTTACTCAGGGGCGTGACCAACACGCTTTTATTCAACTCATCCGGCGTCAGCGCCGAGCCCCACTGTGCCGGCATGCCGGAGTCGCGGCTGACCACGCGGTGGTTCAAGCGGTTTTCGATGGCCCACATCGGGCGCTGGCCCTGGCCATCCTGGCGGGTGAGGTTGCTCAGATAGCTGGGCGCCAGGCGCAGGGCCCAATACATTTTTGAACCGCCACTGGGCTGCTGCAGCAACAAATAAATGAGGGTGCCGTCGGCATTGTTGCTCAGGTAATAAGGTTGCGAGTGGCTGCGCTGTACCAGTTCTTCAAGCCAGGCGCGGTCCTGGCTGTCTTTGGCGCTGTCACTGATCAGCGCACCGCTGGGGGCGAGCAGGGCGAAACTGCGCAGCTCCGGCAACGAGCGTTGCAAGGTGCGCATCAGCGCTTGCTGTTGTTCGTCGTTACGCGGCGGCTCGACCATCGGTAACAGGTTCAGGGCGATTTTCGCGCTCAGGGCCATGTTCAGGCTGATCTGCTCAGCCAGGTCGGCGCTGTAATCAATGGTGTATTGCTGCTGGTTTTTCTGGTTTTGCTGCAATTGGTCCAGCAGTTGCCAGAACAATAGCGCGAGCAGCATAAGGACAAGCGTCGCCAATGCGCCTTTCAAGGTGCCGTGCAGGGGCGCTCCCGGCGCTATATGAGCGGCGCGCAGAGGAGTGGGCGGCGTGACTTTGGACAAGCTGTGATCCTGCGGTTTGGCTGGATTGGCGCGCGACGTGCACTATAAGCCGGACGCCCGGAGGGCGGCTAGCATGCCTTGAGTTGTGGCAAAGTGCCAGTCCCGCCTGGCTGGACTGCCCAAGCGCATTCAGGTAGCTTTGCCGGTTACGCGGGGGCGTTCCAGCCCCAGACTTCAGGCTTTTTTCGCACGCAGGCATTGATCACCATCAACGGCCCGCGCGGCGCATGGCCTGCACGGGCTTCGCCCGCTTAATTCATCAGTCACTGACGCTAGGTTCACCATGGCTCAATACGTCTTCACCATGCATCGGCTGGGAAAAGTTGTTCCGCCGAAGCGGGAAATCCTGAAAAACATTTCGCTGTCCTTCTTCCCAGGCGCCAAGATCGGCGTGCTCGGCCTCAACGGTTCGGGTAAGTCCACGCTGCTGAAAATCATGGCCGGCGTCGACACCGAGTTCGAAGGCGAAGCACGCCCGATGCCCGAACTGAACATCGGCTACCTGCCGCAAGAGCCTATTCTGGACCCGACCAAGACCGTACGTGAAGTGGTCGAGGAAGCGGTCAGCGTGATCAAGAACGCCCAGGCCCGCCTGGACGAGGTCTACGCCGCCTACGCCGAAGAAGATGCCGACTTCGACAAGCTCGCCGCCGAACAGGCCAAGCTCGAAGCCATCCTGCAGGCCAGCGACGGTCACAACCTGGACCGCCAGCTGGAAGTCGCCGCCGATGCACTGCGCCTGCCGGCGTGGGACGCCAAGGTTGAATTCCTGTCCGGTGGTGAAAAGCGTCGTGTGGCCCTGTGCCGCCTGCTGCTGTCGGCACCCGACATGCTGCTGCTCGACGAACCGACCAACCACCTGGACGCCGATTCCGTCGCCTGGCTTGAACACTTCCTGCATGATTTCCCGGGCACCGTGGTTGCGATCACGCACGACCGGTACTTCCTGGACAACGTCGCCGGCTGGATCCTCGAGCTCGACCGTGGCGCCGGCATCCCTTACGAGGGCAACTACTCCGGTTGGCTGGAAGCCAAGTCCGACCGTCTGGCCGCCGAATCCAAGCAGCAATCGGCCCACGAAAAAGCCATGAAGGAAGAGCTGGAGTGGGTGCGCAAAGGCGCCAAGGCCCGCCAGTCCAAATCCAAGGCACGTCTGCAACGCTTTGAAGAAATGCAGTCGCAGGAATTCCAGAAGCGCAGCGAAACCAACGAGATCTACATCCCGGCCGGTCCGCGCCTGGGTGACAAGGTCATCGAGTTCAAGAACGTTTCCAAAGGTTATGGCGACCGCGTGTTGATCGATAACCTGTCGTTCTCTATGCCAAAAGGCGCGATCGTCGGTGTTATCGGGGGTAACGGTGCGGGTAAATCCACGCTGTTCCGCATGCTGATGGGCAAGGAAACGCCGGATTCGGGCACCATCGAAGTCGGCGAAACCGTGCAGCTGGCGTGTGTGGATCAGAGCCGTGAGGACCTGGATGGCAGCAAGACGGTATTCCAGCAGATCTCCGACGGTTCCGACCAGATCCGCATCGGCAACTATGAAATCCCGTCGCGTACTTACGTCGGCCGTTTCAACTTCAAGGGCGGCGACCAGCAGAAGTTCGTCAAGGACCTGTCCGGTGGTGAGCGCGGTCGCTTGCACCTGGCCCTGACCCTTAAAGAGGGCGGCAACGTGCTGCTGCTCGACGAACCGTCCAACGACCTCGACGTTGAAACCCTGCGTTCCCTGGAAGAAGCCCTGTTGGACTTCCCGGGCGCCGCCATTGTGATCTCTCACGATCGGTGGTTCCTTGACCGCGTCGCGACCCACATCCTGGCGTACGAAGACGACTCCCAAGCGGTGTTCTTCGAAGGTAACTACACCGAGTACGAAGCGGACCGCAAAAAGCGTTTGGGTGAAGCTGCTGCCCAGCCGCACCGTGTACGGCACAAAAAACTGGCCTGAGTCGGGCTGGTTTGAAAAAAGCGGAGCCTTCGGGCTCCGTTTTTTTTGCGCGTTATTCAGGTGGACCGCGTTGAATTCATTCGCGAGCAAGCCCGCTCCCACATTCGACCGCATTCCAAAGTGGGAACCCGATCAAATGTGGGAGCGGGCTTGCTCGCGAAGGCTGTTTAACTGTTGGTGCATGCCGTGAGTTGAAATCCCTTTCATGGTGCAAAAAAGCACAATAATTTATATCCAATGCACCATTTAAATTCACAAAGGCGACATTTTGCGCTTTTCAGGTGCAACATGAATTGCTAAGGTCCGGCTCAATCTCTCTTAAAAACAATCAATTTGCCGAGACTTTTCATGATCGAATCCGTCGAATCCTTCCTCGCTCGCCTGAAGAAACGCGACCCCGACCAGCCGGAATTCCACCAAGCGGTAGAAGAAGTCCTGCGCAGTTTGTGGCCGTTTCTCGACGCCAACCCTCACTACCTGACGTCGGGTATTCTGGAGCGCATCTGCGAACCGGAACGTGCGATTATCTTCCGAGTGTCGTGGGTGGATGATCACGGTAAGGTCCAGGTCAATCGCGGGTTCCGCATCCAGATGAACAGCGCCATCGGCCCCTACAAAGGCGGCCTGCGTTTCCACCCGTCGGTGAACCTGGGCGTGCTCAAGTTCCTGGCTTTCGAACAGACCTTCAAAAACTCCCTGACCTCGTTGCCCATGGGCGGCGGCAAAGGCGGCTCGGACTTCGACCCCAAGGGCAAGAGCGATGCCGAAGTCATGCGCTTCTGCCAGGCGTTCATGAGCGAGTTGTACCGCCACATTGGTGCGGACGTGGACGTGCCGGCCGGTGATATCGGCGTGGGCGCCCGTGAAATCGGCTTTCTGTTTGGCCAGTACAAACGCCTCAGCAACCAATTCACCTCGGTGCTGACCGGCAAAGGCATGACTTACGGCGGCAGCCTGATTCGTCCCGAAGCCACCGGTTTCGGCTGCGTGTACTTCGCCGAAGAAATGCTCAAGCGCAATGCTCAGCGAGTTGAAGGCAAACGCGTGGCCGTGTCCGGCTCGGGTAACGTGGCGCAATACGCGGCACGCAAGGTCATGGACCTGGGCGGCAAGGTGATTTCACTGTCCGACTCCGAAGGCACCCTGTACGCCGAAAGCGGTTTGACCGAGGAGCAATGGTCGGCCCTGCTGACGTTGAAAAACGTGCAGCGCGGGCGCATCAGCGAACTGGCCGAGCGCTTTGGCCTGGAGTTTCGCAAAGGCAAAGCCCCTTGGGAGTTGGCCTGCGACATCGCGCTGCCGTGCGCCACCCAGAACGAACTGGGCGCCGACGCCGCCCGCACGCTGCTGCGCAACGGCTGCATTTGCGTGGCTGAAGGCGCGAATATGCCGACCACGCTTGAGGCTGTGGATATCTTTATCGAGGCGGGCATTCTGTTCGCGCCCGGTAAGGCATCCAATGCCGGCGGCGTGGCCGTGAGTGGCCTGGAAATGTCGCAGAACGCCATGCGCCTGCTGTGGACCGCCCGCGAAGTGGACAGCAAGCTGCACACCATCATGCAGTCGATCCACCACGCCTGCGTGCATTACGGCGAGGAAAACGGCCGGGTCAACTACGTGAAGGGCGCGAACATCGCGGGCTTCGTGAAGGTGGCTGACGCGATGCTGGCGCAAGGTATCGTTTAACGCTCGGGCTCGACCTGCAGCACTTCAATCATTTGATCGCCGACGGGGCGCTTCCACAGCACCTCGTCGCCCACCTGGGCGCCCAGCAATGCGCGGCCTAACGGCGAGCCCCAATTGATCAGGTTAGCGCCGGCATCGGCCTGGTCTTCACCCACCAGTTGAATGCGCTGCTGTTCGTCCTGTTCGTTGGCGAAGGTGACCCAACTGCCGATCTGCACCTTGTCGGTGGAGGTGGCCGGCGCCACCACGTGTGCGCTTTGCACGCGCTGGTTGAAGTAGCGCAAATCCCGTTCAAGATCCGCCTGGCGCTGCTTATCGGCCTGTTCGCCTCTGGCGGATTCGACGCTGTATTCCTGCTGCAATTGCGCGACCTTGGCCTGCAACTGCGCCAACCCTTGCGCGGTCAGGTGATTGGGTTGCTCACTGACCTGGCGCTCCACCGGCTGGTCGGCCTGTGCGGCGGCGTTGTCTTCGTTAACAAAAGCTCGGCTCATGACATGCTCCCTCTATGGAAGTTGGGCCATGGTCGCCGGGCTTTAGTTTCGCTGGATGTCTGAAAGCGACCTATTGCGCGCGATAAGCCCTGCCGGCGTCGCGGTCTTTCTCGTGCTGCCAGGCGCGCTCACGGTCATCCCAGTGGTTGTCCTTGTAGTCGCGCAACTCCTCGTTCTCGCGCATGGCCTTGCACTGGCGAAAGCCATCTTCCCAGCCCTCGGCGTATTCGCGGTCTTTCAGGTAGCGCGGTACGTTTTTGCGAAACTCCCCACTGATCACCCCAGCGGCCTGGCGACCGCTGCTGCAACCGTCATCAAAACCGTCGGCAAAGGCCGGTGGATAACCTTTAGCCAGCAACTCCTGGTGGGTCGATTGGCAGCCCGACAACCCCACTACCGCGCACAGCATTAACGCGTACCGCCACATCGCTTGCTCCCTGGCCGTTTCACGGCTGATAGGGCAAGTCTAGTCAGGGATTTGTCGGGCAGGTGTGAAAGCGAGGTGAGAAAGGTGTTGGGCTAAAGGGCCATCAACGACGATTCTCTTTAAATTGCAGGACGTTTCCTAGAGAATCCCTGGCCTATTGTGCCTTAGGGTTTGAGTGTCTAGCCTCCTCGGGTCGCTGCAAAACAGCGACTGGGTTTAGCGACCCGAGAAACGTAGGTACGACTTCCTCAACTCCTTTGGCTCGCGCTTTTTGCCTGCCTTATCGTGTTATGGCGGCTGTGCGCGGGAGACCTTCGGGTCTACCGGGTTCCTAGGTTACCGGTTCGCTAACCCGCGTACAGCTGCCACCTCTCCATGTTTAGCGACGTGCTGTGGCGGTTCTTACTTATTAACCTAAGGAAAAACCATGTCTAAAGTCGTCCCCGATCCACCCCTGTCCTCAATCACCACCCTCGGCGTTGTCACCTTTGGCGACTACGGCGAAAACGCAAAACCGCTGTTCCGCGTCAATGCCGGCATGCCGATTGATCAAGCGCTGGAACACGCCTCCACCTTGCTTTTTTACTCGAAGAAACTCGCCATGGAAGCCGCCATGGATGTGCGCGGCGAACAATACGCCTGGGCCGCGCATTATCTGTGTGAGATGGGCAAGGCCGTCGTCGATGACCTGACCCAAGCGATGACACCCGCCCCTTAGCAGGCAAATCCTGCTTCTGTGGCGAGCGGGGCAAGCCTGCTCGCCACAAAGGGGGTTATGCCGTCTGGTTATTCGTCAGCGCGGCATGTTCAGCCAATTCCTGCTGGATAAACGCCGCAATCATGGCGCGATACACCTGCTCAGTCACCTCAGGGTTAGCGCCCAACGCCTCGGATAACCCCCGCACCTTGGCGATCACCTGTTCAACCCGTTGCGGCGCCTTGACGTCGTCCGAGTCTTTTTTGAAGCGAGCGGCCTGGCAAACGTAGTGGCCGCGTTCAGCCAGTAGGGCGACGATTTGCTGGTCGAGGCGGTCGATGTTTGCGCGGACTTGTTCAAGGGTGGTGCAGTTAACGGCCATGTTGATGGAGCTCCTGATTGGGCTGGAATGCAGTGCATCTGACTCTACGCGAGCCAAATGTGGGAGCGGGCTTGCTCGCGAATGCAGTGGGTCAATCAATACATCATTGCCTGAACC